>JAXMJU010000119.1:0-14824 GCA_034376265.1 Sulfuritalea sp.
CAGGAGGGCGGCAACATCAAAGATGGCACCGTCTCCGGCCTGGCCTGCGACCACTACAACCGGTTCGAGGAGGACTTCGCGCTGGGCTGCGGTTTATTTATTCCACATAAATCGGTCGTTGCCGTCGGCAACTGACCCTAATCGAACGAGGAGAACCCTGATGTCCCAAGTAGCCACCGTGATGCTCGATGTAAGCGGCCTGCCCTGTCCGGCACCGCTCCTGGGCGCCAAGAAACTGATCGACGACCTGCAGCCCGGCCAGACCCTGCGCCTGATTTCCGATTGTCCGGGCACCGCCGACGACCTCTTTGCCTGGGCCAAGGTGACCGGCAATGTCGTGCTCGGCAGCGAAAAGCTGGGCGGCCACAAGCATGCCTACCTGATCCAGCGCGCCGGCGGCGCCAATGCCACGCCGGTCGCCCAAGTCACCTTGGACATGCGCGGCGTGTCCTGCCCCGGCCCCATCGTGCAGGCCAAGAAGCTGCTCGACGGCATGCAGCCGGGCGAGGTCCTGCAACTGATCAGCGATTGCCCCGGCTCGGCCGACGACATCACGTCCTGGGCCAAGGCCGGCGCCGCCAATCTGGTTTTTACGCATGAATCCGGGCGCGGCGTGCACGAGTTTTATCTGAAGAAGACCTGAAGGCCTGCTTCAAATCGATTTTTGATTGCCTATCCCCCAGCCCCTTTCCCGAGGAAAGGGGTGACTAATTCAGAGAGGAGATCCCATGAGCTACACCATCAACGGCGTCGAGAAGGAAGTTAACGAATACGGCTATCTGCTGGAGCCTGATTTCAGCGAGGAGGCGGTGCACGTCATCGCCGCCGCCTGTGGCATCACGATGACCGACCAGCACTGGAAGGTCGTCAATTTCCTGCGCGAAAGATACAAGGAAGACGGCCACACGCCGAACATGCGCAACCTGATCAAGGGGCTGCAGGAAGAGGGCGACATGCCCGAAGCTGATAGCGCGCTGCTGTTCGAACTCTTCCCCGATGGCGGCGCCGCCAAGGAAGGCTGCAAGGTCGGTGGTCTGCCCATGCCCTTGGGCAAAGGGGGCTATTGAAAATAGCCGCCTTTGCCCAAGGGCAAAGGCAATAGATCGCCCACCACCCAACCCCCGCCTCAAGGCGGGGGAGGCTTCGCCTCCCCGAAGGGGCCATGAAGCCCCCCACCCCCTGGCCCCCGCCCCGGGGCGGGGGTCGGGGGGGGGGGGACGACCAATTCGCAGTTACGATTCTTCATTCCCAATCCAGCGCTCCCTTGGCCCACGCATAGACGTAGCCAACGACGAGGATACCGATAAACACGAACATCTCGACGAACCCGAACAGCTTCATCGAGTCGGTACCGACGATCTCCTTGAAGATCGTTGCCCACGGGAACAGGAAGGCGATTTCGAGATCGAACAGGATGAAGAGGATGGCGATCAGGTAGTAGCGCACATCGAACTTCATGCGCGCATCTTCGAAGGGTGCGAAACCGCATTCGAAGGCGGAAAGCTTCTCGCTGTCCGGACGATTGGGCGCAATCAGCCAACCGAGGAGGATGGGTGCGCAACCGAAAGCGAGGCCCACCAAGATAAAGACAAGAATCGGGAAGTAATTATCCAGCATTTTGGTGGGACGGCCACTTCACTTGTTGGTTTCGGCCGGCCAACCTGCAATCCTTCGCAGGTGAACCGACACACGACTACCTTTTTGCTGCCTTGCTTGCTGCTTTTTTACTGGTGCCGACGGTGAGACTCGAACTCACACAGCTTGCGCCACTACCCCCTCAAGATAGCGTGTCTACCAATTTCACCACGTCGGCAATATCGTTACTGCGGGAGCGGCGCGAATTATATAACAAGCCATTGACTCGTTCGTGCGCCGCAACAAAAAAATCTATGGCCGTTGAGGCCTGAAGCTTATTTCGGAATGTCCTTTGCCTTCGAGTCGGGTGCCGCCGGCGTCTGCGCCGGAGTCGCAGGTGCGGTCTGTGCGGCCGGCGCCGAATCCATCACGCTACCCGACACCGTGGGGCGCGAGGTGGCAATGTAGGAAAGCGCAAGGCTGGTCAGAAAAAACACCACCGCAAGTGCTGCCGTCACGCGCGACAGGAAGTTCGCCGAACCCGTGGCGCCGAACAGGCTGCCCGAGGCACCGCTGCCGAAAGCCGCGCCCATGTCGGCGCCCTTGCCGTGCTGCAGCAGCACGAAGCCGATGACACTCAGACCGGCGATGATATGCACGGTCAGAATCACGGTATGCATCAAGTCCATGAGAACCTCTTCAAATCTCTAAATTACGTTCAGGCAGCGGCGCAAATGGCGAGGAAATCCGCCGCCACCAGGGAAGCACCGCCGATCAGCCCGCCATCGATATCGGCCTGCCCGAAGAGCTCGGCTGCATTGTTGGCCTTGACGCTGCCGCCATAGAGGATGCGCAGACCGGCGGCGACATCGTTGCTGTCGCGCGCGAAGCGTGCGCGGATCTGGGCATGAACCTCCTGCGCCTGCTCCGGGGACGCGGTGCGTCCGGTGCCGATCGCCCATACCGGCTCATAGGCGACGACTGCGCGGGCAAAGGCTTCAATGCCATTCGCTGCAATGACCGCGTCGATCTGCCGCGTCACCACCTCGCCGGTGATGCCGGCCTCACGCTCCGCCAGCGATTCGCCGACGCACAGCACCGGAATCAGTCCGGCCTTGAGCGCTGCGGCGAACTTGGCCGCCACCACGGCATCGGTGTCGCCGAAAAACGACCGGCGTTCTGAATGGCCGACGAGGGCATAGCGGCAGGCAAAATCCACCAGCATTGCCCCGCTAACCTCACCCGTCCAGGCGCCCTGGGCATGTTCGGAGACATCCTGGGCGCCCCAGCCCACGCTGCTGCTGGCGAGCACGGCTTGCGCCTGGGCCAGGTAGGGGTAAGGCACGCAGACAGCCACCTCGGCGCGGCCTTTGGCGCCGTCGCGTACAGCTTGCAGCAGTCCCGCATTGGTGGCGAGACTGCCATGCATTTTCCAGTTTCCGGCAACGAGTTTGGCGCGCATGATGACAAGATTGGGGCTACACGAAGCCCGCGATTATAACGGCTGCGCGGCGCGAATGCCAGACCGGGAACAGCGTCCGGACGCCGGACATGGCGCGCGACACCCGAATGATACGGTGTGCCTAAGTCCAGCCGGAGCTGGTTGACACAAATCAACCGCGTAAAGAGCAAAGCGTCGATACTATCGCCCCAAGAACAACGAATACTCCACGGGTGGCCCAATGGAAACCATATCGACCGATGTTGCAATCATAGGTGCAGGAGGTGCCGGGCTGCGTGCCGCGATCGCCCTCGCCGAAACCGACCCGAAACTGCGCATCGCGCTGATCTCCAAGGTGTATCCGATGCGCAGCCACACCTGCGCCGCGGAAGGCGGTGCTGCCGGCGTGATCAAGCCCGACGACAGCTTCGACATGCACTTCGACGATACCGTGGGCGGCGGCGACTGGCTATCGGACCAGGATTGCGTCGAATACTTCATCCACGAAGCGCCCAAGGAATTGAAGCAACTGGAACACTGGGGCTGCCCCTGGAACCGCGAAGCCGACGGTTCGGTGGCGGTGCGGCCCTTCGGCGGCATGAAGAAGCAACGCACTTGGTTCGCCGCCGACAAGTCGGGCTTCCACATCCTGCACACCCTGTTCCAGACCTCGCTGCAATTCCCCTCGATCAGCCGCTACGACGAGTATTACGCGCTCGACCTGCTGGTCGATGACGGCCGTTGTCAGGGCGTGACCGCCATGGAAATGCGCAGCGGCGAACTGCGCCAGTTCCACGCCAAGGCGGTGATCATCGCCGGCGGCGGTGCCGGCCGCATGTTCCCCTTCTCCACCAACGGCGCGATCAAGACCGGCGACGGCATGGCCATGGCCTACCGCGCCGGCGCACCGCTGAAGGACATGGAATTCGTCCAGTACCACCCGACCGGCCTGCCCAATACCGGCAGCCTGCTGACCGAAGCCTGTCGCGGCGAAGGTGGCATCCTGGTCAACAAGCACGGCCGCCGCTACCTGGCGGACTACGGCATGGGCCCCGAGACACCGGTTGGCCACCCGCAACTCAAGACCATGGAACTGGGTCCGCGCGACCGCGTCAGCCAGGCCTACTGGCACGAACTGCAAAAGGGCAATACGGTGACCACGCAGTGGGGCGAATGCGTGCTGCTCGACATGCGCCATCTCGGCGAAAAGAAGATCAACGAACGCCTGCCGCTGGTGCGCGAACTGGCAGAGGCTTACCTCGGTGTCGATATCGTCAAGGAGGCGGTACCGATCCGCCCCGTGGTGCATTACATGATGGGCGGCATTTCCACCAATACCGCGGCCGCGACACCCCTGCCCGGCCTTTTCGCCGCCGGCGAGTGCGCCTGCGTCAGCCTCAATGGCGCCAACCGGCTGGGTTCGAATTCGCTGGTCGAGTTGCTGGTGTTCGGCCACCGCGCTGCGCTCTCCGCTGCAGAACATGTGCAGGGCCTGCCGGCTCCCGATGCCGCCGCGCTGAATGCCCAGGCCGAAAAGACGCTGCAGCGCATCGGCGAACTCTTCTCACGCACCGACGGTACCGAATCCATGTCGGGCCTGCGCAGGGAGATGCAGGACACCATGGAAAAGAACGTCGGCATCTACCGCACCGAGGAAGGCCTGCAGGAGGGCGTGAACAAGATCCACGAACTGCGCCAGCGCTACCGCCATGTGAAACTCACCGACAAGTCCAGCGTGTTCAACACCGACCTGTTCCAGGCGCTCGAACTCGGTTCCATGCTCGACTGCGCCGAAGCCGTGACGGTCGGCGCACTGGCGCGCAAGGAATCGCGCGGTGCCCACCAGCGCCTCGATTACGTGGAACGCGACGACAAGAATTACCTGCGCCACACCATGGTCTACCACCAGGGACTGGACGTTCCCCGCGTCGATTACCTCGACGTGGTGATCACCAAATCGCCGCCGGGCGTGCGCGATTACTCGGGAGACCACAAATGAAAGAACGCACCGTCCAGCTCGAAGTCCTGCGCTATAACCCGGACACCGACATCGAGGCCCACTTTCAGCGCTACGAAGTGGTCTGTCAGGAAGAATGGGTGGTGCTCGATGCCCTGAACAAGGTCAAGGCCGACATCGACCCCACGCTCAACTATCGCTGGTCCTGCCACATGGCCGTCTGCGGCAGTTGCGGCATGATGATCAACGGCGAACCGAAGCTGTCCTGCCATGCCTTCCTGCGCGACTACGAAGGCGTGATCCGGGTCGAGCCGCTGGCGCATTTTCCGGTCGAGCGCGACCTGGTCACCGCGCCCGACGACTTCATGGAAAAGCTCAAGCGCGTCAAGCCCTACATCATCCCGAAGGAAAAGAAGCCGATCAGCGAGGGCGAGTACAAGCAAACTCCGGCGCAGCTCATGAAGTTCCGCCAGTATTCGATGTGCATCAACTGCATGCTGTGCTACGCGGCCTGCCCGCAATACGGCTTGACGCCGAGCTTCATCGGTCCGGCGGCGCTGACCCTGGCGCACCGCTACAATCTGGACTCCCGCGACGGCGGGCGCAAGGAGCGCCAGGAAGTGGTCGCCACCCACGAGGGCGTCTGGGAATGCACTTTCGTCGGCGCCTGCTCGGAGGTCTGCCCGGCCCATGTCGATCCGGCCAGCGCGCTACAGCAAATGAAGATCACCAGTTCGATCGACTGGATCGTCGAACACCTGATTCCGGGAGGAAAATCCGCTGGGGATAGTATCTCCCGCGAGGACGCAGGAGAAAAATCATGAGCCGCAAACCCCTGGTTCGCGAGGTCCCGCCGACCTCCTGGTATTTCCGCCAGCCGCGCTATCTGCGCTATATGTCGCGCGAGATCACCAGCATCTTCGTCGGCGCCTACTGCGTGCTGCTGGTCATAGGCCTGCAACGCCTGGCCGACGGCCCGACCGCCTGGGAAGGCTTCCTGCTGGCGCTGCAAGGCCCGGCATCGATCGTGTTTCACTTCCTCGCCCTGATCGCCGCGGTGTATCACGCCGCCACCTGGTTCAACGCCACGCAGAAGGCCATGCCGCTGCAGATCGGCGAAGACTTCGTGCCCGGCAACCTGATTTCGGGCGCGCACTACGCGGCATGGGCGGTGCTGTCCATCGTCGTGCTCTATCTTGCGGGAGTGTTCTGAGATGGCCAAGTCGAATAAACCCGTGGTCTGGTTCCCCTTCGCTGCCGGCGGCACGGTGATCGCATTCTGCATCCCGGTGATTGTCCTGCTGACCTTCCTCGCCGCGCTGGGGCATGTTCCGGCCGGACTCGATTATCAGAACATGCATGCCTTCGCCCGCAGCGGCGTCGGCAAGCTGATCATTTTCGGCGTGGTGGCCCTGTCGCTGTGGAGTTCGGCGCATCGACTGCGCTGCACTTGCTACGACTTCGGACTGCGCGTCGACACGCTGGCCGCCACCGTCCTCTATGCCGCGGCGATATTCGGCAGCATTGCCTCGGCGGTGTTTCTGGCGCGCATCTAGGCCGATCAATCACTTTTCAGGGAAAGAACAAGACCAATGGCACCACCCCCACTGGCCTCGCGGGAGGCTGTTCGCGAGGAACGTCTCGGCGACGTCTGGAGCAATGAACTGAACGACGTCTTTGCCGACGTCGCCCCCTATTACGACCGGGCCAACAACATCGCCGCGCTGGGACAGTTCGGCAATTTCCTGCGGCGCTTCATGCAACTGGTCGATCTGCAGCCGCAGCAGAAGGTGCTCGACGTCTGCGCCGGCACCAACGCCATCGGCATCGCCCTGCTCAAGCGCGAACCGACGCTGGACGTGCACGCCATGGACCGCAGCGTCGCCATGCAAACCGTCGGCCAGCAGCGCGCCGCCGCCCAGGGCTTCCAGATCAAGAGCAACATCGGCGACGTGCACACGCTGCCCTTCCCCGACAACCATTTCGACGTCGTCACGCTGCAGTTCGCCTCGCGCCATCTGCGCGTGCGCGAAGTGTTCACCGAGATATTGCGCGTGCTCAAACCCGGCGGCCATTTCCACCATTCCGACATGCTGCGGCCGCGCAATCCGATCGTGAAGAACCTCTACTACACCTACCTGCGCGGCTGCCTCGGCATCACCGGCATGATCGTCGGCAGCGGCCCGGCCGCGGTCAAGGCCAAGCAGTATTTCCTCGACGCGCTGGAGCTGTTCTACACTGCCGAGGAGCTGTCGATCCTGCTGCGCGAACTAGGCTACATCGAAGTCAAGGTGGACACCGTGTTTCACGGCATGCTGGGCTTCCACCGGGCGACGAAGCCGGTATCGGTGACCCAGGTTCTGCCGGACTAGGCGCGGCGTGAAGCGGGCGCATTCACTGGCCAGGCTCAACGGCCGGATTCTCGCCACCTACAGCCGGCGCACCACCACCGCGTTGCGCGCCGCCCTGCCCTTGCGCCTGGCCCTGCCGCACCTGGAGCCGGTGCTGGCGCTCAACGTCGAAAAGGAAATCGAGAAGGACAGGCTGGTGATCCTGCG
Organism: Sulfuritalea sp.; assembly: GCA_034376265.1. Taxonomy (GTDB): domain Bacteria; phylum Pseudomonadota; class Gammaproteobacteria; order Burkholderiales; family Rhodocyclaceae; genus Sulfuritalea. The sequence continues at coordinate 7,532 of JAXMJU010000119.1, forward strand.
CGCCCGCGAGCTGGCAGGCGCCGCCGCGCCGGACTGGAACGCGATGCTGCCGCAGTTGCTGCAGGCGACCCAGGAAATCGACCGCAGGTTTCTCGCCCGCGTCGGCCGCTTTCCGGTCGAAATCGTGATCCGCTACGAGGAGATCGCGCCGATCCGCGCCCGCCGCATGAAACTACTCTACGACGCCGCGACGAAAATCCTCGCCGCGTGCGACGGCATGCGCCGTCTGCGCGGCGCCATGCACGCAACATACGCGCGCGAGGAATTCGCGCAGTTGCTGTATGACCTGTTCCGCCTCTACGCCGAGGAAACCCGCTCCCTGAGCCGCTCGGTGCGCCTGCCGGGACCGCTGGTGCCGCTGCGCGAACTGATCGCGCAGGAGTTGCTCAACGTCATGATCCGGGTCGCGCGGCCGCTGGCGCTGGAGATCGCTGCCGCAGCGTTTCGGCCAGACGCGCCTGTCGCGCAGGAGCAAAAGGATTGACCACGCCTGCCCTTTCCTCCGGATCGCTGGTACGGACTCCTATTCAGTGCAAAGCGCATGACGGAACGCCTACTTGGGTTTTTTAGCAGGTTTCTTTTTCGACGCCGTTCGCCCCGCGGTAGTTCGCGCATGAGCGGTGGCAGCGTCGACATCGCTCCAAGTAATTCCGGCGCGCGCCGGCTTGGCGCGTATTGGCGGTGGAGGTTCTCCGACTGGCGCTGAAACGCTGCTTGCGGACCAGTCGAGCAAACGCAGGCCGGGTACCTGGGCAAAAGCGCGGTCGGCGCTGATAAGGGTGCGGTCTTCGACGAAGGCATGGGTAGCGATGAGCAAGTCCATGGCCGACAGTCCGATACCTCGGGTTTCCAAGCGGGTGCGCAACTCAGCATAGGCCTGTGCCGTGGCGGACGTCCACGGCAAGCTGGGAATATCCAGCAGGAAGACTTCGACGGCTTTAGCCAGCCGGGTTGCGTCCGGTCGGCGCGCCACGCCGAAGCGCAACTCGGCCTCGGTAATGACCGAGATGCACGCATCTCGCTCCACCAGCAGACTTTGCAATGCCTCACCAACCCGCCCCCGAATCAATGCGGACGCAGCGTTGGTGTCCAGCATGTAGCGATAGGCGCCTTTCACGGCCAATCCCGCTCGACCGGCAGTCCGAGGTCGCGCGGTATCTCGAAGTTCTCGAACTCCGCTGGCGCTTCGGCGATCAGCTTGTCGCGCAGCTTGAGCCATTCTTCGAACTTCCTGTTGCGCGGGCTCAGGATGACATCGCCGGTGACCGGATCGCGGCGAATCAATACCTCGTCACCGTCGAACCGAAATTCGGCAGGCAGGCGCACAGCCTGGCTGCGACCGTTCTTGAACAGTTTGGCAGTTTGCATGGTGACGCTCCTTGCTGAATGGTATATACCGCGGTTTATACCACTTACCCGGAAGACGATCAAGCCGCCGACCCGATGGCTTCGCTGACGGATTCGAATATGCGAGGTAACTCGCCCTTCAACAGCCTGTCCGGCCGACCGAAAGCGCCGTCTTCGCGCCTGACAGCAGGGCCGGTACCATCGAGCTTCTTATCTGTTCACCCCCTACCAAGAGCATGCAAAAGATCGCGCCTAATATCGCTGCGACCGATGCCGGACGCCTGGTACTTCGTACCTTCCGGGTCCAACTCTGTACAAGGTTGCAACAAGCCAATAAGCGCCTCAGAAGAAAAGTTGACTGAGGTAACGGGGGTTGTAGCCAGGAGTTCGCGAAGCACGTCGAACAAAGCTTGAACACCTACAGTCTTGCGCAAGTACGAACCCTTTCCAGCTGTCGCCCAGACTGTGTCCCGTACCGCTGTGAAGTAGTTACACAGCACGTCATAAATAGCTTTGTCGTTGCCAAGAATGAACATAGCACGCAGCGGCACACCTTTAATCGGGACAAGGCTTTCCCTGCCCAGTTCCTGATTCTCTCGCCGCCGAATCGTGTTTCGGTCTTCTTTTGGATTCTTCGATAGCAGCCGCAAAATGCCGTCCACGGCAGTTGCCATTGATACTCGAACATCCCCTTTCGGCTGGCCATCAACATCCGAAAATAGCCTCTCGGAATCCGCCGCAGGAAAGATCGAGCGGAAAAGTGGCGATGTCTGTTCCGTATTCATTAACCGAGCCAAATAAACGGCTAATGTTTCCGGAGACCAGAAACGCGCTGGGCGCTCATCTACGTCAAATCCGAAAAGCTCGTACGCTAGGCTACGATCCACTTTTTTCTGATTGAAATTGATTGTCGCGAAAACGTACGCGTGATACGGCGTGGGTAATTCAAGGAAAACCACACACAACAATTCCATGGCCCGTTCGGGCGCATCCGTTGGCAGGTGGTCAAACGCATGCAACCGGTGTTGCCCATCAATGATAGAGGCCGATTGTTTGTTTAGTGAGGGAATATGGAGTGTCCACGGCCCATCGGCGTTACCCGTTACGCTCCAGCAATGCGCTTCATCCTTGATATAGCCGCCATCGAGATCGTAATTGGCGGCCAATATGATCGCATTGGGAAATGTAGCGTCGGTGGTTCGGATGAAAGAGGCAATCTCATCTAAACGACTTTTCTTTTCTGGGCGCTGCGATCCAATAGTGGAATATCCACCCTTGTTGTCGCTTGATTCCTTTTCCATTCGCTCTACTACTTCTGCAGGCAGAGAGTAGGTAATGCGATTCAGATAATCTGCTCGCAAACAAAAAGCGTAAAAGGTACCGAGAGGTTGCCGTACACGGATCGCACTTCTTTGAATAGAGTCCGGTACCACTGTCATTGGTTGATTCATGTTGTTGGCAGCCCTCCACCGTCGAGCCTAGCAGGCGACAACTCGTTACCCCCAAGCGAACCTTTGGGCGGCCTTGGTGGCTCCGGCCTAAATCGTCCTGAGTAGCGGGCGAGAAAGAACCACAAGACAAGAACAATCAAACTACCAAACAATCCCGACGTGAGATTCCATGATTTGCCATCCCGAATAAGCGCAACTACGCCAAGTAACGCAGCAAAGGCGCACCCGAGACCAATGCGCATGCGGATAGCTTTCGACAGCTCGTTCCAGTAAGACTCATGCAATAGCGCGTCCACCCAAAATGGCGCAAGAACCGCGAATATGTAGGTCGCCAACGAGTCTGAGCTGAGTTCCTTCCCCATCAATAAAGGAAGATATACACCGGCCCCGCCACCCACCACAACGGCGACAAAACCGTATGTGAAGATCGCCTCAAACTCCTCCCGTGAAGTCTTATTGTCTTGTTGATCGTCCATAGGGTTCCCTAGTAAGCCTTAACCTTGATCGGCTTTGAAGCGTTCACAGTCATGACTACACCGGTTCAATGAGGCAACGTTCTCGCACGCCGGTGTTTGAGGCAATTCTCGAACCGAACCAACTTAACGCAATTCATGAATTGCGTAATGACCACTACCAGTTTGTTAGTGGCTTGACCGTTCCTTAAGCACCATCACGATATCGGATCGGGTTGCCCTGACTCCATGCACCCGATCTGCCTGGCCGCCAGGTTTTGCCTTTACCAGCATGTCGCCAGACCCGAGAAGTGCCTCGGCTCCAGATTCATCCAGAATGATGTTCGATTCTGTGCTCTTCTGAACGGTCAACGCAATACGAGCAGGGATATTGCTCCGAATAAGCCCTGAAAAAGTCTTTGCATCTGGACGCTGAGTCGCCAAAACTAAATGGATACCCGCAGCACGTGCCTTTTGGGCCAGCCTCACGATGTAGTCCTCAATGTCCTTATCCTGAAACAACAGGTCTGCAAGCTCTTCAATAAATACGACGATGTAGGGCAATGCCATACCCTTTTTGCGGGCTTCAACGATGTTACTGACGCCTGAGGACATGAAAGCCTGATACCGCGCCTCCATCTCGGCTACAAGCTCCAAAATGCGCTCACGTGTGGTTGCAATATCGGTAGCAACATCGCCGCCGTAAAGATAGGCGGAACCCTTGTAGACCGAGAATTCAACTTGCTTGGGATCGATTAAGGCGAGTTTCAGCGTTGTCGGCGGTAGCCGCAGCAGCATAGAAAGAATTAGCGCATGAAGGCAAACGCTCTTGCCGCTGCCAGTGGTGCCGCCAACTAGAAGGTGTGGAGCTGTCGCCAAGTCAAATGAATATGGGTTGCCGAGAATGTCTACGCCGGGAAAAACAATTAGTTGATCATCATCGATGGTCGTCGACGCCACCCACTCCCGCAGCTTAGAGAAGGTGACCGGCTGCCACGTCTTTTGCGATCGAGGGACATCAAGACTAACTGTTTTGGCTTCGTCTCCATGTGCCAATGTGGGTTGTGCACTCTGGAGATTTAGTGCGAGACCCAAGCGCTCAAGACCACGACGGAGCTTATCCAGTTGGTTGATGTCTGACAAAAACACCTTGTAGCGGGTGACACGTGGTCCGTGTATCAAGCCTCTTATTTCGGCCGAAACTCCAATATCCGCCAGCGCCTTCAATAGTAGCTTCGACACATCCTCAGGCTTATCAACCTTTGTTCTTTCTTCCGCCTTCTGCATGCCGCCATTTTCTGCAACATCTGGAAGTTCGGCACGCCGGATAATGAGCGTCTCCAGGAATCGGTCAAAATCGCCAGATGCCGCCTGCCAATCTTCCATCAGAAGATGTGCGCCTCGATGCCAATGCTTTCGAACGGCCGCGCGGAAAGAGTCCATTGAATCGACTGGCTCGCCTCCATGCATACTCGCATGAGTAACGATTAAACCAACCCACGCCGCAATGTCGTCCTGAGTAAAGAGAACCGACGCAGGAATTTCAAGACCCTTGGCGTCGATACCGATGTCATTCAGGGCTCCAAGGGCCATGGATCTTCCGATGGCTAAACGAGCAACATTGGCTTTGGTGGAAAGCCCCAATCCGGACATCAGCGCAACAGTAATCCGATCCGCCTCAGTACTGGTCCGATAGCGAGAACTCATTACTTGCTGGATGGATAGGTCACTCATCGACGCCCTCTCGCGAAATACTTGTCTTCCTTGGCGGTGGTTCTGCCAATGCCATCTCCAACATCCTCATGCTCAAGGAGATACGTCTTGCACACGCTGTCCGAAATATCCCTGAAAAAGTGGAAATCAATTTCCTCATCCTGCGAAAGCAGAATTACTTGGCGACTCTTATCAGCAGTCCAGAACTTCAGGATGTTTTGTCGGTGTTTGCTATCAAGCCTACCCAGAGGTGTATCGACGACCATGGGCGCCTTGACACCGGATACCTTCGCTAAACCTGCAATTAATGCGGTTGCGAATATCTGGTTTTCGCCGGCCGACCGATCAAAGGCTATCTCCTTACCTGTCTTGCCGAGGATCTTGGAGGCGCCATCGTCGTTAATCTCTATTTTGGCGACCTGATCCTTGTGAGCAAGCTGCTTGTAAACATCTGTCATCGCTTTAGCCAACCCCCTAACTTTCAACGGGAACAGGGCTGGTACAACTTCATCTATGACGCTACGAACTCGTTCGGATTTATTTATGATCGCCCTCACTGGACTTGAGTCATCAAGCTTGCCCTTTTCGCGTTCGTACTCCGCGCGCATCTGAGAAACTTGTGCTTCGAGCGTAATTGTCGTTCGATCATCAATGCGAACACGATCGCCCAATTCATCGATACTGTTTTGGATTTCCTCCAGTTGCTTCTTCAGTCCCGAGAGGGTTCCGTCCCGATCAATACCTTCAAGCCGCGAGACCTTTCGCCCCAATTCATCAGCACGCTGAGAAAGGTTATGCTGTTCGTTGAGCAGGTCTTGTATTTCCTTTTGCCCGAGGTTAATCGACCTCAGAAAATCCAAAGCTTTGGCGCGAAGAGATTCGTGAAGATAGTTATGAATGATCTTTTTTGCGCAGTCATTTGGCGGCGGATAGAACAAAGTTGCCCACGCGGCAGCCATCCGTTTCTTAATGGCTGATAGCTGGTCATCCGACAAGCTTGGGGTAATTGCTGGCTCTAGTTGGTCCATAAACGCCGATTCAAACTGGGTTTTTCGAGGTTCGAGCGCGCGTTTTTCACCATCCCAATCAAACCATTTGACTTCTGCGACTAACTGGTGACGAAATGCCTCAAGCAACTCCTTTGGAATCAGATGGAATGGCAAGCGTCCAGACAAAATTTCCTCAAGCTTCTTGTGGCTTTCTCTTAGCTTGCCCCGGATCTGTTCGCGTTCCTCAACGAGCTCTTTGACCGTGGCAATGTCGCCGCCGCCCCCGCCAGCAGAGGTTATTCGCTCAACCAACGATTGCTGCTCAGCCCGAAGACGGTTCTTCTCTCCGTCGCTCTGCTCAGCATCTGTGCGAAGTGCTATTAGCTGCTCCGTCCCTGCGGTCAGTTGTTCAAACAATCGATTGAGTTTGTCTTCATCCACTGACACAACCTCACCACGCTTAATCGACTCGAAGCTCTTCAAACGATCTGCCAAGGAACGCAGCAGGACGACGCCGAGCAAGCCTTCTAATCCCTGTTTTACTTGTTCAACCCTAGATTGATCTGCAAGTTTCTTGACCTCTTCACCGTCGAAAAAGAAGAAAGGGGCCACATGTGCAGGGACAAAGATTTCGTCGAGAAGATCAGAAAGGTGGAACCCATTTTTTCCATCCACCCGAGGAGAGTCCGGGACATCCCGAACCACATCCCGTACCACGGTTTCTTCTTCACCCGTCCAGTTGCCGTTGGTTCGGAAGTACCATTTCCGGCAAATGTCGACTGCCTTCGTCTTGGTTCGATTGATAGTGACTCTGACCATCATAGTGTCCAAGCCATCACGCTTAGCCTCACCATTGAAAGCACGCTCAAGAAATGTTGGGTAGCCTTTCTTGTCGTCGGTCTTCAAGCCGGCTCGGGCCAAGTGGATGATGGCGTCCTTGCCATACAGGCAGAGGTACAAGGCTTCGAGAATCGAGGTCTTGCCGAATCCGTTTAAGCCACCAACTAGAACAATGTTTCGCCCATCATTTGGCTCAGGAAACTCAAACGACTGATGCTGATAGCTCTTGAAACAGACTAGCTCTAGCTTGGAAAGCCACATACTTCCTCCCTATGGCGTGCTTGTTATTCGATCACGCCAAGGATTTCTTCGAATCGCATATTGATGCCGTGCGCACGTTCCTGGTGTTGACGATCCCGCTGGACCATTACAAGCTCGGTAATGACTTCCACTGGAACGTTGTGCTTGGCACACACGTTTTCCAAGACAATCCGAGCATCATCATCTGCCCATAGTGGAAGATCATTTAAGTAGGTTTCGTCTAGATAGTTGTCATCCATC
>JAXMJU010000120.1:0-7650 GCA_034376265.1 Sulfuritalea sp.
GCAACCTTGCTTTATGCGCCGAAATCTTCGCTGATTGATGTTGGGGCTTTCCCCAGTGCGGCTGCGACAGCAGCGTGCGTGATGGCGCCGGCACAGACATTGAGGCCCGCGGCGAAGCCGGGGTCGTCGCGCAACGCCCGACGCCAGCCCTTGGCGGCCAGCGCACACAGATAAGGCAGGGTGGCGTTGTTCAGCGCCAGCGCGGAAGTGAGCGGCACGGCGCCTGGCATGTTGGCGACGCAATAGTGCAGCACGCCTTCCTCGACGAAGACCGGATCGGCATGGGTGGTCGGGCGCGAAGTTGCGCAGCAGCCGCCCTGATCGATGGCGACGTCGACGATCACCGCGCCGCGCTGCATTTTTTTCAGCAACGCGCGATCGATCAGCTTCGGCGCGACGCCGCCCGGATGCAGCACGGCGCCGACCACCAGATCGGCGCCGCAGACGGCTTCCTCGATCACCGCGCTGCCCGCCAGCAGCGTACGAATGCGTCCGGGATATTCGCGGTCGAGCGCATCGAGCCGCGGCAGCGTGCGATTGATCACGGTGACCGCTGCACCCAGCCCCACCGCCATGCGCACCGCATGGCTGCCGACGCTACCGGCGCCGAGCACCGTCACGCGTCCCGGCGCCACCCCAGGAACCCCGCCGAGCAGCACGCCGCGGCCGCCCTGGGTCTTTTCGAGGAAGTGTGCGCCGGCCTGCACCGCCAGGCGTCCGGCCACTGCCGACATGGGTGCCAGCAAAGGCAGCCCGCCGTCGCGATCGGTCACCGTTTCATAGGCGATGGCGACGCCGCCGGCGCGCTGCAAGGCCTCGGCCTGGCGCGGGTCCGGCGCCAGGTGCAGATAGGTGAACAGCACCTGGTCCGCACGCAGGAAGGCATACTCGTCGGCCTGCGGCTCCTTCACCTTGACCACCAGTTCGGCCGCCCAGGCGTCCGCCGCGGCAGGCACGATGCGGGCGCCGGCCGCCGCATACTGCGCATCGCCGAAGCCGATCGGCGCGCCGGCGCCCGACTGGACATGGACCTCATGCCCGGCAGCGCACAGCTCCCGCACCGAGGCGGGGACCAGGCCGACGCGAAATTCGCCGGACTTGATTTCGGCGGGAACGCCAATACGCATTTTTCATCTCCTCGCGGGTCTGCAACACGGCCAAGTATGCACTTCCGGCGCCGAAACCAGCCAGAGTCGCAGGGTTTGAGCGTTCTGAAATACTTCATGACATGTTCACGGCCATCCTGCCAGCTGCTACCATGCATTCATGACGAACTGGACTCCAGCCCTCAGCACCGGCGTGCCGCTGATCGACGAGCACCACAGGATAATTTTCCAGTGGCTCGCCGAACTGGAACGCGCCAGCGCCGATCGGCGCACGCTGTTCGGCGTTTACGCGATAACCCGGCTGAAACACTATATCCGGGACCACTTCGCGGCGGAGGAAGCCCTGATGCAGTCGGCCGCGTATCCCCAGCTGGCAGAACACATGGCGGCGCACGCGGAGTTCCGCATCAGGCTCGGAGAACTCCAGATCCGCGCCATCGAGCAGGACATTTCGGAGGAGACGGTGCAATTCCTCCGGGATTGGCTGGTCCAGCACATCGCCACGACCGACATGGCCTACGTGCCCTACCTCAAACCCTGAATTCCGCGACCGCAAGCGACGGCCCGGCATCCTTTGCCCCGGCGTAAACCGAAAATGCCACCTCGCGGTGGCTTTTTCGTGACATGAACTACCTGATTTCTTGAGAAATTCTGGTAGGCGCGATTGGACTCGAACCAACGACCCCCACCATGTCAAGGTGGTGCTCTAACCAGCTGAGCTACGCGCCTGCTGCTTCAACCAAGGCGGCGGATTCTAGCCTAAGCGGCGGCACCGCGCAACATCCTTGCATCCAGCCGTTCCAGTCATCCGGAGCACTCTCGAAATGCACTTGCCACGCGTTTGAGCAGACCCCTGGGTGCGCCAGCGTACATACCCGGAGCGCTCGCAGTCCTATGCTGGGCATGGGTTAATTCTCCTCATGCCGTCGGCAAAACAGATTCCGCCGCGGTTCGCTGTTTCCGTAGACAAGTCCAATGCCATGAATGCAACCGATCCGAAAATGCAGGCCACGGTGCTCGTCGTCGACGACGAACCGCGCAACGTCAAACTGCTAGAGACGCTGTTGCACGCGGAGGGGTATGCCACGATTGCCGCCGGGAACGGCCGCGCGGCACTGACGCTGGCGGCGGCACGGAATCCCGATCTGATACTGCTCGATGTCATGATGCCGGACATGGACGGCTTCGAGACCGTAGCTAGGCTCAAGGCCGATCCGCGCACCAAGGCGGTGCCGGTGATCATGGTCACGGCGCTCGACGACCGCGATTCGAAGCTGCGCGCGCTGCAAGCCGGCGCCGAGGAGTTCCTGTCGAAACCGATCGACCGCGCCGATCTGGCCGTGCGCGTGCGCAACCTGCTGCGACTCAAGGAATACGGGGACTTTCTCGCCAACCACAGCCGAATTCTCGAACAACAGGTCAAGGAACGCACCGCGCAGCTCGAGGAAGCTTATCGCGACACGGTGTTCACGCTGGTGCGCGCCGCCGAGCAGAAGGATGAAGAAACCGGCCACCACATCCGCCGCATCAGCCACTACTGCCAGTTGCTGGCCGAGGGCATGGACCTGCCGTCCGACTTCAAGGACATGATCTTTCACGCCAGCCCGATGCACGACATCGGCAAGATCGGCATTGCCGATCACGTGCTGCTGAAGCCGGGTGGCTTTACGCCCGAGGAGTGGTCCATCATGAGGACCCATTGCACCCTGGGCGCGAGCATCCTGGCCAGCGGCACCTCGCCTTACACCAGAATGGGTGCGGAAATTGCGCTCAACCATCACGAACGCTGGGACGGCAGCGGCTACCCAAACGGGCTGACGGGGGAAGCGATTCCGCTGTCGGCGCGAATCATGCAGATCTGCGACGTCTACGATGCGCTGCGCAGCAAACGTCCCTACAAGCTGCCGATCGACCACGTCCGTACCGTCGAAATCATTACCCGGGGCGATGGACGCGTCGAGCCGGGGCATTTCGACCCGGCGGTACTGGCCTGTTTTGCCGCGCAGGCCGAGCGCTTCGCGGACATCTACGAGACACACATCGATGCGTGATACGTCCACTCGCCGTCTCGCCAGCGCCGACTTCTGGCGATCGCCGCGAGACCTTCCCGCCGTCAGGCGCTACCGTGAATCTCCATCCTGTGTGCGATAGCACATCGAAGACAGCAGACTCATTCGCGTTTTAACAAAGATCGGCCACGTCAATGAAATCGAATTCCGCCACTCTCAACGACGCCGTTGTCGCGACCGAGGAGCAATTTCCATGAAAGCCACACAAAAAACTGTTGCTGCACTTGCTTCCGCGATCCTGCTGGTTTTGCTTGGGGTATTGGTATCGTTCTGGACTTTCAGTCGGATAGAGAGCGAGAGCGAGGCGCGCACGCATACCCGCATGGTAATCAACAGCGCGGAAGATTTGCTGTCCGCATTGAAGGATGCCGAGACCGGTGAGCGCGGCTATGCGCTGACCGGTGATGAGGCCTTTCTGCAGCCGTATCTGGCGGTGCGCGATAACATCAAAGGCGATCTGGAAACATTGCGCAAATCCACCTCGATCAGCGCTGCGCATAAACATCTGGACACACTGACGCCATTGGTCGCCGCCAAATTGGCGGCCCTGTCGCAGGTCATCGAGTTGCGCCGCAAAGGTGACACGGCGGCCGTACTGGCCCGGATAAGCGACGGTCAGGGCAAGCAATTGATGGATTCGATTCGTGCCGAGATCAAGGCCTTCGATCGGATAGAGGAAGACGCACTGGCGCAGCTCGAAGCAGAGTTCGAGTCGCAGTTGCGCAGTTTGTTCACCCTTATCGTTGTCGCCAGCCTGTTCGCCCTGGCGCTGGCGCTGGCGTTTGTCTTGATGATCCATCGGGAAACCCGGCAGCGCCTGAAGAATCTGGTTCATCTCGAAACCGAGCATCTGCTCACGATTTTGCAGCAGAAGAATATCGAACTGGAAAGTGCAACGGCGGCGGCTGACAATGCCAACCTCGCCAAATCGGATTTCCTCGCCAACATGAGCCACGAGATCCGCACGCCGATGAACGCCATCATCGGCATGTCGCACCTGGCACTGAAGACCGAGCTGACGCCGCGCCAGCGCGACTACATCAGGAAGATTCAGGCTTCCAGCCGACATCTGCTCAGCATCATCAACGATATCCTTGACTTCTCGAAGATCGAGGCGGGCAAGCTAACGGTCGAGCACACCGAGTTCGAGCTGGAGAAGGTGCTCGACAATGTGGCCAACCTGATTGCCGAGAAGACGGCCGCCAAGGGCCTGGAACTGGTCTTCGACATCGACAAGAACGTGCCTGCCAGGCTGATCGGCGATCCGCTGCGACTGGGGCAGATTCTTGTCAATTACAGCAACAACGCCGTCAAATTCACCAAGACCGGCGAGATCGACATCGTCATCCGCCTCAAGCAGCAGACCGACCAGGATGTAGTGCTCTACTGCGCCGTGCGCGATACCGGCATCGGCCTCACGGCGGAACAGAAGGGGCGCTTGTTCCAGAGATTTACGCAGGGCGACACCTCGACCACCCGCGAATTCGGCGGCACCGGGCTCGGCCTGGCGATTTCCGGCAAGCTGGCCGAACTGATGGGCGGAGAAGTGGGCGTGGAGAGCGAACCCGGCAAGGGCAGCACCTTCTGGTTTACGGCGCGCCTCGGCAAGGGAGTCGGCCAGCAGCGCAAGCTGGCACTATCGGGCGATCTGCAGGGCAAGCGGGTGCTGGTGGTGGATGACAACGAGAACGCTCGCCTGGTGCTCGGCGACTTGCTTGGCGGCATGGGTCTAAAGGTCGACCAGGCCGACTCGGGCCTGGCCGCCATCGCCACCGTGGAACGTGCCGAGGCACAAAACATGCCCTACGAGATCGTGTTCATCGACTGGCAGATGCCGGGCATGGATGGCAACGAGACAGGCCGCCGTCTGGCAGCGCTGCCACTCCGCCAAATGCCGCACATGATGATGGTGACCGCCTACGGTCGCGAGGAAGTCATCAAGGGTGCGGAGGCGGCAGGCATCGAGGATGTGCTGATCAAGCCGGTCAGTCCTTCGCTGCTGTTCGACAGCGTGGTACGCGCTCTGGGTGACGCTGTCGATGTTGCGCGCGCCGTCACGGACGCGCCGACCGACAGCTTCGAACAACTCGCCGCGATCAAGGGCGCCCGCATCCTGCTGGTGGAGGACAACGATCTCAACCAGGAAGTAGCGATCGAACTGCTGACGGACGCCGGCTTTGTCGTCGATCTGGCGGAGAATGGTCAGGTCGCGCTGGACCGGGTCAGGGCTGCCAACTACGACATCGTGCTGATGGACATGCAGATGCCGTTGATGGACGGCGAGACAGCAACCCGGGAGATCCGCAAGGATGCGCGCTTCAAGGATCTGCCGGTGGTGGCGATGACCGCCAACGCCAGAGAGGGAGACCGCGACCGCTGCCTGGCCGCGGGCATGAACGATCATGTGGCCAAGCCGATCGAACCCGAAGACCTGTGGCAAGCGCTGTTGAAATGGGTCAAGCCGCTGCATGCGACTGCGGCAGACGTGCGGCCGCCAAGCGCTGAAGCCGCCCTGCCCTCCGCCATCGAGGGGCTGGACATGGCCACCGGCCTGCGCCGCGTGCGGGGCAAGAAGTCGCTCTACCTCTCGATGCTGCATAAATTCGTCGCCGGGCAGAAGTCCGTAATTCCGGAAATCGTCAAGGCGCTGCAGGACAACGCATGGGATGTCGCGCAGCGACTCGCCCACACGTCCAAGAGCACTTCCGCCTCCATCGGCGCCAGCGGCCTGCAAAAGCTGGCGGAAAACATCGAGACCGCGATCAAGGAACGCCGGCCACGCGAGGAGATCGATTCCCGGCTCGGCGAGCTGACAAAGCCGCTCGAAACTCTCATCGCTCAACTGGAACAGAATCTGCCGAACAAACCGGGCAAGGAGGCTGTCATGGTCGACCCGGAAAAGCTCAGGGCCGTCTGTCACCAACTGGAGGCCCTGCTGGCGGATGACGACTCGGAGGCGGTCGACGTGATGGATGTCAATGCGGAGCTGCTGAATGCGGCCTTCCCATACCACTATCCGAAAATCGACGAGGGCATCCGTTCATTCGACTTCGAGGTGGCGCTCGCCGCGCTGAAGGCTGCCACCAGAATTGCTGCCTGAAAGAAACCTCCATGCCCAATACAACTCGCGATCCCGCCATGCTCAACCCTGCCGTGGACACGACCGAAAGCGTCATCGAAGTTCGTCGCCAGGAGACCTTGCTCAAAACCGGGGCCCTGCAGAATGCGATTCTGAACAGCGCCAACTTTTCGAGCATCGCCACCGACGAGAAAGGCGTGATCCAGATTTTCAACGTCGGCGCCGAGCGCATGCTGGGCTACACGGCGGCCGAAGTGATGAACAAGATCACGCCGGCCGACATCTCCGATCCGCAGGAGGTCATCGCGCGCGCCGCAGCGCTCAGCGTCGAACTCGTCACCGCGATAACTCCCGGGTTCGAGGCCCTGGTGTTCAAGGCCGCGCGCGGCATCGAGGACATCTACGAGCTGACCTACATCCGCAAGGACGGCAGCCGCTTCCCGGCCGTGGTTTCGGTCACCGCCCTGCGCGACGAACAGGACGCCATCATCGGCTACCTGCTGATCGGCACCGACAACACGGCGCGCAAGCAGGCCGAGGAGGCCCTGCTCAAGGCCGGCGCCCTGCAGAGCGCGATTTTCAACAGCGCCAACTTCTCCAGCATCGCCACCGACGCCAAGGGCGTGATCCAGATTTTCAACGTCGGCGCCGAGCGCATGCTGGGCTACACGGCCGCCGAAGTGATGAACAAGATCACGCCAGCCGACATTTCCGATCCGCAGGAAGTGATAGCGCGCGCCAAAGCGTTGAGCATCGAACTCGACACGCCGATTGCGCCGGGCTTCGAGGCCCTGGTGTTCAAGGCCTCGCGCGGCATCGAGGACATCTACGAACTGACCTACTTCCGCAAGGATGGCAGCCGTTTTCCGGCAGTCGTCTCGGTCACGGCGCTGCGCGACGCGCAGGACGCGATCATCGGCTATCTGCTGATCGGCACCGACAACACCGCGCGCAAGCAGGCGGAAGACGCTCTCCTTAAAGCAGGCGCCCTGCAGAGCGCGATTTTCAACAGCGCCAACTTCTCGAGCATCGCCACGGATGCGAAGGGCGTCATTCAGATCTTCAACGTCGGCGCCGAGCGCATGCTGGGCTACACGGCCGCCGACGTGATGAACAAGATCACGCCGGCCGACATTTCCGATCCGCAGGAAGTGATCGCGCGCGCCGAAGCGTTGAGCACGGAGGTCGGCACCGCGATCACGCCGGGCTTCGAGGCGCTGGTCTTCAAGGCCGCGCGCGGCATCGAGGACATCTACGAGCTGACCTACATCCGCAAGGATGGCAGCCGCTTTGGGGCGGTCGTGTCGGTCACGGCGCTGCGCGACGCGCAGGACGCCATCATCGGCTATCTGCTCATTGGCACCGACAACACCGCGCGCAAGCAGGCCATAGAGCT
>JAXMJU010000121.1:0-6256 GCA_034376265.1 Sulfuritalea sp.
GCGGACCGTCCGGCGCTGCTGGCACCGGGCGACACGGTGCGCTTCCGGCCGATCGGCCGCGGCGAATTCGAGTATCTCGCTGCGGCGGTCGCCGCGCGCACGATCGATCCGGCGCAATGGCAGGCAAGATGATCGAGATCCTCGACGCCCGGCTGCCGGCCAGCTTTCAGGATGGCGGCCGTCCCGGCTACCGGCACCTGGGCGTGCCGCTGTCCGGCGCGCTCGATGCCGAATGGCTGGCGATCGCCAATGCGCTGGTCGGCAATCCGGCGGCCACGGTGGCGCTCGAAATCCGCCTGCGCGGCCCGCGCCTGCGCACAACTCAGGCAATAACCCTCGCCCTCGCTGGCGAGTTCTCGGCGCGCATCGAAGACGCCGCCGGCCAGTCGCGCCCTGCCGACAACTGGCGGAGCCTGGCAATTGCGGAAAGCGAAATTCTCGACATCGGCTACCTGAAAAGCGGCATCGGCTACCTCGCGGTGCAGGGCGGCTTCGATCTGCCGGCCGTGCTCGGCAGCCGCTCCACCTATGCCCGCGCCGGACTCGGCGGCATCGACGGCCGCGGCATCAGAGCCGGCGATTGCCTGAAAGTTGGCGCTAGCGCCCCGCCGATTTCCCTGCGCCTACCGCAAGCCCCGCGCCTGGCCGACGGCCCGCTGCGCGTCATCGCCGGTCCGCAGCGCGACTACTTCACCGACGCCGCCTGGGTGGCTTTGCTCGACGCCGAATTCAGCGTCAGCCGCGAGGCCGACCGCATGGGCCTGCGCCTCGACGGCCCGCGCCTGGCCCACGATGCGGCGCGCGGCTCCGACATCATTTCCGACGCGGTCACTCCCGGCGCCATCCAGGTGCCCGGCGACGGCCGGCCCATCGTGCTGCTGGCCGATTGCCAGACCGTCGGCGGCTACCCAAAAATCGCCACGGTGATCGGCGCCGACCTGCCGCGCCTGGGTCACGTCCTGCCCGGCCAGACCCTGCGCTTCGTCGAAGTCAGCCTGGAGCAGGCGCTCGCCGCCCGCCGCACGGCCGCCGCGATACTGGCAGAATGTATTGCAAGCATGGTGCCGCAGCGCGCCGGATTCAACCTCGATGCGCTGTACAGCGCCAACCTGATCGATGGAGTGATCAATGCCCAGCATTAACCTCAATGCCGACCTCGGCGAAGGCTACGGCCCCTGGCACATGGGCGATGACGCCGCCATGCTGGCCATCGTCGCTTCGGCCAACATCGCCTGCGGCGGCCATGCCGGCGATCCCGACGTGATGCGCCGCACCCTGCGCCTGGCGCAACAACATGGCGTCTCGCTCGGCGCCCACCCCAGCTATCCCGACCTGCAGGGCTTCGGCCGCCGCGCCATGGCCTTGTCGCCGGGCGAACTCGAAAACCAGATCGCCGCGCAAGTCGGCGCCCTGGCTGCCATCGCCGCGCTCGAAGCGGCGCGCGTGAGCCACGTCAAGCCGCACGGCGCGCTGAACAACCTCGCCTGCGTCAACCGCAGCGTGGCCGACACGATCTGCCGCGCAGTGCGCGCCATCGATCGCGACCTGATCCTGCTCGCCCCGGCCGCCTCGCAATTGGTCGCCGCGGGGCGCGCCGCCGGCCTCGCTGTGGTCGAGGAAATATTCGCCGACCGCGCCTACCTGCCCGACGGCCAACTCGTGCCGCGTTCGCGTGCCGACGCCATGATCCACGGCGCCGCCGCCTGCCTCGCCCACGTGCTGGCCATGCTCGATGCCGGCGCCCTGGTCGCCATCGACAGCACGCGCATTCCGACGCCGATCGGCAGCATCTGCGTGCACGGCGACAGCCCCGATGCCGTGGCGGTGGCGCGGCATCTGCGCGGGGGACTGGCGACGGCCGGCTACGAGATCGTGTCATTGCCGGCGCTTGCGTCACATGCCTGACGGTTACAATCGCGTCATGTCCACTGCCCTGCTGCGCGGCACCGAACTGCGCGAACTCGAAACCCGCTACGCCGACGTCGTCCCGCCGCTGATGGAACGCGCCGGCCAGACCGCAGCCGAGTTCGCCCGGCGCCTGCTGCAGGGAAGCAACGCCCCGGTGCTGATCCTCGCCGGCCCCGGCAACAACGGCGGCGATGCGCGAGTCATGGCGCGGGTGCTGCGGCAACGCGGCATCGCCGTGCTCGTCGCCAGCGCCGGCGACGCCATCCCCGCCGGCAAGTACGGCCTGGTGGTCGATGGCCTGTTTGGCATCGGCCTGGCCCGGCCGATCGAAGGCATTTGGGCCGCACTCGTCGAGCGCATCAACGCCTTCGCCGGCCCGGTGCTGGCGCTCGACATGCCCAGCGGCCTCGACGGCGACACCGGGCGCGTGCTGGGCGTCGCGGTGCGCGCCACGCATACCCTGAGCTTCATCGGCAGCAAGCCGGGCCTCTACACGCTGGACGGTCCCGACCATTGCGGCAAAGTCAGCATAGTCAATCTCGGCCTCAAACTCGACGACTTGCCCGGCGCCTTGCTCTCCACAGACGATTTCCGCGACAGCCTCAGGCCGCGCCCGCGCAACAGCCACAAGGGCAGCTACGGTTCGCTGGCCGTGATCGGCGGCGCTGCCGGCATGACCGGCGCCGCACTGCTGGCGGCGCGCGCCGGGCTGATGCTCGGCGCCGGCCGCGTCTTCGTCGGCTTGCTGCAGGCGCTGGCGGTCGATCCCGTGCAGCCGGAACTGATGCTGCGCTCGCCGGAAAATGCCCTGGCCCAGGCCACGGCGGCCGTGGTTGGTCCCGGCCTCGGTGCCTCCGATGCGGCGCTTGAAATACTTCGCCGGGTCGCCAGCGCCAACTTTCCACTGCTGCTCGATGCCGACGCGCTGAACCTGCTCGCCGCCCATCCGGTGCTGGCGTCGCGCGTCGCGCGGCGCGAAGCCGCCACGATCATCACGCCGCACCCGGCCGAAGCCGCACGCCTGCTCGCATGCAGCACCGAGGCCGTGCAGGCCGACCGCGTCGGCGCCGCGCTGGCACTGGCGCAGCGCTTCAAGGCCCACGTCGCGCTCAAGGGCTGCGGCACCGTCAGCGCCCATCCCGACGGGCGCTGGCGCATCAACACCCGCGGCAACCCGGGGCTGGCCTCGGGCGGCAGCGGCGACGTGCTCTCCGGCTTCGTCGGTGCGCTGCTCGCGCAGGGCTGGCCGGCAGCCGCAGCACTCGGCGCCGCGGTGTACTTGCACGGCGCCGCGGCCGAGGCACTGGCCGCAGCCGGCGACGGCCCGATCGGCATCGCCGCCGGCGAACTGATTCCAGCCGCACGCACACTGCTCAATCGACTGATCCCAGAGAATGTCTGAAGCCCACCGCAAGGTCGGCTTCGCCGTGCTGCTGATGCTCGGCGCGACGCTGTGCTTCGCCGCGCTCGACGCCACCTCCAAGCATCTGTCGCAGACCTACCCGATACCGATGATGGTCTGGGGCCGCTACACCTTCCACTGCCTGATGATGCTGATCTTCCTCGCGCCCTCGATGCGCCTGCAACTGATCGCCACCTCGCGCCCCGTCGCACAGATCGTACGAGCGCTGATGCTGGTCGGCACCACCGGCTTCTCGATGATGGGCTTCTCCATGATGCCGCTGGCCGAGAGCACCGCCTTCCTCTTCGTCACGCCGCTGGTGGTGGTTATCCTCTCGCACTGGCTGCTCAAGGAATCGATCTCCGGCGCGCACTGGATCGCCGTCGTCGCCGGATTTTGCGGCGCCCTGCTGATCGCCCGCCCGGGCGGCGCGCTGAACCTGCCGGGCATCGTCTGGATGTCGCTGGCCGCCGCCTGCTATGCGATCTACCAGATCCAGACGCGGCAATTGTCGCCGACCGAGAACACCGTCACCATGCTGTTCTACACCGCGCTGGTGGGCACGGTCTCGATGACGCTGGCGGCCCCGCTGTACTGGGGCGGGCCGACGCCGAGCTGGATCGACGCGGCGCTGATCGCCTCGCTCGGCATTTACGGCGGCACCGGCCACCTGATGCTGACCCGCGCCTTCCGTTACGCCGCCGCCTCCTTCCTGTCGCCCTTCCTCTACGCCCAGCTGATCTGGGCCATGCTACTGGGCTGGCTGTTCTACCGGCACCTGCCCGATCTGTTGTCGGTGGCCGGCATCGTCGTAATCGCCGCCAGCAGCATATCGATCGCGCTGGTGGAACGCTTCAAACGTCAAGCATGAGGTAAAGTAGTCCGGCAGCGAACAATTTGCGGGAGGGCGCCCATGTTGCACGTTCTCGAAAACATCGTTCCGAAGCGCTACTGGGCCTGGAGCATTTCTGCAATCCTGTGCGCCGGCTGCCTCGCGCTGCTGCCGCTCTCTCCGCTGTGGCTGTGGCCGGCGCTGGTGTGCGGCGCGCTGACCCTGGTCGGCCTGGTGGATTTCCTCCAGGTGAAACAGGCGATCCGCCGCAATTACCCGCTGCTCGCCCATTTCCGGTTCTTCTTCGAGTACATCCGGCCGGAGATCCGCCAGTATTTCCTCGAAGCCGATTCCGAGGAACTGCCCTTCTCCCGCGCCCAGCGCTCGGTCATCTACCAGCGCTCCAAACAGGCCGTGGACAAGCGTCCCTTCGGCACCCAGCTCAACGTGTATGAGCCGCACTACGAATGGATCAACCACTCGATCGCGCCGGTGCACATCGCCAGCCATGACTTTCGCATCAAGATCGGCGGACCGGACTGCGCCCAGCCGTATTCCGCCAGCGTCTTCAACATCTCGGCGATGAGTTTCGGCGCACTCTCGGCCAACGCGATCCTGGCCCTGAACCGGGGCGCGCAGCGCGGCGGTTTCTTCCACGATACCGGCGAGGGTTCCATCTCGCGTTATCACCGCGAGCACGGGGGCGATCTGGCCTGGGAGATCGGCAGCGGTTACTTCGGCTGCCGCGATGCAAGCGGGTATTTCGACGAAAACAAGTTCGCCGAGAACGCACGCCTCGACCAGGTCAAGCTGATCGAGATCAAGCTCTCGCAGGGCGCCAAGCCGGGCCACGGCGGCGTCCTGCCCGGCGCCAAGGTGACGCGCGAAATCGCCGCGGCGCGCGGCGTGCCGATCGGCGTCGACTGCATTTCCCCGGCCAGGCATTCGTCATTTTCGACGCCGCGGGAACTGATCGCCTTCATCGCCCGGCTGCGCGAACTGTCGGGCGGCAAGCCGGTCGGCTTCAAGCTGGCCATCGGCCATCCCTGGGAATGGTTCGCCATCGTCAAGGCCATGCTCGCCACCGGCATCACCCCGGATTTCATCGTCATCGATGGCGGCGAAGGCGGCACCGGCGCCGCACCGCTGGAGTTCACCGACCACGTCGGCGCGCCGCTGCGCGAAGGCCTGATGCTCGTGCATAACACCCTGGTCGGCGTGAACCTGCGCAACCGGATCTGCCTCGGCTCCTCGGGCAAGATCGTCACCGCCTTCGACATCGCACGCACCATGGCCATGGGCGCCGACTGGTGCAATTCCGCGCGCGGCTTCATGTTCGCGCTGGGCTGCCTGCAAGCCCAGACCTGCCATACCGGCAAGTGCCCGACCGGGGTCACGACGCAGGATGCGAAACGCATGCGCGCGCTCGACGTGCCCGACAAGTCGGACCGCGTGTTTCAATTCCATCACAACACACTAGTCGCCCTCAAGGAAATGCTCGGCGCCGCAGGGCTCAGCCATCCCGGTGAACTGGGCCCCGAGCACGTGATTCGCCGCGTCTCGGCCACCGAGGTGCGCTCCCTGGCGGCACTGCATCATTGGGCAAGGCCCGGCGAGCTGCTGGCCGGGGTGCCCGACCATCCGGTGTTCAAGGTGTTCTGGGACGTGTCCAGCGCCGACAGCTTCGCCGCGCCATCGACCACGCTCAGCCAGCGCGGCGCCAAATTGCACTGAGCCGCCGGTGCTAAAATCCGCCGCACTCACAACCGGGCAACAAACCTCATGGAACTCCCCCTTCAGCTCGCCGCCGAAGTGCAGCGCAACGTGCTTGCCGCCCTGGTCGAAGATATCGGCGGCGGCGACCTGACCGCCATGCTGACCTCGCCTGCCACGCGTTCGCAGGGCACCGTGATCAGTCGCGAGGATGCGGTGCTGGCCGGCACGGCCTGGTTCGACGCCTGCTTCCGCCGCCTCGACCCGCTGGCGGCGATCCGCTGGCATGCGCGCGACGGCGAAACTATCGCCGCCGGCCAGACGCTGTGCGAAATAGAAGCCAACACCCGCGCCCTGCTCACCGCCGAGCGCGCGGCGCTGAATTTTCTGCAACTGCTTTC
>JAXMJU010000122.1:0-3338 GCA_034376265.1 Sulfuritalea sp.
ACAATGAACCCTCCCCATTTCGAGCGAAGCGAGCGAACACAGGTTCCCGCCCCGGGGCGGGGGTTGGGGGTGGGGGGCAATAATCAAGGACGCCGCTAAGTTTCATGAAACTTAGCCGGCGACGTGCTTGACGAAGCGCAGCATGTTGCAGGTGTAGCCGTACTCGTTGTCGTACCACGAGACGACCTTGACGAAGGTGCTGTCGAGCGCGATGCCGGCTTCGGCGTCGAAGATCGAGGGCATCGAGCAGCCGCGGAAATCGGTGGCGACCACCTTCTCCTCGGTGTAGCCCAACACGCCCTTCATGGCGCCCTGCGAAGCGGCCTTCATGGCGGCGCAGATGTCGGCGTAGGAGGCTTCCTTGCTCAGTTCGACGGTCAGGTCGACCACGGAAACGTCGGAGGTCGGCACGCGGAAGGCCATGCCGGTGAGCTTCTTGTTGAGTTCGGGAATCACCACGCCGACGGCCTTGGCAGCCCCGGTCGAGGACGGAATGATGTTCTCGAGGATGCCGCGGCCGCCGCGCCAGTCCTTGTTCGACGGCCCGTCGACAGTCTTCTGCGTCGCCGTGGCGGCATGCACCGTGGTCATCAGGCCGCGCTTGATGCCCCAGTTGTCATTCAGCACCTTGGCCACCGGGGCCAGGCAGTTGGTGGTGCAGGAAGCCGCGGAGACGATCTTCTCGCCGGCGTACTTGGCGTGATTCACGCCGTACACGAACATCGGCGTGTCATCCTTGGAAGGCGCAGACTGCACCACCTTCTTGGCGCCGGCGGCAATGTGCTTCTCGCAGCTTTCCTTGGTCAGGAACAGGCCGGTGGACTCGATCACCAGGTCGGCGCCGATCTCGTTCCACTTCAGTTCGGCCGGGTCCTTGACCGCCGTCAGGCGGATCTTCTTGCCATTGACGATGAGGTTGCTGCCGTCGACGACGATGTCGCCCTTGAAGTTGCCATGCACCGAGTCGTACTTGAGCATGTAGGCCAGGTAGTCGGGCTCCAGCAGGTCATTGATGCCGACGATCTCGATGTCCGAGAACTCGGCCTCCTTGGCGACGGCGCGAAACACCATGCGGCCGATGCGACCGAAACCGTTGATACCGACTTTTATAGCCATTTGGATACTCTCCTGGTAGTGATTTAAATGAATTGCTCGACGGTCTTCACCACATTCGCCACGGTGAAGCCGAATTCCTTGAACAGCTGACCGGCCGGAGCCGACTCGCCGAATCGATCGAGGCCGATCACGGCACCCTGGCCCGCGTCGGCGGCGCCGACATATTTGTGCCAGCCGTCGGTGACGCCGGCTTCGATGGCGACGCGCGGCACGCCCTTCGGTAGCACGGACTCGCGGTAGGCGGCATCCTGACGATCGTAGATGTTGGTGCAGGGCATGGAGACGACGCGTACCGGAATCTCGGCTTCCATCGCCGCCTGCGCCTTGAGCGCGATTTCCACTTCGGAACCGGTGGCGATGATGACCGCCTTGGGCTTGCCGTTCTTCGCCTCGGAAATGACATAGCCGCCGCGCGCGATGTTGGCGATGGTCGCCGCGTCGCGCGGTACGAAAGGCAGGTTCTGCCGCGACAGGCACAGGGACGTCGGGCCGGTCAGTTTTTCCACCGCGGCAGTCCAGGCCACCATGGTTTCCACCGTGTCGCAGGGGCGCCAGACGTCCATGTTGGGAATCATGCGCAGCGTGGCGGTTTGTTCCACCGGCTGGTGGGTCGGACCGTCCTCGCCGAGGCCGATCGAGTCATGCGTAAACACATGGATCACCCGCTGCTTCATCAGCGCGGCCATGCGCAGGGCGTTGCGGGCATATTCCGAGAACATCAGGAAGGTGCCGCCGAAAGGCAGCACGCCGCCGTGCAGGGCCATGCCGTTCATGATCGCCGCCATGCCGAATTCGCGCACGCCGTAGGAAATGTAGTTGCCGGGCGTTTTGCCGGAGACGGCCTTGCAGCCGGTCCAGTTGGTCAGGTTGGAACCGGTCAGGTCGGCCGAGCCGCCGAGGAACTCGGGCAGCGCCGGCGCCAGGGCATTGATGGCGATCTGCGAGGCCTTGCGCGTGGCAACGGTTTCGGCCTTGGCGTTCACCGCCTCGATGGCCTTTTTGGCGTGCTCGGCCCAATTGGCCGGCAGCTCGCTGGCCATGCGCCGCGTAAACTCGGCGGCTTCCGCGGGGAAGGCCTTGGCGTAGCTCGCGAAGCCTTGGTTCCAACCGGCTTCCCAGTCGGCGCCCTTCTGCCGGGCATCCCATACATCATAAACGTCCTGCGGAATCTCGAACGGGGCGTGGTGCCAGCCGATGTGCGGCCGCACCAGCGCGATCTCGATGTCGCCCAGCGGTGCGCCATGCACGTCGTGGGTGCCCTGCTTGTTCGGCGAACCGGCGCCGATGACAGTCTTGCAGCAGATCAGCGAGGGCTTGTCGGTCACGGCCTTGGCTGCCTTGATCGCGGCATGCAGCGCCTCCGGATCGTGGCCATCGACGTTGGCCACCACGTGCCAGCCATAGGCCTCGAAGCGCTTGGGCGTGTCGTCGGTGAACCAGCCCTCGACGTGGCCGTCGATGGAAATGCCATTGTCGTCCCAGAAGGCGGTCAGCTTGCCCAGGCCCCAGGTGCCGGCCAGCGCGCAGGCTTCGTGCGAGATGCCCTCCATCAGGCAGCCGTCGCCGAGGAAGACATAGGTGCGGTGATCGACGATCTCGTGGCCGGGACGGTTGAACTCGCTGGCCAGCAGCTTCTCCGCCATGGCCATGCCGACGGCGTTGGTGATGCCCTGGCCGAGCGGGCCGGTGGTGGTCTCGACGCCCGCCGTGTAGCCGTATTCCGGGTGACCCGGGGTCTTGCTGTGCAACTGGCGGAAGTTCTTCAGGTCGTCGATCGACAAATCGTAGCCGGTCAGGTGCAGCAGCGCGTAGATCAGCATCGAGCCATGGCCGTTGCTCAGCACGAAGCGGTCGCGGTTGGCCCACTTCGGGTTGTTCGGGTTATGGCGCAGATGGTGGTTCCACAGTACTTCGGCGATTTCGGCCATGCCCATGGGCGCGCCCGGATGGCCGGAGTTGGCTTTCTGAACGGCGTCCATGGCCAGGGCACGGATGGCGCTGGTCAGGTTGTTGAAAACGGGTGGGTCGAAGTCGCTGAACGTACTCATGGATTCCCTCATCAGTCAGTGGGATCGGTTGAACCCGGTATTATCGGCGAAACCGGGTGGATCGCGCTAGGTAGACAGCTAGGTGCTTGATTCGCTGACGCTCATGCCCTTTTGCGATTTTCCATCAGGCGCAGAATCAGGGGCGTGAAGATCAGCTGCATCGCCAGTTCCATC
>JAXMJU010000123.1:0-11281 GCA_034376265.1 Sulfuritalea sp.
CCTTCGCTCAGCTCCGCCCACATCTCCCGATAGGTCTCCGGCGCGGTCTTGCCCGATTGCAGGATGCGCGGGTTCTGCCCAATCGCTTCCTCGCGGCTGTAGCCGGTGGCCCGGACGAAGCTGTCGTTCACGTACTCGATCTCGGCATCGACATTGGTGATGACGATGCTCTCCGGGCTTTGCCCCACCGCCAGCGAGAGTTTGCGCAGTCGAGCCTCGGCAGTCTTGCGTTCGGTAATGTCGGTGCCGACGCCGCGATAGCCTTTGAATGCGCCCGATTCATCGAACACCGGATCGGCGCTGATCAAGAAATGGTGCACAGTGCCATCGGCATGTGGGCGCGAAAGCTCGAAATCGCGGAATGGCCGGTGTGCAGCCAGCACCGCGCGGTGCGCCTGCCACCCTGCCTCGTCCGGCGAAACATGGGGCACTTCCCAGGGGCGCTTGCCGATTTTCGCGTC
This sequence comes from Sulfuritalea sp., assembly GCA_034376265.1. Lineage (GTDB taxonomy): Bacteria > Pseudomonadota > Gammaproteobacteria > Burkholderiales > Rhodocyclaceae > Sulfuritalea. The sequence goes on from JAXMJU010000123.1 coordinate 462, forward strand.
CCACGGGAACGCCGTCGCCGTGTTCCTGTCGTAGTCGGCGCTGCGCTGCGTGTACCGGTGCTCGGCATCGGTTTCCCAGTAGAAGTCCGAGGACATCCCGGACAGGCTGCGAAAGCGCGCCTCGGATTCGCGCAGGGCCGCTGCCGCCACCTCGCTCCGGACCCGGGCGGCCACCGCGTCTTCCATCAGATTCAGCGCCGCCAGCCGCGCCCGGTGCTGGGTTTCCAGGGCGGCAGCCTGCTCCCTGCCGCGTCGGGCTTCGCTCTCGGCGAGATGGGTTTCGGCCCGCTTGCGCTCGCTGATGTCGTGAACAATGGAATACAGCAGATGCCTGTCGCCGACCCGAATCGGCGCGCTGAAAACTTCGACATCGCGGATCGACCCGTCCGCCAGGCGATGCCGGACCTCGAAACTCCGCTGCTGCCGCCCCAGCACCCGCATCACGGCGGCATCGAGCTCCGGCAGCGAGAGCGTATTGATTTGAGCGAGGTTCATGCCCTGCAACTGCTCCCGGGTCCAGCCGTAGAAGTCGGACGCCGCCGGATTGGCGGCAACGATGGCGCGACTGTCGGGGTCGATGATCAACATCACCGCATGACTGCTGTCGAACAGGCTGTGGTAACGCGCCTCGCTTTCCTCCAGTGCATGCACCGTTGCCTGCTGCGCAGATCGACGCGAAAGCAGCAGCCCCAGCGCAACGGTCAGCAACGGATGGATGACCAGGACGGGAAGCGCGATACTGGCCAGCGCGTTGCGCGCGATCTCGCGCGGCAGGGTCAGCATCATGGCCACCATCACGAGATGCACCACCAGCCCGAACCCATAGAGTTCGCGCCAGCCGATGGCGTCCAGCGGCGGCCGGCGCCATTGCCGCCAGGCAATGCCGATCAGTCCCGAGGCCAGGATTACCGCAACCCCGGCCCACGCCCCCACACCGCCGAGGGTCAGTCGGTAGGCGACGGTCATCACCATGGCAACCGCCGTTGGAATGGCCCCGAAAAACAGCCCGGAAACGGCGATGAGTACCGAGCGCACGTCGAACACCAGGCCGGGCAGCAGGGTCAGCGGCGCCATCATGATGCTGATGCCGATGCCGCCGAGAATGGCGCCGGTCAACAACTGCTTTTGCTGCAGCGATTCGACCTGACGCTGACTTGTCGCCAGGTCCAGAACCAGAACGACTACCAGCAGCAGCGCGGCATTGAACACCAGAGACGTCAGGGCGATGTCCGGCACGGCCTTCAGTCCCGAGTATCGGCCGCCGGCGAATCGGCGAAGTCCAGGGCGTATGGCGGCGCCAGCCCGAGCTGCCGCGACAAGGCGTTCACCTGCTGCTTGAGTGCGATCATCTCCAGCTCGCGTCCGACCGCGACGCGGTTGAAGCACTCCAGTTCCTCGATATTCTGGCGCAAAGCCATTTCGGCCTGCTGACGCTCGGTGATATCGCGGGAAATGCCGAACACGCCGATGACCTTGCCATCGTCATCGCGCAACGGCCCCTTGGTGGCCAGGTATCCGCGCTCTCCATCCGCCGTCGAAAGGGTTTCCTCGTAGCTGTTGATCCGGTTCTCGTCGATCACGCGCCGATCGTTGGCGCGAATCAGCGCCGCCTGTTCTGGCGGGAAGAGTACTGTGTCATCGCGGCCCAGCGCCTCTTCGGCGGTCTTGCCGAAGACACGGGCGGTTTCCCGATTGCACAGCAGGTAGCGCCCTTCCAGATCCTTGGCGAAAATGGCGTCGGAAGAGTTGTCGGCGATCGCGGCAAGCAGTTGCAGGGCGCGCGCTTTTTCCGCCTGCGCTTCAGCCTCGCGCCGGGACAAGGCCAAGGCCTGGTCGAAGCGGCGCCGTATGAAGCCGAACAGCAGCAAGGATGTCACGGCGACGAACAGCCAGCCCTTCATGGTGCTGGCCAGGACAAGCTGGGTCGGATCGCTGAACAGCCAGCCTAGCGCTTTGTCGGAAAGCAGTATCCAGAGACCGGCGAAGACGGCATAGACGAGAACAACCTTGAGCGCGACGGCGCCGGCGGCCCGTATGTCGCTGCCCGCCTCCGGCGCTTGGACGGTTCCTGGCGTCATGGCGGCGCTTTCCTCGGACCGTCCGGCCATCATCCGCCGTCGCGATAGCGCTCGGCGATACCGACGAATTCGTCGAAGCCGGCAAAAAAGGCATCGGTCACGTCGGGATCGAAGTGCTTGCCGCGCCCCGCGGCGATGATCTCGCGGGCATAGGCATAGGACATCGCTGGCTTGTAGACGCGCACCGAGATCACAGCGTCGAACACGTCGGCCAGGGCCATCAGGCGCGCGGCAACAGGAATGGCATCGCCGGCAAGCCCGTCGGGATAGCCGCTGCCATCCCATTTCTCGTGGTGCCAGTGGGCGATCTCCTTGGCCACTGAAAGAAACTCCAGGGGCATTTCGATGTCGCGCTCGGCCTGCTCGATGGCGTCGCTGCCCTGTTTGGCATGGGTCTGCATGATGACCCATTCATCGGCCGTGAGCTTGCCGGGTTTGAGCAGGATGTGGTCGGGAATGCCGACCTTGCCGATGTCATGCAAGGGCGCCGAGCGGGCCAGCAGGTCGATGTAGCGCTCGTGCATGGTGGCGGCGAAGCGGGGATGCTGCCGCAGCCCGGTGGCCAGTTGCTGCACATAGCCCTGGGTGCGCAGGATGTGGCCGCCGGTTTCCGGATCGCGTATCTCGGCCAGGTGGGCCAGCGCCCGGATGCTGACCCGCTGGGTGAGATCGTTTTCGGTCATGCGACGGACGATTTCGGCTTCGAGAAAGGAGTTCTCGTCGCGCAGCCAGTCGCGCGCCTGCTTGGCCTGCAACTGGGTACGTACCCGCGCCTGCACCACGGCCGGCTTGATCGGCTTGGTGATGTAATCGGCGGCGCCGAGCTGCAGGCCGTGCTCTTCGTCGTCCGCCTCGGCCAGGGCAGTGAGGAACACCACGGGAATGTCGCAGGTCTCGGGGTTCTCGCGCAGGCGCGCCAGCACCGCATAGCCGTCCATGCCGGGCATCATCACGTCCAGCAGCACCAGGTCCGGCTTCGGCTGGCTCGCCGCCGCGCGCAAGGCGCTTTCGCCCGAATTGGCGGCGCGCACCAGATAGTCGGGCCGCAGCAGTCCGGTGAGGAGAAACAGATTCGTCGGCTCGTCGTCGACAATGAGAATGGTTGCGGCGACCATGGGTGCCTACTCCCTGCTGTATGGGATCAAACACATATCGAGGCGTGACGCTTACCCCCTTTGTCTTGACCAGTGATTTGCTTCGAACGTTCGTTGAATGCTACTCCCGAATGATCCCATGCCATCAGTCGCACCCGGGATTTCTTGTCGCCGCGCGCGACCGACTGCGACTGGACGCCACCGGTGCCCGAGTCGAACGCCAGCCGACGGCTGTTATCTACGCAAGAGTCGGCGCTGGCGCTACGGCGCCGTGCGTAGCGCCAGTTCCCACTTTCTGGCTGCGCCAGGCGAAGCCCGCCGCAGCGAGCGCGACCGCGAATCATTGCGGGCCCGCGGCCTTGGCGTAAAGACGGACCAACGCCAGTTGCACCGTATCGGAATGGCGCCGCAGCGCGGACTTCAGCGACGCCGTGGCGGCCTCCTTGTCACCACCATGGGCATCGGCCAGAATCGATCCCGCGCACAGATGAAAATCGGCGTGCACTGCCCGCAGTTGCTCGAACTCGGGGACGTGGCCGAATTGCGCCTTGCCGTCTCCGTGTATCCACTTGCCCAGGGCACAGTTGCCGTCGGCGGCGACCACGCCGACTTCCAGCGTTTCGCCGGCGTCGCCGCGTATCTGCGCCTCCAGACGGGTCTTCCACGCCATATGCGCCTCGATCGCGGCTTTCATGTCCAGGCCATGAAAGTGCTGCTCATGTTCGGCAAACTGCAAGGGCGCAGCCGCTTCGCCGCCGACGACCCCTTTCAACCATCCCAGAATGCTCATTGATATTCTCCCTTTTGTGTCGGTTCGCGAGGCAGCTCCATTGGCACCGCGACTCGCGCCGGACGGCGGAATTTTATCAGTTCGGCATACGCGGCGGCGGCCGCGCCCAAGTTACGACTCGTTCGGATCCGCGATCCGGCCTAAATCGGAATGAACGGCAGGTCCTGCGGCTGTTTCTCGCCATCGGGCCGGCTGACCCGGGCATTGACCCAGGTCTTGCCGAAATGGCTTTCGGTGACCGGCAGGCCGAAGCGAAAGCCCTGCAGAACGTCGCAGTCCTGCGCCACCAGGAAGGACCACTGTTCGTCCGTCTCGACGCCCTCGGCGATGATTTGCAGGCCAAGTGCCTGCGCCATTCGCACCGCGGCGATGACCAGGGCCCGGTCGCTCTGGTCGTCCGAAACGTCGTGGATGAAACTGCGATCGATCTTGACGGTATGGAAGGGAAACTCGCGCAGGTAGTTCAGCGAGGAATAGCCGGTGCCGAAATCATCCATCGACAGGCGTACGCCGAGCGCGTGAAGTTCATCGAGGATCAGCTTGACCTCGCCCTGATTGCGCAGCAGCAGGCCTTCCGTAATCTCGATTTCGAGTTGTCCGGGCGGCACCTGGAATTCGTCGAGACACTCCTTGACCAGGGCGACGAAGCCGCTGGTCTTGAACTGCCGCGGCGAGACGTTCACCGCCATGACGAAACCGGTTTGCTGCAGGCGCCAGCGCGCCAGGGTGGCGCAGGCTTCGCGCAACACCCAGCGCCCGAGATCGACGATCAGGCCGTTTTGCTCGGCCACCGGAATGAAGGTGGCGGGCGGTACCGCGCCCAGTTCCGGGCTGTTCCAGCGCAGCAGGGCTTCGGCGCCGATGATGCAGCCGCTGTCGGCCCGCACCAGCGGTTGATAGACGACGTGCAGTTCATGGCGTTCCAGCGCGCCGCGCAGGCAGCGCCCGATTTCGAGCCGCTGCAGCGACAGATCGTGGATCGAGCGATTGTAGAAACGGTACATGTTGCGGCCGGAATCCTTGGCCTCGTACATGGCCAGATCGGCGTTGCGCAGCAGCACCATCGGTTCGGTTCCGTCGTCCGGATAAACCGCGATGCCGATGCTCGGCGAGGTGACCAGCTCGCGTTCGTCGACCTTGAACGGGGTCGAGAATGCCGCAATGACTTTTTCCGCGATCGCTGCCGCCTCGTCACCGGTATCGAGGCCGCCGGCGACGATCAGGAATTCGTCACCGCCCAGCCGCGCCACCACGTCGTCGCCGCGCACCGATGCGACCAGCCGCTGTGCCACCTGGCGCAGCAGCTGGTCGCCGACGGCGTGACCCAGCGTGTCGTTCACGTCCTTGAAGTTGTCCAGATCGATGAACATCGCCGCGGCCCTGCCGCCGTCGCGCCGGGCGCGGCTGACCGCCTGCATCAGGCGGTCGTTGGCCAGCACGCGATTGGGCAGGCCGGTGAGCATGTCGTAATGCGCCTGGTAAGTGATCTTTTCCATTTGCTGGCGCTGTTCGGTGATGTCCTCGCGCGACAGCAGCAGATGGGTCGCCCGCCCTCTTTCGTCATGCACGGCGCCGAGCCGCAGCCGCTCCCAGTAGGCGTCCGCGCCGCGCCGGCTGAGTTGTTCGAGTTCCCAGATGCCGCCGCCGGTCGCGACGCGCAGCGCATTGTCGGCATCGAGTGGATCGGTGGTATGCATCACCTCGATCAGCGGCTGCTCTATCGTCTCGGAGGCCGACCGGCCGGTGATCTTGCGATAGGCCGGGTTGACGAATTCCACCACGCCGCCGATGCGCGCAATCAGGATGCCCACCGGATTTTGCTCGACCACCTGCGAGAAGCGCACCAGGCGGCGATTGGAGCTTTTGAGGTCGGCGGTGCGTTCCTGGACGCGCTGTTCGAGTTCGAGTTGCGCGTTGCGCAGCGCGCCTTCACGCGTCAGCACCTGCTGCCGCATGGTGCCGAAGGCCTCCGCCAGATCGCCGATTTCATCGTGGCGGGCAATCGTGATCTGCTGGCTTTTCTCGCCGGCCGCCAGCTTCTGCGCATGTTCGCGCAGCACGCTGATGCGTCGCACCACCGTCTGCCCGGAATAGGCCAGACCGACGAATATCACCAGGCCGCCCAGCATCACCAGCCAGATGAAGTCCCGCCGCTGCGCCAGTTGTTCCTCGGTGGCAATCTGGTACGCGGCGTCGGCGGCGTCCTCGGTCTGTTCGGCAAGGCCGGTCAGCAGCGCCTGGATGGAGAGAAACGGCAAATGCGATCCGGCCGCGGTAATTCGGCGCACGCCGGCCAGGTTCATCTCGGCCGCCAACCCGGCCTGTTCCTGCAGGCGCGAACGGTAATCTTGCCAGTGCCCGGTGAGTCGCTGCGCATCGCCCGGCGCGTCCTGGGCCAGCACCACGGAAAACTTGCTTACCTCGACATCCACCGCGGCGATCTCGTTGCGCAGCCGCGTGACGTGGGACTGCAGGGCGAAAACGTCCTCCAGATGCCCGAGTTCCAGTTCCAGATTGCGCAGACCGCCGAAGCGCGCCTGCAGCGAATGCAGCCGTGCCAGCGGGCGGACATGGTGTTCCAGCGTGTTGACCAGGCGCGCCGAGGATTTGTCCAGCATCTGGTTGCCGGCGAAGATCAGGCTCAGCACCAGCATCGCGCCGCCGGCAAAGCCGGTCAGCAATTGCGGCAGGAGACCGAAGCGCGCCGGCAGCTTCATGCGCCTGACATTTATCGGGCGACGCCGGGGCCCGGTTCGCTGGCGGCGAATCCGGCATGGAAAATTTTCAGCCACGGCAACTGCTGGTCGCGGCCGCGCCGCTGGGTGAGCTTCTCCCAGTCCTGCGCGGTGTGCCGCATGGCCTCGGCGGCCGAAATCTTGCCGCTGGCCGCCTCCCAGAGGTGCTGGTCGAGTATCTCCAGATACTCGCCGTCGCCCGGCAGGCCGGTGCCTGGCGGCAGCGCGATCGCCCATTCGCTGGCGAAGACCGCCAGCGCCTGCGGCGTGTACAGTTCCTTGATGCGCGCGTCGGCGAGATGGTGCCAACGGAAAGGATCGGTGAATCCCCCTTTGACGCCCACCGTGCGCAGCGAGTTGTCCGGGTCGGTCAGCCACATGGCGAACAGGAAGGCCAGTTTGCGCTGCTCACCGCGACTGGAAACCACCAGGTTGTTGCCGTAGATCGGTACATTCCAGCGCACGATGCGCTCGCCGATCCGGGTGCCCGGAATCGGCACCGCGATGAACTTGCCGCGCACGGAGGAAGCCGAGGAGTTCAACAGCTTGGCCCCAGCCACGGTAAATACCGACGAAAATGCCTTGCCCTGCATGAACAGCGGCAGCGTATAGCTGTAGTCCTTGCCGTCCAGCAGAATGTCCGACGGGGAATAGCGGACGGTGCGCACATAGCTTTCGGTGGCGGCGATGCCCGCCGGCGAATCGACCAGCGGCTTCAGGTTCTCGTCGAACAGCTTGCGATGCGGCGCGCTTTGCGACAGGTAGCGCGGCAACCAGAACATCCAGCCGCCGGCCCGCTCGCGCTGCTCCACGCTGCCGTACAAGCCCTGTTGCGGTCGATGGAAGAATGCCGCCAACTGTTCATATTCCTGCCAGGTCTTGGGCACCGCGAGTTCGCGGCCGTAGGCCTGGCGGAAGGCGGCGCGCTCGGCGGAATTTTCCATCAGGTCGCGGCGCAGGTACAGCAGCAGGATGTCGCCGTCGGCTGGAATGGCGACCAGCTTGTCGCCGAAAAATCCCTGCAGGCGGGGTCGCACGTAGCCTTGCGGCGGCGCGCCATCGACGGAGAAGCCGTAGTGCTTGAGCAGCGGCGTCAAATCCTCGACCAGTCCCTGTTCCAGCAGATCGGGAAATTCGTGAGTGCGCGCCACCGTCAGATCGATGTCGGGGTTGGCCTTCAGATTGGCCACGGACGGCTGCTGCGGTATCACGCGCGCCGTGATCATGACCCCGCTGCGCTGCTCCCATTCCCTCTGCAGTTCCAGTTCGGGGCCCAGCAGCGCTGCGATATTGCCCGATTTGAAAGCCACCTTGATCGCGGCATTTCTCGGTACTTCGCCCGCGGCGACCATCTGCTTGACCATCGCCAGCGCGCGCTCGGCCTGGGCCCCGGCGCTGGCCGCAGCCGATGCCAACATCAGGGCAAGGGCGAGCAGCCGGACGAGATACCGGCCCAAATTTCCTGTCATTGTCTGCTCTCCCTTAACCTGTCATGCCCAGCCCGGTCTACCTGGCCCGATTCTAGGGGATGGGTGAGTAACCTTGCAAGGATAAGTGCCTTGTGCAGCGCCGATTTTCGGGCTTCGGTAGCCTGCATCGACGCTCGGGTATCGGCGCTCGGCGAAGCCGGGTTTCCGTTGCGGATTCAGCGCCCCGCCGTTGCCAGATGCAGGGCCAGCGCGAAAAATATCGCCGCGGCAGCGCGGTCCAGCCAGACCGAGAGCCTCGGCTGCTGTTGCAGGCGCCGTCCGAGGCTGCCGGCAAACCAGCCGAGGCCGCCGAAGATCACCACGGTCTGCGCCGCGAACAGGAGCCCCAGCAACAGCATCTGCTGCCACGCCGCGGCGCGCGCCGGATCGACGAACTGCGGCAGGAAGGCGATGAAGAACAAGGCCACCTTGGGATTGATTGCGTTGGCGACGAAGCCGCGCCGCAAGTGCAAGCCGAGCGGCTCGGCCGGGCACTGCGCAAGCCTGGTCAGGGCCATTTCTCCGGCGTGACGCCAGACGTTGATCCCGATGTACACGAGATACGCCGCACCGGCCATTTTCAGCGCGGTGAAGGCGGTGGCCGACGCCAGTACCACGCCGCCGATGCCCAGCGTCGCCCACAGCGTATGGGTGAAGCAACCCAGCGCGCAGCCGAGCCCGAAGCCGATGCCGGCGCCACGGCCGCGGCTGATGCCGATCGACAGCACCATCAGGTTGTCCGGCCCCGGCGCGATGGTGATCAGCGCCGAGGCGGCCAGAAAGGCCAGCAGGACTTCGCCTGGAATCATGACGGCAAGGCTCGGCGCAGGCGAGCGGCGCGCAACAGCAGCCAGGCGCCGGTCGCCATCAGCAGCGCCGATTCGCCGAGCAGCGCGGCGGGCGCGGTGAACAGCGCGGCAATGCTGCCGGCGATCAGACCGCCAATGGCATCGAGTCCGAAACGGATGCTGGAAAAAAATGAAACCACGCGCCCACGCAGACGATCGGGCGCTATGGTCTGCATCACGGTATTGATGCCGACGTTGGCGCCGGAAATGCCGAAGCCCAGCGCCGCCAGCGCCGGCAATGCGATGACCAGATTGGCGCTGAGCGGAAACGCCAGCAGCGCCAGCGCCGCGAGGACCACGCAGAAGATCGCCAGGTTGAGGGTGGCGCGCACCGATTGACGCGTCGCCAGCATCAGCGTCGCGACGAAGGCGCCGCAGCCCGCGGCGCCCCACAACAAGCCCAAGGTGCGCGCATCGCCATGGAACACCTCCTTGGCGAATACCGGCAACAGCACGGCATAGGCCGAGGCGGTCAGGTTGAGCAGGGCCAGCACGATCAGCAAGGTGCGTATCGGCCAGGTATCGAAGGCATAGCGCACGCCTTCCTTGAACACATGGCCGACGCTGCCGGCGGCGCGCGCATTCGCGACCAGGCGCATGGCGGCGACGCCCCACAGCAATGCCAGATAGGAAAACGCATTGAGCAGAAAGCAGGCCGCCTCCGACATGAAACCGAGCATCAGGCCCGCAATCGGTGGGCCGATGAAGCGGCCGAGGTTGAACAGCATCGCATTCAGCGCCAGCGCGTTCGGCAGGTCGTCGCGGCCGCCGACCATGACTGGAATCAGCGACTGGCGCAGCGGCGTATCGAAGGCGTTGAGCACGCCGAGGGACAAGGACATCAGGATAATCAGGCTCGGCCCGATCAGTTCGAACCAGGTCAGCGCCGCCAGCACGCCGGCCTGGATGAAGAGCAGGATCTGCACCTGCATCAGCAGGCGGCGCCTGTCATGGCGGTCGATCCAAGCGCCGGCCAGCGGGCCCACCACCAGGATCGGCGCCAGCGCGGCGAAGGCCGAGAGCCCCAGCAATGCCGCCGAGCCGGTCAGGCGATACACCAGCCAGGCCAGCGCGACCTGCTGGATCCAGGAGCCGAGTATCGACACGGCCTGACCGCAGAAATACAGCCGGAACGGGCGATGCGCCAGCGCCCGCATCGACGCCGGGAGCTTCAAGACGCGGTCACAGGCCGGCCATGGCCAGATACTTGATCTCCAGGTATTCCTCGATGCCGTGACGCGAACCTTCGCGGCCCAGGCCGGACTGCTTGACGCCGCCGAAAGGCGCGACCTCGTTGGAAATCACGCCGGCATTGATGCCGACCATGCCGTAGTCGAGCGCCTCGCCGACGCGCCAGGCGCGCGCGATGTCGCGGCTGTAGAAATAGGCGGCAAGGCCGAACTCGGTGTCATTGGCCATACGCACCGCCTCGGCTTCGTCCTTGAAGCTGAAGATCGGCGCCACCGGGCCGAAGATGTCCTCGCGCGCCAGGCGCATCGCCGGCGTCGCGCCGGTCAGCACCGTCGGCTCGAAGAAGGTGCCGCCGCGCGCATGGCGCTTGCCGCCGCAGACGACGCGCGCGCCCTGCGCCACGGCGTCCGCCAGCAGCTCCTCGACCTTGGCCAGGCCGGCGCCGTCGATCAGCGGGCCTTGCGTCACGCCCTCCTCCAGCCCGCTGCCGACCTTGAGCCCGGCCACCGCGGCGGCGAGCTTCTGCGCAAACGCATCGCGCACGCCTTCCTGCACCAGGAAACGGTTGGTGCAGACGCAGGTCTGCCCGGTGTTGCGGTATTTAGATGCCATCGC
>JAXMJU010000124.1:0-6822 GCA_034376265.1 Sulfuritalea sp.
CCCGGCGCTGCTGCCCGGGTTGCTGGCGACGCTGCAGACCGAGCAGGGCGCGCTGGACGCGGTGCTGGCGCGCGTGGCGGCGACGCCGGTGGACGCCGGCGGCTTCGCCGCCGACCCCGAACGGGCGCAGGCGGTGCTGGCGCAACTGGAACCGCTGCTGGCCAGCGACGACACGGCGGCGGGGGAACTCTTCGCCGCCCACCGCGCGCTGCTCCTGGCCAGTTTCGGCGCCGAGGCGATGCAGCTCGAACGCCAGCTCGCGGCGTTCGACTTTCCGCAGGCGCTCGGCACGGCGCGCAGCATGATCCTGCCGGCTGCAAAGCATTGAGTCGCCGTGTCGTCAGCGCCAACTCTTGCCGGGTCGGCGTTGTGCTCGAATCCTTTCCCTGTTCATCGACTTGAAACTACGATCATGAAATCCGCACCGTCCGCCACCGGCGTGCGCGCCGCGCCGCGCGATGTCCTCCGCGTGGTTCTTGCCTATGCCGCGTTTGCCGGACTCTGGATACTGGTTTCCGACAATCTGGTGCTTGCGCGCTTCGGTAGCACGGACCATGTACTCGTCGTCAGCCTGCTCAAGGGCTGGCTGTTTGTCACGGTGACCTCCGCGCTGCTGTTTGTCCTGATCCACCGCCTTCTCGACCGGGCTCTGGCCGCGTCGCAGCGCGAACTGGATGCGCAACGGGACGCAGCGCATGCCCAGCATCTGCTGTTCACGATTTCCGACAACTCCTTCGACGCGATCTTCGCCAAGGATTTGCAGGGCCGCTACCTGCTGTTCAACCGGGAAACCGCGCGGATCATCGACAAACCAGCCGAACACGCCCTGGGGCACGACGATGCGGCCTTGTTCCCGCCGCAGCAGGCGGCGATGATTCGCGCCAACGACCTGCGCGTGATCGCCGAGCAGCGCATCAATACCTACGAGGAAGCGCTGTCCACGGCAGATGGCGAACGCATCTACCTGGCGACCAAGGGGCCGCTGCGCGATGCCGACGGCCAGATCATCGGGATGTTCGGCATCTCGCGCGACATCACCGAGCGCAAGCGGTCCGAAAGGGAATTGCAGCGGAATATGGAGGAGCTTTCGCGCTTCAACCGCGTCGCGGTCGACCGCGAACTGGACATGATCAGGCTCAAACAGCGCGTGAATGAACTTTCGCGCCAGCTCGGGCAGACGCCGCCGCATGCCCTCGATTTTGTCGACGCACCGGCGGCCGGGGCGATAGCCCTCGGTTCCGACACGGTCGGGGCGCGCCCGTGAGTCCGTCCCTGCCTCTGACTTCGCTGGTCTTCAACGCTGCCTTGCTGCTGGTGGTTGTTCTGGTTCTGGATCTGGCGACCAGCCAGCGTCAGGTCGAATCGTTGAAGGGCAGGCAGTGGCTGACCGGCGTGATCCTCGGCGGCATCGGCATCGGCGTCATGATGGCGCCGCTGACCCTGATGCCCGGGCTGATATTCGATGTGCGCTCGGTGCTTCTGGCCATTGCCGGCCTGTTTTTCGGTCCCTTGCCCACGGCGCTGGCCATGGCGATGACGGTTGCCTATCGCCTGGCCTTCGGCGGCGTGGCGGCCTGGGCCGGAGTGGTGGTGATACTCGCCTCGGGCCTGATCGGGATTGCCTGGCGGCACTATCGGCACCATCGGCATGATCGCCGGCCGCCCCTGGATGCCATCGGCTGGCGCGAACTGCTGGCGCTCGGGCTGGTCGTGCATCTGGTCATGCTGGCCGTGCTGCTGCTGATGTTGGGTGGAATCGCGCGCGACGTGCTGACCGAGATCGCGCTGCCCGTAATGCTGGTCCATCCCCTGCTGACCGTGGCGCTGGGCCTGCTGCTGTCCCGACGCATGAATTATCAGGCCAGTCTGCGCTTGCTGCAGCAAAGCGAGCAGCGCTATCACAGCCTGTTCGACAACAGCCATACGGTGATGCTGATCGTCGATCCCGTCAGCGGCGCCATCGTCGCCGCCAATCCGGCGGCGGCCGGCTACTACGGTTGGTCGCAGGCGGAACTGGCGGGCATGAATATCGCTGCTATCAACACGCTGCCGGCGGCCGAGATCGGGGCCGAAATGGGCCGCGCGCGGGCGCGCCAAAGCAATCGTTTTGAATTTCGCCACCGCCGGGCCGACGGCTCGGTGCGTGACGTCGAAGTGTTCAGCGGACCGATCCAGGTCGGCGACAGGCAACTGCTGTATACCATCGTCCATGACAACAGCGAACGCAAGCAGGCCGAAGCCAAGCTCGTCGAAAGTGAAGCACGGCGCGCCGCGGAACAGACGGCCGCCCTCGAAGACCAGCGCCGCGGCCGCATCGCGGCGCTCAACCTGATGGACGATGCGATCGCCGCGAAAGCCAGGGCCGAAGCCTCGCTCGCCGAACTGAAGGAGAACAAGGAGCGCCTCAAGCTGGCATTGCAGGCCGCCAATCAGGGCATCTACGATTTCAACATGCAAACCGGCGAAATCATCGTCAGTCCCGAGTACGCCACGATGCTGGGTTATGACCCGGCCGACTTCCACGAGACCAATGCGAGCTGGCTCGAACGCCTGCACCCCGACGATTACCCGCGCGTCGCGCAGCACTATCGCGACTACCTTGCCGGCAAGCTCCCGGAATACCGCGTCGAGGTCCGCCAGAAGACCCGTGCGGGCGACTGGAAATGGATACTTACGCTGGGACGCGTGGTGGCGAGCGATGCCGCGGGGCGGCCCCTGCGCATGGTGGGGACCCATACCGACATCGACCAGCAGAAGCGGGCCGAGGCCGAGCGGCACGCCCTGGAAGCGCGCTATCGCGACCTGTTCGACGCCAACCCGCATCCGATGTGGGTCTATGACCAGGAGACGCTGGCCTTCCTGGCGGTCAATGATGCGGCGATCGCCCACTATGGCTATGGCCGCGACGAGTTCCTGGCGATGACCATCGAGGACATCCGTCCGGCGCAGGACGTGCCAGCCTTGCTGGCTGCGCTTGAGCGAAGCCGCGAGGGGTTGAATGAGTCCGGCGTCTGGCGGCATTGCCGCAAGGATGGCAGCGTGATTCTGGTCGAGATCGCATCGCACTCGCTGGATTTCGGCGGTCGTCGTGCACAGGCCGTGCTTGCCCACGACGTCACCCAGGCCAGACAGATCGAGGCCGCCCTGCGCAAGAGCGAGCAGATGTTCCGCGCGCTGTTCGACAACAACATGGATGCTGTTCTGCTGACAAGCCCGGACGGCGACATCCTGGCCGCCAATCATCAGGCGCAGTTCTTGTTTGGCCGCAGCGAAGAGGAGCTGCGTGCCGTCGGGCGCGGCGGCGTGGTCGATGCATCCGATCCACGACTTCCGGCGGCCTTGGCCGAGCTCGAGAAATTGGGTCGCTTCCGCGGCGAACTGACCCTGGTCGATGCCGACGGCAGACGATTTTCTGCCGAGGTGTCGTCGATAGCATTCACCGCGAGCGATGGCCGGTCGATGACCAGCCTGATTGCGCGCGACATCACCGAACGCAAGCTGGCTGCGGAAAAGGACCAGCAGCAGCTCAAGGAACTGCGGCAATGGTACGAGCTGACGCTGGGCCGCGAGAGCCGGGTGCTGGAACTCAAGACCGAGGTCAATGCGCTGCTGCGAACCCTCGGCGCAGCACCGCGCTACTCCAGTGTCGAGGCAGGCGAATCCGCTGCCGATGGGGCGACAATCGACGAAGGGGGCTGACCGAATGCAGGAATTCTTGAGCAGTTGGGGCAGTGCGTCGGGCTTCATACCCCACGGCCATTGCTACCTATGGACGCCGGCGCTGTTGTGGACCTTTGTCCTTGCCGAAAGCGTCATCGTCCTGTCCTATTTCTCGATTCCGCTGGGACTGATGTATTTCGTCAGGAAGCGCAGGGATTTCCAGTTCGGCTGGATATTCATGCTGTTCTCGCTGTTCATCTTTGCCTGCGGCACCACCCACCTGATGGGTATCTGGACCATCTGGAATCCCGATTACTGGCTGGATGCCGCGATCAAGCTCGGTACGGCCGCGGTGTCGCTGGTCACCGCGGTCCTGCTGTGGCCGATGATCCCCAAGGTGCTGAAACTGCCGAGCACCAAACAGCTGGAGGATGTGATCCAGAAATTGCAGGACGAAGTCGCGCGGCGCACCGCGGCGGAGGCAAAACTGGCAAGCAGCAACCAGGCCTTGAAGCAGCGCGGCCATCAACTCGATGCGGCGAACCAGGAACTGCAAGCCTTTGCCTACTCGGTTTCGCACGACCTGCGGGCGCCGCTGCGCGGCATCGACGGCTGGAGCCTGGCGCTGATCGAGGATTACGGCGCTCAGCTGGACGAAAAGGCGCGCGAATACTTGCGCACGGTGCGCGCCGAAACGCAGCGCATGGGCCGGCTGATCGAAGACCTGCTGGCGCTCTCGCGCGTCACGCGGGCCGAAATCGAGGTGCAGCCGGTCGATCTGAGCACCCTGGCGCAGACCATAGCCGAGCGGTGCAGGCAGGCCGAACCGGGACGCAGCATCGAATTCAGTATCCAACCCGCCATGGCGGCGATCGGCGATCCGCAACTGCTGGACATCGCTCTGACCAACCTGTTCGACAATGCCTGCAAATTTACCGGCACCCGCAGTAGCGCGCACATCGAGTTCGGCTGCGAGACCAGCGAGGATCCGCAGTCGGGTGCGCGCCAGACGATTTATTTTGTGCGCGACAATGGGGTAGGCTTCGATATGGCGCACGCCCAGCGTTTGTTCGGCGCGTTTCAGCGACTGCACAAGGTCAGCGAGTTTCCCGGTACCGGCATCTGCCTGGCCACGGTGCAGCGCATCATGCATCGCCATCAGGGCGGCGCGTGGGCCGACGCTACAATCGGCCAGGGCGCGACGTTCTACTTCACTTTGACGGAGGCAGCATGACAAGCCAGGTGATACTGCTGGTCGAGGACAATCCGAGCGACATCGGCCTGACCAGGCGGGCCATGGAAAAGAGCGGCATCAGCAATCCGCTGGTGGTGGCCGAGGACGGCCAGGACGCGCTTGACTATATTTTTTGCGGCGGCGCGCACAGCGCACGCGAGATTGCCGACACGCCCCTGCTGGTGCTGCTCGACCTCAAGCTGCCGCGCGTGGACGGGCTGGAGGTGCTGCGCCGGATTCGCGCCGATCCGCGCACCCGGCGCATCCCGGTGGTGATCCTGACCTCCTCGGGCGAGGAGCGCGACGTCGCCGCCGGTTATGACAACGGCACCAACAGCTATATCCGCAAGCCGGTGGATTTTCAACAGTTCGCCGAGGTCATCAGGCAGCTCGGCATGTATTGGCTGGTGGTCAACCAGCCGCCACCCAGATGCTGATTCCAGTGAGCGCGTTCCGATGAGCATTGCCAGTACGCCGCTATCCGTCCTCATAGTCGAAGATTCCGCCAGTGACGCGGGTCTGATGGTGCATCACTTGCAGAAGGCCGGTTTCGCGGTCGCGCACCAGCGCGTGGACACTGCGGCGGCGATGCGCGACGCGCTGCATGCGCAGGCCTGGGACGTCGTGCTGTCGGATTTCAACATGCCGGGCTTCGGCGCCGCCGAAGCCCTGGAACTGTTGCTGGAGAGCGGGCTCGACATTCCCTTCATCGTGGTCTCGGGAGTGATCGAGGAAATGTCGGCAATCGAGCTGATGCGCCGCGGCGCGCACGACTACCTGATGAAAAGCGATCTGGTGCGCCTGGCCTCGGCGGTGCAGCGCGAGCGGGCGGAAGCACGCGGGCGGCAGCAACGGCGTGTGGCGGAAGCGGCACAGCAGGAAAGCGAGGCGCGCTTCAAGGCGATTGCCGATTCGGCCAGCGATGCCATTGTCAGTGTGAATTCGGCCGATGCGATCAGTTTTTTCAGTCGCGGCGCGGAGCGCATGTTCGGTTATGCGGCGCACGAAGCGCTGGGCCGACCGGCCAGTCTGCTCATTGCGGAGGATCAACCCCGGGCGCACCGGGCCGGATTCATGAATTCCGTGTCGATGCAGCAGGCGCGCGTCGGCGGCCAGTCGATCGAAGTCACGGCGCGCAGAAAAAGCGGCGAGTCGTTCCCGATAGAGATTTCCATCTCGCAGAGTGCGGTGCGCGGCGAATCGCTGTTCACCGCCATCATCCGCGACATCAGCGAGCGCAAGCGCGCCGAGGCGGCCACGGTGCGCCACGTCCAGGAGGCGGAACGCGCGCGCGCCGCCCTGTTGAGCGTGCTCGAGGATCAGCGCGAGGTGCAGGCGGCGCTGCGCGCCAGCGAGCAGCGCTTTCGCGGTTTCATCGAGAACGCCAGCGACCTGATCTACGAACTGTCGCCGCAAGGTGTCCTGACCTATGTCTCGCCCAACTGGCCGGACTACATCGGCGAGCCCGCTGTTGCGGCGCTGGGCAAGTCCTTCAGGGAGTACATTCATCCGGCCGACGTCGACCTGGTGGCCGGTCTGCTCGATCCCAGTGCGCCGCCGCAGGGAAACAGCAGCGTCGATTACCGTGCGTTGCGCCGGGACGGTACGATGCGCTGGCACTCTGCCCGGGGCGTCGGCTTGCGCACCGAGGATGGCCGGGTCACCGGCTATCAGAGCATCGCGCGCGACACCACCGAGCGCCGGGCGATCGAGGACCAACTGCGCAAGCTGGCGCTGGCGGTGGAGCAAAGCCCGGAGAGCATCGTCATCACCAATGTCGATGCCGTGATCGAGTACGTGAACGACAGCTTCGTCCGGGCCACCGGCTACAGCCGCGAGGAAGCGATTGGGCAGAACCCGCGCATCCTGCAATCGGGCAAGACCGCGCCGGAGACCTATCGGGAGATGTGGGCGGAGCTGAGCGAAGG
>JAXMJU010000125.1:0-9999 GCA_034376265.1 Sulfuritalea sp.
CTGGCTGCGGATTCGGAATGACGGTGCGGCACACCCGCCGCAAGCTCGGGCAGGTCGCACAGCGGGCATCACTTGTTGATTTCGTGGCCGATGATGCCGCCGACAGCGGCACCGCCAACCGTGCCGACCGCGCTGCCGCCGGTCAGGACGGAACCACCGACGGCGCCGACGCCGGCGCCGATGGCGGTAGCCTTTTCCTGTGCCGTCATGCCGGCACAACCAACCAGACCGACCAGCATGGCCGCGGTAACTGCACTCATCGTGATTCTCTTGATCGTTTTCATGGGATTACCTCTTTGTGAAACAGTGGGCTTGCATGGGTGTTTCTGTCGACGGCGACTCAGGTCTTGCCGAAGTTCTTCTTGGCTTGTGCCAGGCAATGATCCTTTGCCTCGCTGGCATAGGCATCGCACTTTTCCTTGGCGACGCCGTATTGCGCGTCATTGGCGGTTGCCGCGGCAGCCTCGCGCGCCTCGCTTGCCTTGCCGCGGGCTTCCGCGTTGGCGTCCGAAACCTTCATCTGCGCCTTGGCGTCGGCCTTGGCGGTGGTTTTCGCCGCCTTGGCCTCCTCGATGCAAACGTCCTTGGCCGTGTCGCCCTTGTCGTCGCAGCGTTGCTTGGCTATCGAATAGGCGGCCTCGGCGGCGACGACGCGGGCCTTGTAGCGGCTATCTACGGATGGCTTGTAGCTGGCCTCGAGGTCAGCCTCGGCGACCTTCTCGCGGCCCTTGGCTTCGGCGATGCAGATATCCCGGGCGTTGCCGGAAAAGGAATTGCAGGCGGCCTTCTCGGCCTTGTACTGGCCTTCGATCTGCTTCTTGCCGGCCTTGTAATCGTCTTTCGCCAGGCTCTGCGCCATGGCGCCGGCACTGAAGACCATGCCGACTGCCAGCGCCAGCACCTTGAATCCGTATTTGTTCATTTCGCTTCCTTCGTGGATTGAATCCCGAAACCGGTTGCGGCAGTTCATGCCGCAACCGCTCCGAGCGGTGGCTACTTGCGGGTGCCGATCACTTCGATTTCAACGCGGCGGTCGGGCTGCAGGCAGGCGATCACCCTGGCGTTCTTGGGACCCTTGCAGTCATCGGCCCCGGTCACCGGCTGCATTTCGCCCTTGCCTTCGGTGTAGATGCGGTTGTCGGCGATGCCCTTGCCCATCAGGTAGGACTTGACGGCCATGGCACGTCGCTCGGACAGGTTCTGGTTGTATTTGTCGGAGCCGAAGCGGTCGGCGTGGCCGACGGCGGTGATCACTTCCGGATTGATGTCGCGGGTCTTGTTGTAGAAGTCATCCAGCGCGTCGCGTCCGGCCGGACGCAGCACCGCCTTGTCGAAGTCGAACAGCGTATCGGCATTCAGCTTGACGCGGTCGGCGGCCGGCTTCGGTGCCGGGGGCGGGGCCACGGCGGCGAGCTTTTGCGGCGCCGGCGGGGGAGCCGCGGCGACGGGCTTCTTCACCAGGTCGGGATCGCATTCCTCGATCGCCAGCGCCGGAGTCCAGTAGCCGGTGTGCCAGCACAGGCCGAAGCCGCTCTTGACCACCTCACCCCGTGTGTCAACAAGGTAGCCTTCCTTGGTCGGATTATTGCTTTGCGCCGTTGCCGCGCCTGCCGTCAGGCCCAAAGCCAAGACGCAGGATATGGCCACCGCCATCTGTTTTTTGTTCAATGCATAGGTCATGATGATTTCCGATCCATAGAGGTTGCGTCAGTTTCCGCCTAATGCTGCTTTGATTCTTCCGACTGCCTGCAAAGCGGAGAGATGCCGGCAGTCACTGTTGATCCTTCCGAACCAGCCCGCTTGCGCGGGATGCTCAAGTCAATGCGCGATTTGCCGCATACCGATCTCTGCGTCCATCATCTGCCGCTTGCCGCACCCGGTCTGTACGTTGTCGCACACAGCATGCATTTCGTCCGGGCGCTGCCGCGAGAAGAGTCGCACCGTAGCGCCAGCGCCAACTATCGCGGGATGTCGGCGGCATGGCGACAGGAGCGGCGACCAGGCCGAGGCAGCGTCGAAATCCGTCCGCCATGGCCAAACTGCGTCAAAGCACCTTGCGCCCGCTGATGATTCTGAGCAGCACCACGACGACGGCGATCACGATGAGGATATGGATGAAGCCACCCATGGTGTTCGCAGTGACCAGACCGAGCAGCCACAGGACGATGAGTACGACGGCGATTGTGTATAGCATTTGGAGCCTCTCTTCCATGCTGCGGAATTCGGGTCGCGGCATGCCGGCGACTGCTTGAGCAAGCGGCCGCCGGCATCCGCGCCTACTGGATTACGGTCACGACACCGCCGTCGACCTTGACCTTGGCGCCGACCGCGAAAGGCGGTTGCGAGGCATAGGTGAGGGTCTGGGTGCCGCCGTTTTCGAGCCGCACCACCACTTCGTAGTGCTTGGTGGTCTTTACCCGCTTTTCGATTTCGTTGCCCACATAGGCGCCGCCCGCCGCCCCGGCCACCTGCGCGACCGTTTTGGTGTTGCCCTCGCCGATCTGGTTGCCGATCACGATGCCGGCCAAACCGCCGGCGATCTTGCCGAGATAGCTGCCTTCGCCCTTGACTTCGACCAGGTTGATCGCCTCGATCACGCCGCAATTGAGGCAGTGCGCGGTCCGCCGGGCACGCGGCGGCTGACCGGCAGCAGCCACCAGCGACTGGCCGAGCACGGCGCTGGTTTCCCGCTCGCCGACGCGCAGATGTGCGGTCACCGTCGAGTTCGCCGAAACGCGGTCGCGGCGCTTGATGATGTGGGTGCCTTCATACACGCCGCTGCGGATTTCGTTGAGCAGGACCTTGCCCTTGACGCCGACTATCGTCGCGCTGGCGACTCCGCCCGGGCTGCCGGACAGAATCAGGTTCAGGTCTTCGCCCGGGGACAGGCTCGCCGGCGGGTCGCCGACGTCGAAGCGCTCGATTTTGGGTCCGCTGGCGTAGCGCTGCCCGGCGCCGGCCCGCCTGGCATAGGCCCTGCCGATCAGCGGTTCGTCGAGGATGGCGCTGGCGACCTGGTTGCCCACTCGCAGATTGGCGGTGGCCTTGCTCTTGGCGGTGATCTTGTCGCGCTGGCGAATGGTGTAGCTGCCTTCGTAGACACCGGCTTCGGTTTCCACCAGCACCACGCCCGCCGTGGCGCCGCTGATGCGTACCGCCGCGGTGCCGCCGGGGCTGCCGTACAGGGTGAAGTCCAGTTCCCTGCCGGCGACGGCCTGCCGTACCGGCTGCACGTCGAAGCCGTCGATCCGGGTCGCTTCGGGGCGCGATACCGCATGCTGGGCCAGGGCCTGGCTGGCGACGAAGGGCAGCGGGAGCAATGCCGCCAGGGCGAACAATCCAAGAACAAATCTTTTGTACATTTTTGGCTCCTAGGAATACCAGTTACGGTGTTGGTCGTGAAAATCCTTCAACTGACGGTCGGCCTGCTCGCAGGCAATGCCCTTGTCCTGCTGCGCCTTGCCGCTGATCTGCTGGCGCCGGCCAACTGCTTCCAGCCGTGACGCGCCGGCCCATTCGCCCCAGGTCTGCCTGATTTTTCCAGCCAGTTGCAGGCAGATGCCGGCGAATTGGTCCTTGTTCATGTCGAGCTCCATGATGGGAATAACCGTGGTGACGGCGCTGGCGACTGCGCCACAACAGGCGACAGCCGCATGTGCCCATCTTCTGTTGCGTAGCGGGCAGCGTCTGTGCGCCAGCGCACGATCGGCATCGGGGCTGACGGAACGTGACGCTATGTACGACAGCGCACGGAATGCCCTGCGCCGCCGCCCTACGATGACGCGGGAGTAGTGGTTCGACAGGATAAGCACGGCGCCGCAACGGCCGGGCAACGCGACCCGGCCCATCCCGGACCGCAGCGCAAACGAAAAGGAGAATTGCAATGACCATCACCAGACTTGCTCTATCACTGCTGCTGGGCGCCGGCCTCGGCGCCGGCTGCACCACGGTACCGCCTTCAGCCCATCTCGCGAAATCCGACTTGCCGAATTGCTTCGATACCAATTACGACAGGGAACGTGGCATTTTCACGATGAAGAACGAGGTTGCCGGCGCCGTCAATCAGCAGTGCCTGCTGATCGTGCACGCCAGCAATGACCCTGCCTCGGCGTCGCAACTCGTGGCAGGCCGATACACGGCCTATCTGGCCAACGGCGGCGGCGGCGGGGCCGGCGGCACGCTCCAGGGCCGCCCCCGCATCGATGGCGGCAAGAGCGGCGGCGGTGGCGGTGGCGGCGGCGCCGGCGCGATGGAAACCCAGGCGCAGGTCGTCTTGAGTCCGGGCACCTACAAGCTCACCCTGGGCGCCGGCGGACCCGGGGGTACGGCCTGCATGCCGGGTGCCGGCTTCGGCGGCGGCCCCGGATGGGTCGGCAGTCCCAGCAACATGATTCGGGTGGCGACCGGTGCGCTCGTCATGGGCACGGCGGGCGCCGAGAGCTACAAGCGTCTCAGCCGCTCCAAAAATGAGAAATTGGCCGGCAAGATGGATGGCCATGGCGGATCGGGTGCCGGCCAGACCAGCGGCGGCGACGCGGCGGTTGCGGCAACCACCACGACCACGAAGGTGGCGGCCGAGCCAGGTGACGCCAAACTCGCCTCGGGCTACACGGGGGCCGCCGGTGCAGCCGGTTCCACCAGCGCCGGTGACAAACTCTCAGGCGCCGGCGGTGGCGGCGGCGCCACCGCCGTCGGTTCCGGCGGTGACGGTGGCGGCGAAAGTCGGGGCCAGACGGAATCGCCGCCTGAGCGCGGCACGCTCGGCGGTGGTGGCGGCGGCGGCGAAGGCAGCAGCACCGAGTGCGACCCCGGTGCCCGTGGCGGCCACGGCTACATCGCGCTACGCAGGATCTGACAGCTCCGCTGCGGGGCCGGCTTCAGCCGGCGCCGCAGCGGTATGACTCAGCCGTGATCGGCGCCGCGGCCCGGTCGCGCGGCAGAAAATCTGAATGCCATGTCCAGCGCCTCCATGAACTCCTCGATCTTGATCGGTTTGGTCAGGTAGCGGTAGAACCCGGCTTGCAGCGCTTGCGCGATGTCGCCGGGCAGGGCATTGGCGCTCAGCGCGATGATCGGGATATGCGCTGTCGACGGGTCGGCGCGTAGCGACTTCATGACATCGAGCCCGCTGATGTCGGGCAGGTTGATGTCCATCACGATCACCTGCGGCTGGTAGGCGAGGGCGAACTCCTTGCCGAGCTTGCCATCGGCCGCCGAGAGCAGGCTCAGTTCCGGACGGCGCGCCACGAGTTGCTCGACCAGTTCCAGGTTGGCCGGATTGTCTTCCACATACAGCAGGGTGCCGGCCAGTGCCCCCGCCGCGATCTCCGGCGCGGATGCCGCGACATCCGCCGGCGCAAAGGCGGGCGCACTCGCCAGGCGCAATTCGACCCAGAACTCGGTACCCTCGCCGACCACGCTATTGACGCCGATACTGCCGCCCATCAGTTCCACCAGGCGTTTGGTCACCACCAGGCCGATGCCGGTGCCCTCCTCCGCGCCGGCTTCCTTGCCCAGGCGGTTGAAGGGCTGGAACAGCTGCCCCAGCTGTTCCTCGCTCAGGCCCTCGCCGCTATCCCGCACGCTGATGCGCAGCCTGTCCGCGGAGGCCGGCCGGCACTCCACGGTAACCGTTCCGTGCGGGCGGTTGTACTTGACGGCGTTGAACAGCAGATTGATCAGCACCTGCTTGAGCCGGGTGCGATCGGCATGGACGAACCAGGCAATGTCGCGCAGCGGAAATGTCATGGCGATGCCGCGCTGTTTGGCCTGCGGCTCGACCATGGCACGGCACTCGAGCATCACATCGAGCAGCGAGACCGGCTCCCGCGACAACATCGCCTTGCCCGATTCGATCAGCGCCAGATCAAGAATCTCGTTGATCAGCTCCAGCAGGTACCAGCCTGCCTTGAGGATGCGTTCGAGGTCGCGCTGCTGCGCCGCGCTGGGCGCTGGCGAGGCGGTTTCCATGAGCTGGGCGAAGCCGAGGATGGCGTTGAGCGGCGTGCGTAATTCATGACTCATGCTCGAAAGGAAGTCCGTCTTGGCGCGATTGGCCTTCTCTGCCGCGGCCATGGCCTCGCGCAGCCGGGCCTCGACCTCCTTGCGCGGTGAAATGTCGGTAAGCGCGATGCTCACACCGGTGTCGCTGCCAACCTGGGGGATCGCCGTACCGTCAGCACCAACTCTGTGCCGCATGCAGGTGAGCTGGGCATGAAACAGCGTGCCGTCGCCGCGCCGCAGCGCCAGTTCCACATCGTCCGCCCCTTCATGCGTTCTCACGCTGGCGAGAAACTCATCCCAGCGCTCGCGATCCGCGCGCTCGACGAAGACGCTGAAGCGCTTCAGCAAGAGGTTCCTGCGCGGCACCCCGAGCAGCTTGGCGCCGGTCAGGTTGACTTCCACAATCAGGCCGTCGGTGACCAGGGTCAGATAGCCGACCGGGGCGAAGTCGTAAAGCTCGGTGTAGCGGACCAGCGCCGCCTCGCGCTCGGCACGCGACTCGCGCAACTCGCTGTTCTGCATTTCCAGCTCGATCTTGTGCACCTGCAACTCGTGTACCAGCCGCAGCAGATCGGCGTCGGCCCGCGCCGGCGGCGCGGGATCGGCCGCCACGGCCGCCCGCAGACGCGCTTCGGCGGCTTCGCGCAGGGTGGTCCGGTCCTTTCCTGTCATGTTGCCTCCTTGCGCTTGCCGGCCAGCGCCCGCAGTTCGGCCTCCAGGTTCTTGGCCAGGCCGATGTCGTTGAAGGTGATGACAACGCCATCGATGACGTTTTCCATGGTGCGGTAGGGCATGATCTTGACCTGGAACCAGCGCCCGTCGCCGGTGGCGATCTCGCGCTCGACGAAGACCAGGGTGCGCAGCACTTCCCCGGCATCCTGCGCCAGTCCGGTATAGCCCAGGTCGGAAACGATGTCCGACAGCGGCCGCCCGGCGTCGCCGTCCTTGAGGCGGAAAATCCGCGTCGCCTGGTTGGTGAAGCGCCGCAGTTGCAGCGCGTTGTCGAGGAAGACGGTGGCCATGTCGGTGCTGTTGAGCAGGTTTTCCATGTCGTTGCTGGCCAGCGACAGGTCATCCACCTTCGACTGCAGCTCGACGTTCACCGTCTGCAGTTCCTCGTTGAGCGACTGCATTTCCTCCTTCGAGGTGGTCAGCTCCTCGTTGGTCGATTGCAGTTCCTCGTTGGTCGATTGCATTTCCTCGTTGGACGACTTGAGCTCTTCCTGCGTGGTCTGCATTTCCTCGCGCAGGGCCTGCACTTCCTGCAGCGCATGATCGAGCGCCTGTTCCAGCTCCCGCACGCGCGGACTGCCCCGCGCCCCCCGTTTGCCTGACGCGAGCGCCTCTAACGGCGGCGCCTCGACATCCTTGAACACCACCATCACCATGCCGCGCAGGGCTGCCGGTTTCAGGATGGGCTGCACCGTGACATCGACGATCTGGGTGCCGCCGTTGGTGCCGACGCGAAGGTTGGTGCAGGTCACCGGCTCGCCGCTGCGCAGCGCCCTGGGCAGGGCCAGGGCCAGCTCATGGGCGAGGCCTTCCCGGGCCATGACATGAATGTTCCAGTTGGCCTTGCCGGCGGCCGGTTCCAGGTACTTGCCGGTGCGCCCGCTGGTATAGAGCACATCGCCGGCTGCGGTGACCAGCACGGCGGCGGGAGAAAACTGCTGCAACAACAAGTGGTCAGCGAGGCTCTGCAAGTTGGCGGCGGCCGGCTCGGGCTCGGCCGGACTGAACGCTTCGATTTTGCCCGGCGCATGGCGGCTGGGAAACTCCAGATCGACGATGCGCAGGGAATTGGCGCAGCGCCGGTACAGGCGCGCGGCGGCGTCCTGCGGCTCGAACAGCTCGGTGTTGTTGCCGATCGACTCGGCACTGCCCAGCATCAGCACGCCGCCCGGCTTGAGGCTGTAGTGGAACAGCGGCAGCAGCCGCTGCTGCAGTTCGGGACCGAGGTAGATCAGCAGGTTGCGGCAGGTCAGGATGTCCAGATTGGTGAAGGGCGGGTCCATGACGGCGTTCTGGGTGGCGAATACCACCGTCTCGCGGATTTCCTTGCCGACCCGGTAGCCCTCGCCTTCCTCGACGAAGAAACGCTTGAGGCGTTCGGGCGTCACGTCGGCGACGATATTCGCCGGGTAGACCGCGCGCCGTGCCTTGGCAATCGCATCCGGGTCGAGGTCGGTGGCGAAGATCTGCAGTGAAAAACGGCCCGCGGGTTTCAGCTTTTGCTGCACTTCGCGGAAGGCCATGGCCAGCGTATAGGCCTCCTCACCGGTGGAGCATCCGGCCACCCAGGCGCGCAGCGTGGCGCCGGCTGGGTAGGCCGCCAGCAACTGCGGCAGGACCTGCGTCTGCAGGGTGTTCCAGGACGCCGGATCGCGGAAGAAGCTGGTCACGCCGATCAGCAGTTCCTTGAACAGCAGCTCGATTTCCTGCGGGTTCTCGCGCAGGTAATGCACGTAGTGGGCGATGCGGTCGATCTGGTGCAGGCCCATGCGGCGCTCGACGCGGCGATATACGGTACTTTTCTTGTACAGCGAAAAATCGTTGCCGGTGCGCTCGCGCAGCAGGATGCAGATCTTGTCGAAGGCGCTCTTCTGCGCCAGCGTCTCGGCCGCCTGCCGCGTCGCGCCGGAAGCGCCCCGCAAGGCATGGCGCAGGGTGTCGACGATGCGCTGCGGCAGCTCAGTCGCGGCGGCGACGATGTCCACCAGGCCGGTATCGATGGCGCTTTGCGGCATGCCGTTGAACTTGGCCGAGGCCGGATCCTGCACCGCGACCAGGCCGCCGCGTTCCTTGATGGCGCGCAGGCCCAGCGAGCCGTCGGAACCCATGCCGGACAGGATTACGCACACGGCCTGGTCCTGGCGGTCGTCGGCCAGGGCGCGGAAGAAGGAGTCGATCGGCAGCCGCAGGCCGCGCGCGGCCACCGGTTCCAGCAGGTAAAGACAACCATGCAGGATCGACAGATCCCATTTCGGCGGAATCACATAGACGCATTCGGGCTCGACCTTCATGCGGTTCTTCGCCTGCATCACCGGCATGGCCGTGGCCCGCTGCAGCAGCTCGGGCATCATGCCCTTGTGGTCGGGATCGAGATGCTGGATGACGACGAAGGCCATGCCGATGCCGGCCGGCACATTGCCCAGAAATTGTTCGAGGGCTTCCAGTCCGCCGGCCGAGGCGCCGATCGCGACGATGGAGAAAGGCGGCGCCCGGCGTCCGGCCCCGATCGCTCCAGCCGGCGAGGCCGGCGCGACCGGTGCGGCTGGGCTTTTTGCCTTACGCCGCTTCGTTGCGGGTAGCTTGCTCGCTTGCACCTGGCTGGCCATGAGTTTCCTTGCAGATCAGGGATGAAGGCTGAATAGTGCCTGAGCCGGGTCGATTCGGGGCGTTTGCAAACATCATGAGCGCCGTGCCGCCAGCGCCAACTCTTGCGCCACCCGCCCTGACCGCGCAATCAGCGAGAGGCGGCCGTGGCCTCCTGGCGATACTGCACATCCGACAGCAGGCGACCCAGTTCCTTCCTGACCAGAGCGTAGCACTCGCAGCTGCGGGCCTCCAGTCCGGCCCGATCGAGCACGGCGATATGGCCGCGGCGATAACTGATGCAGCCGGCGCGCTGCAGGTTTCCGGCGGCTTCGGTGACGCCTTCGCGGCGCACACCGAGCATGCCGGCGATCAATTCCTGGGTGATCACCAGTTCGCGCTGCGCGACGCGGTCCTGGGTCAGCAACAGCCAGCGGCACAGTTGCTGCTCCACCGAATGGTGCCGGTTGCAGGCGGCGGTCTGGGTCATCTGTGTAATCAGCGCCTGGGTATAGCGTAGCAACAAGCGCTGCATCAAGCCGGCGCGATTGAATTCCTGCTTCAGCAAGCGGCTCCCCAGCCGGTAAGCGTGGCCCGCGGTCTGCACCACCGCCGAGCTTGGCGTCGTATCGCCTCCCATGAACAGCGAAATACCGACCACGCCTTCATTGCCCACCCCCG
>JAXMJU010000126.1:0-43606 GCA_034376265.1 Sulfuritalea sp.
GTCAGCGGCGCGGCGCAACGAGGCGGCCCAGATTAGGGCCGAGGTTCGGGCCGAGCTTCGCCATGTGGAAGGACGGCTCCAGCGTTTCCCAGAGCACCAGGCTCACGCTGTTGCGCAGCGGGTCCGCGCCCAGGCCGGACGGCACTGCCGGGGCGCTTTGTGCCGGCTGGTGATCGAGCAGGCGCTGGAAGCTGGCAAGCAGCGGATCCGGCTTCGCCACGGGTTCGGCGTGGGCCGCCGCCGTGAACAGGCCGCCAAGCAGCAGCGGCACCAGGTATTTTTTGACGTTCATTTCGTATCCTCCTGTTTTATTGTTTGCGGGGAAGTTCCCGATACACATCCGACAGTTAGCGAGCGCCATGCCAGAAATCGCAGCCGCTTGATATGAAACATATTTCTTGTTTCGTTAGGAGTGTGATATATGTTTCATGTCGTTAATGAACGTTCTCCTGGACGTTCATTCTGAACACCTGTCGAATTCCGACAGGCAAGCAAGGAGGACATCCCCGATGCCGACCATGAAGATGTTGCAAGGCTTCCTCGACAGCCTGGAGGAAGGCGTGCTGTTCCTCGATCCGGCGCGCCGGATTCTGGAAATCAACCAGGCCGCGCTGCGCATGGTCGGCCAGCACCATGCCGTGATCATCGACAGCCTGTGCCCGACGCTGTTCGCCGGCACGCAGTGCGCGCGCGAATGCGAAACCCGCGGCTATTGCTCGCTGACCCCGACGCCGGGCGAGGACGGCAAGATCCAGGACATCGTCCTGAAGGGGCCGCAGGGCACCGACATCGCGCTGCGCATGTGGGCCATGCTGCTGCCGCCCAACGAGGGCGGGCTGTATTGCGCGATCATCCTGCGCGACTGTTCGCGCGAAATGGAACTCGAGGCGAAGGTGCGCGAGCGCTGGCAGCTCGGCGGCCTGATCGGCCGCAGTTCGGCGATGCAGGATCTTTACCGGAAGCTGCTGCGCGCCGCGGCGAGCGAGGCCACGGTGCTGGTCAGCGGCGAGAGCGGCGTCGGCAAGGAACTGGTGGCGCGGGCGCTGCACGACAATTCCGTGCGCGCCAAGGGCCCCTACGTCGCCGTGCATTGCGCCGCGCTGCCGGAAAACCTGCAGGAATCGGAACTCTTCGGTCACGCCAAGGGAGCTTTTTCCGGCGCCACGGCGGCGCGTCTCGGTCGCTTCGAGGCGGCCAACGGCGGCACCCTGCTGCTTGACGAGATCGGCGAAATCTCGCCCGCCACCCAGATCAGGCTATTGCGCGTGCTGCAGGAACGCGAGATCGTCCGCGTCGGCGAAAACCAGCCGCGCCGGGTGGACGTGCGCGTCGTCGCCGCCACACACCGCGACCTCGCGGCCATGGTCAGGCGCGGCGAGTTCCGCGAGGACCTGTATTACCGCTTGCGCGTGCTGCCGCTGCACGTGCCGGCCCTGCGCGAACATCGCGACGACATCCCGCTGCTGACCAGCAAGCTGCTCGGCGACCTGGCCGAGCGCTACCGGCGGCCGGACCTGCGGCTCGCGCCCGAGGCGATGCTGGCCATGGAAGCCTACGACTGGCCGGGCAACGTCAGGCAGCTGTTCAACGCGCTGGAATATGCCGTGGTGCAGTCCGACGGACCGACCATCCTGCCGCGCCACCTGCTGCCGGAACTCGCCGTCCAGTCCGTGGCCCCACCGACGCCCGTCGCCGGCCCGCCGCTGACGCGCTACTACACGGCGCCGGCGACGGCCGAGCAAGAGCAGGCGCTGATCCTGCGCGTGCTGCAGGATTCGGGCGGCAACAAGGCCGAGGCCGCGCGCCGCCTCGGCATGTCGCGCACCACGCTATGGAAGCGCATGAGCCGCATGGCCTGAACGCGGCAAGCGGATTGACGAGGGCTGCGGATCAAGCCGGCAGCCCGGCGGCGGTCTATGCCGCCATCTCGCGGTGGTGGCCGGGCTGAGCATTGCCTGAGTCGCTGAAGTCCTTTGCGGACGAGCAGGTATCGAGTCGTGGCTACGGCATCAGCCGGATGGCCGCTGCGTGACCGAATCGGCTGCGGGCGCCAGGTGGCGATCCGCATGCTCGAATTCTTCGATCGCATCGGCTAAACTCGCCGCGTGCGTGACGAGCACATATTTCGACTCCCGCTCTCTTGCGCCAAGCGACGCGAGGATCTGATCATGACAACGGACTACGGTTTTCGGCACCGCATGCACGGCCACCTTTGCACCACTATTTGCGCTACGAATAACGCCACCTGGCGCAGCGCCGTTCGAGCTGGCGGCATGGGCAGCGCAACAGCGCTTGCCGACGGCGCCAGGCGGCTCAGGCCCGAACCGGAGCGGGCGACGCAGTTGTCGCGGACCGTGCCCCGATGAACGCAATGCCGTCGACTGCCTCCAGCGCCTGCCCCTCCTGCCGGGCGCCGATGAGCGCGCAGCGCTTCCCGCGCAAGCTCAACGGCGACGTCGAGCTCGACCTCTGCTTCGCCTGCCAGGGCATCTGGTTCGACGATTACGAAAGCCTGCAGCTCGCGCCCGCCGGCGTCATCGAACTGTTCCGCCTGATCCACCAGCACCGCGACGACCAGCGCCTGCCGCTGGCGAATCCCTTGCGCTGCCCGCGCTGTGGCGAGCGCCTGATCCATTCGCAGGACAGGGTCAAGAGCGGCCTGTTCAACTACCTGCGTTGCGGCCAGCACGGCCGCTTCATCAGCTTCGGCCAGTTCATGATCGAGAAGGGCTTCGTGCGCCAGCTGAGCGGCGCCGAGATCAAGGAAATCAGCGCCCGCATCGGTGTGGTGCGCTGCACCGGGTGCGGGGCGGCGGTGGATATCCGCAAGGAAAGCGCCTGCGGCCACTGCCGCGCGCCGATCGCGATCCTCGACCCGCAGGCGGTCGAACAGGCCCTGGCCGGCTATCACCAGGTTGCGCTGAAGCAGGCCGCCCCACCCGCCCCGGCGCTGCTGGCCGAGGCGATCCTGTTCAGCGAACGCGAGCGCAGCCGGCAGCGGCGCGAACGCAGCGGCGCCCTGAATGCCGACATCGGCGATTTGCTGCTGGACGGCGTGGCGATGGTATGGAACCTGGTGCGGCGCTGACGCCGCGCGATCCCGTTCGCGCCGGAGGTGGCAGAATGCAGGTTCCGGCCGTTGATTCTTAAAGGGATATGTCTGGCGGCCCGGTCGTCGCGGCAGCCGTTGGCAGGGCGAAGTTTTTTGCGGGCAATGCCAAGAATTGCATGGCGGGCAATCCGCAAGTATGCTTTGATGAAATATTGGTCTTGAATTTTTCGGATACTCAGGGAGCGCATCATGGAATGGACTTTCAATCGCGCCGGGTTTGGCGCACTGGGCCTTTGTTTCTTGCTCTTGGGCGCGGCATTGCCGAGCCAGGCCGCGCCCACATCGAATCCCGCTGCCGCCGTGGCCCCGGCCGGCGCCACCCGGTTCGCCACGGTCTGGCGCATGCGCGGTGAAGTTACCGCGGTACGCGGCAACGCCAGCAGGAAACTGCGCGAGGGCGACCCGGTTTATGTCGGCGAGCGCGTGCGCGCCGCTGCGCAGGCGGAGGCGGTGCTCAGGACCGAGGACGCGGGCGTGGTCGCGGTTCGCCCCGGCACCGAATTCATCGCCGAAAAATTCGCCGCCGAGGACAAGCCATCCGACGGTTTCACGATGCGGCTCGTCACCGGCTCGCTGCGCGTGATCAGCGGCTGGATCGCCCAGACCAACCGTTCCGGGCACAACATCGTCACCGCTTCGGCCACCATCGGCATTCGCGGCACCGACCACGAACCCTATGTGCCGTCGCCGGAACTGGCGAGGCAGACCGCCAACCCGGAGGGCACCTACGACAAGGTGAACCGCGGCGGGACCACCATAAAGGTTGGCGACAACACGCTCGACATCGATCCGGGCAAGGTCGGTTTCGTGCGAGCACCGGCCAAGACCAAGGACCGGGCGCTGCTGACCATCCTGTTGCCGGTACTGCTCGACAAGGTGCCGAGTTTCTATGTGCCCGGCGAATTCGACCCGGAACTCGATCGTTATTCGCAGACGGCCGACCAGGAAAGCAAGAAGCAGCTCGAGCTAAGGCGCCAGTCACCCGGTACCGCCGCCGCTGCGGCGGCCTGTGCGCCGACCGATGTCGCCAAGACCTGGCTGGCGCAACTCGATGGCGCGATTGCCAAGGGCGATGCACAGGCGATCATCGCCATGTTCGCTCCCGACGCCGCGGTACGCGCCACCGTGAAGGACAAGGGCGGCAAGACGACCAGCGTCGACCTCCTGCGCGACGAACTGGCCCAAAGCACCATCGCCGCCATGAAGGCGCTCAAGGACTACAAGCAGCGCCGCGTGTGGATCGATGCGCGCCTGACCGACCTCTCCGGCGGCACGACCTGCGACCGCATCAGCCTGAGGTCGGTGGTGGTCGAGCAGGGCAAGATGTCCGGCAAGCCCTATCGCTTCGAATCGCTGGAGCAGTACTCGATTGAACTGCGCGCCGGCAAGTGGATCGCGGTCAAGGCCGAAACCACGCAGCAGTAAGCCATGCAGGGCGCCGCTGAAGCGGCGCCTGAAACGAAAATGCCGGCGCATGCGTCGGCATTTTTTTAGTCTGTGCTGGAGCGGGTGAAGGGAGTCGAACCCTCTTCATCAGCTTGGGAAGCTGAGGTAATGCCGTTATACGACACCCGCGTCGCGGCGGATTTTAACGCTACATCAGAACGATGTCGAACTGCTCCTGGGTGTAGCCGCTCTCCGCGTGCAGCGAAATCGGCAGGCCGATGAACTCGGACAGCATGGCCAGCGCCTGCGATTCCTCTTCGAGAAACAGGTCGATCACGGCCGGCGCGGCGAGCACGCGCATTTCGCGCGCGGTGAACTGCCGCGCCTCGCGCAACAGTTCGCGCAGCACCTCGTAGCAGACGGTCTGCGCGGTCTTCACCTCGCCGCGCCCGCCGCAGGTGGGGCAGGGCTCGCAGAGGATGTGGGCGAGGCTCTCGCGCGTGCGCTTCCTGGTCATCTCGACCAGGCCGAGCTGGGTGAAGCCGGAAACCGTGATGCGCGTGTGGTCCTTCGCCAGCGCCTTGTTGAACTCGACCAGCACCGCCGCCTTGTGTTCCTCGTCTTCCATGTCGATGAAGTCGGCGATGATGATGCCGCCCAGGTTGCGCAGCCGCAGCTGGCGCGCGATGGTCTGCGCCGCTTCGAGATTGGTCTTGAAAATCGTGTCGTCGAAATTGCGCGAGCCGACATAGCCGCCGGTATTCACATCGACCGTGGTCATCGCCTCGGTCTGGTCGAAGATCAGGTAGCCGCCCGACTTGAGATCGACGCGGCGCGCCAGTGCCTTCTGGATTTCGTCCTCGACACCATGCAGGTCGAACAGCGGCCGCTCGCCGGTGTAATGGACCAGGCGGTCACTGACTTGCGGCACGTATTCCTGGGCGAAGTGCTGCAGCTTCTGGAAGTTCTCGCGCGAATCGATGATGACGCTGGTGGTTTCGCTGCTGACCAGGTCGCGCAGCACGCGCTGCGCCAGGGTCAGGTCGTGGTGCAGCAGGGTCGGCGGCAGGGCGCCGATGCTGCGGCTCTTGATCTCGCGCCAGATGCGGCGCAGGTAGGCGATGTCGGCCGCCAGGTCGTCGTCGCCGGCGTCGGCGGCGACGGTGCGCAGGATGTAGCCGCCGGGCTGGTCGGCCGGCAGCAGCGCCTGGATCCGGGCGCGCAGCCGCTCGCGCTCGGCTTCCTCGCCGATGCGCTGCGAGATGCCGATGTGGGTGTCCTGCGGCAGGTGCACCAGCAGGCGCCCGGCGATGGAGATTTGCGTGGTCAGCCGTGCGCCCTTGGTGCCGATCGGGTCCTTCTGCACCTGCACCATGATCGATTGCCCCTCGCTCAGGATGCGTTCGATCGGGCGCGTTTCGTGGTTGCCGTGGCCGTTGCCGGCCGGACGTTCGCTCCAGATGTCGGCCACGTGCAGGAAGGCGGTGCGCTCCAGGCCGATTTCGATGAATGCCGACTGCATGCCGGGCAGCACCCGCACGACGCGGCCGAGATAGACGTTGCCGACGATGCCGCGGCCGTCGGTGCGCTCGATGTGCAGTTCCTGCACCACGCCCTGCTGCAGCAGGGCGACGCGGGTTTCCTGCGGCGTGAAATTGATCAGGAACTGTTCGGTCATCACGGGCTTCTGTCCTCCTGGCGGCGCTGGCGCGGCAGCACCGTCACAGCGGATAACCGAAGTCGCGCAGCAGCAGCGCGGTTTCGCACAGCGGCAGGCCGACGATGCCGGAATGCGAGCCGCGTATCTCTTCGATGAACATCGCGGCGCGACCCTGGATGCCGTAAGCGCCGGCCTTGTCCATCGGCTCGCCGCTGCGCACGTAACGCCCGATTTCCTTGGTGCTCAGCGCCCGAAAGCGCACTTCGCTGACCGACAGGCAATGCTCGACGCGCTCGTACTTGGCCATCGCGACGGCGGTCAGTACGCGATGGCTGCGGCCGGAGAGCCGGGCCAGGATATCCGCCGCGTCGGCTTCGTCCTGCGGCTTGCCGATGATCTCCCCATCCAGGTCGAGCGTGGTGTCGGCCGCCAGCACCGGATGCACCACCAGCGGCCGCCGCGCCAGGAGGGCGGCGCCGAACACCGCCTTGGCCCGCGCCACGCGCTGCACGTATTGGTCCGGCGCTTCGCCGGGCAGCCAGTCTTCGTTGACTTCCTCGTCCTCGCGCGGCCCGCCGCGGAACAGCAGCAGGTCGAAGCGCACGCCGATCTGGGTCAGCAACTCGCGGCGGCGCGGACTTCGGGAGGCAAGGTAGATGCGGGGATCCATGGTTCTTTGGCAGTGTGGGTGACAAATCGTTCAAGCATAAATCAGTCGCGATGATAAGGGTGGCCCTTTATCACGCTCGCGGCACGGTACAGCGCCTCGGCCAGGATCACCCGCACCAGGGCGTGGGGCAGGGTGAGGCTGGAAAGGCGCAGGGTTTCGTCGGCACTGTTCTTGATCCGCGGATCGAGTCCGTCGGGGCCGCCGATGATGAAGGCCACGTGATCGCCGCCGGCCATCCATTTTGCCAGACGCTCGGCCAGTTGCCGCGTGGTCGGCGCCTCGCCGCGCTCGTCGAGCGCGATGCGGCGGCAGCCAGCCGGCAGTTGCGCGTCGATGCGCGCCGCCTCCAGCGCCATCATGGCTTCCGCGCTCTTGCCCGAGCTGCGCGGCTCGGGTTTGATCTCCAGCAGTTCCAGCGGCAGTTCGCGCGGCATGCGCCTGGCGTACTCGGTCCAGCCCGTCGTCACCCATTCCGGCGGCCGCGCGGACACGGCCGCAACGATCAATTTCATTCGCCGCCGGCGTCGCTGTCGGCCTTCTTGCGCGGGCGCTTGGGCACCACTTTCCACAACTCTTCGAGGTTGTAATAGACGCGCACCGCGGGTTGCATGACATGCACCACGATGTCGCCAAGGTCGACCAGCACCCATTCGCCGGTCTCCTCGCCCTCGATGCCGATCACCTCGCCGCCGGCCTCCTTGACCTTGTCATGGACGTTGCGCGCCAGCGACCTGACGTGGCGATTGGAATCGCCGGTGGCGATGATCACGCGGTCGAACAGGGCCGAGATTTTGCTCGTGTTGAGCACCTCGATGTCCTTGGCCTTGATGTCCTCGAGGGCGGCGACGGCGATTTTCTGAAGTTTTCTAATGTCCATGCGAAGTCCGGTAGAGCTGATGGGAATCAATATAGTCGAGAACGGTCTCGGGAACCAGATAGCGCACGCTGAGGCCGGCGGCCAGGCGCCGGCGGACGGCGCTGGCGGAAATTTCCAGGGCGGTGATGGCAAAGGGCACGATGCGCCCCGCCGGGGCGTCGGCGAGATCGGCGGCGACGCCCCGGCGCGCGGCAAATTCGGCATCCAGCGCCGTTGCCTGCCCGCGAAGCGGCGTCCCAGGTACGCAGAGCGCGCCAGCACCTACTCTCAATTCGTGCCCCGGCCGCGTCGCCACGGCGACGTGCGCCAGGCCGAACAGCTCGCGCCAGCGATGCCAGGTTTCGATCCGGGCGAAGGCATCGGCGCCGAGCAACAGCACCAGCGGCCGCTGCGCACCGTGCAGGCGGCGCTGGCGTTCCAGGGTGTCGATCGTGTAGCTCGGTGCCACGCTGGTCGCCGCGCTGTTTGCCGCGCTGTTTGCTGCGATTGTTGCCAGCACTTCGTCCGGGTCGACGCTGAATCCCGGTAGCTCGGCCAGCGCCCGCTCCACCATCGCCAGGCGATCGGCAGCGGCGCATTGCGGCGCCTCGCGCAAGGGCGGCTTGCCGGCCGGAATCAGGCAGAGCTCGGCCAGCCCCAGGGCCTCGCGCGCTTCCAGGGCCAGGCGCAGGTGCCCGACGTGCAGCGGATCGAAGGTGCCGCCGAACAGGCCGAGCACGCCCGCGCCGGGCTCACTCATCGGCCTGGGCCGGCACGGGTGCGGGCACGGTCACGGGCGCCGCGAATACGTCGCGATAAGACAGATACACGCTGGCCACCATGGTCGGCGCCAATACGAAGATCAGCAGCATGCGCAGCGCCACCGAGAGGATGTCGAGCAGGGTCTGCGACAGCAGGCCGGCGACGATCAGGATCAGGCCCGGCACCAGGGCGCCGACAAGGACCAGCACCAGTCCGTACATGGCGAAGGCGCGCCAGTTGCGCCAACTGGCAACGAAGCTGAAGAACAGCGATTTGCCGGCGCCGACGCCGTTCCAGGCGGTCAGCAAGGGCGCGAACCAGAAGGCCATCAGGAGCGGCGAGGCCAGCACCAGCAGGATGCCGAGATCGCTGACGAGCGCCATGGCTTCTTCCTGATCCATGCCGTCGCTGATGTTGATCGGTTCGCCCAGCGCCGCGCCGCCCAGCACCAGCAGGCTGGAGCCCACCAGGTGCAGGCCGCCGAGGCGCAGCAGACCGACGCGCTGGGCGCTGATGCCGAAGCCCAGGGTGTTGCCGTCGAAGATCTGGCCGCGTTCGATGGCGCGGCTGCCGTTGGCCAGCAAGACGGTCAGGGTCGGCAGCAGCAGCGGCAACAGGAAGGGCCCGATTTTCGGAATCAGATTGACCACGATCACGGTCAGCAGGTAGCCGAAGGTCAGCGCCGTCATCAGCGGCGGATGGCGGCGAAACAGGGCGAAACCGGCCAGCAGCCAGAGTACGCCGTGGCGCGCGGGGAGGCGGCGGGCGTCCATCACTCCGCCCCGGTCGGCACTGATGCAGGCGGCATGGCAGGCGGATCGAAGGCGATGTCGCCTTCCGGATCGGGCGTGCCGGTCGCCGCCAGGCCGGCAAAATCGAACAGGCGGGCGTCGAGCAGATGCGAGGGTACGACGTTGGCGAGGCTCCTGAACATGGTCTCGATGCGCCCCGGAAAACGCTTGTCCCAGTCGTTCAGCATCTGCTTGACCTGCTGGCGCTGCAGGTTGGGCTGCGAACCGCAGAGGTTGCAGGGGATGATCGGGAACTCGCGCAGCGCGGCCCAGGCTGCCAGGTCGCTCTCGCGGCAATAGGCCAGCGGCCGGATCACGATGTTGCGGCCGTCGTCCGACACCAGTTTGGGCGGCATGGATTTCAGCTTGCCGGCGAAGAACATGTTGAGCAACAGTGTCTGCAGGATGTCGTCGCGATGATGGCCGAGCGCGATCTTGGTCGCCCCCAGTTCGCCGGCGACGCGATACAGCACGCCGCGGCGCAGGCGCGAACACAGCGAACACGTCGTCTTGCCCGCCGGGATCACGCGCTTGACGATGGAATAGGTGTCCTCGTTCTCGATGTGGAAGGGCACGGCGATGCTGCGCAGGTAGTCGGGCAGCACGTCGGCGGGAAAGCCGGGCTGCTTCTGGTCGAGATTGACCGCGACGATGTCGAAGGCGATCGGCGCGTGCTCGCGCAGGAACAGCAGCACGTCGAGCAGGGCGAAGGAATCCTTGCCGCCGGAAAGGCAGACCATGACCTTGTCGCCGGCCTCGATCATGTTGAAGTCGGCGATCGCCTGGCCCACCTCGCGGCGTAAACGTTTGGCCAGTTTGTTCGCCTCGAAGGCGGATTTCTGGGCCTGGCGGGCGGTCGGGGCGGTGCTTGCGGTCAGCGGAGCGTTCATAGATGGGCGGTCCGGCCGCCGTCGACATTGATCACCTGCCCGGTGACATAGGGGGCATCGAAGACAAGAAATTTCACGGCGCGCGCGATGTCGGCGGGCGAGCCGACCCGCTTCAGCAGCGTGTTCTCAATGATAGCCGCGCGCACCTGCGGCGGAAAGTCATGCGTGCCCTGGGGCCATTCGATGGCGCCGGGCGCCACCGCATTCACCCTTACCCGCGGCCCGAGTTCCAGCGCCAGTGCGCGGGTCAGGCCGAGCAGGCCGGCCTTGGCCGTGCAGTACAGCGGATAGCCCTTGAGCGGGCGCTCGGCGTGGATGTCGGTGATATTGACGATGCAGCCGCCGCTGGTTTCGAGATGCGGCGCGGCAGCCTGGGCGAGGAACAGCGGGGCCTTGAGGTTGGTGCCGATCAGGTCGTCCCAGGCTGCCGCGTCGACGTCGTCGAACGGCGTGGCGTAGAACGAGGAGGCGTTGTTCACCAGCGCATCGAGCCGGCCGAAGCGTGCCACCACGGCGGCCACCAGGGCCGGCAAGGCGGTGGTGTCGAGCAGGTCGGCGGCGAATGTCGCGGCGCTGTCGGGGCGGGTGGCGTTCAGCGTCGCCGCGAGGCCGTCCGCCTCGGCGCGCGAGGCGCGACAATGAATCGCCACGCAGGCGCCCGCGGCGTGCAGGCGGCGCGCGATCTCGGCACCCACGCGGCGCGCGGCGCCGGTAACCAGGACCACTGGCACCACGGGCGGATTCGTCATGCCGGAAGTATACCGGCGAGAACCCGTGCTGCCGCGGCGAAGCCGAAACTTGCCGTGACCGCCACCGCGGACCCGTAACCGGCGCAGTTGAGCCCGGCGCCGGCATCGAATTCCGCGTCGACCGTGCAAGAGTTGGCGTTGGCGGGACGGCGGCTTTGCTCGGGTGAAAACACGCAATCGACGCCGAACTTCTTCTTCGGCTCGCGCGGAAAGCCGTAGTCCTTGCGCAGTTGCGCACGGACCTTGGAGGCCAGCGCATCCTGTGTGGTGCGCGACAGGTCGATGACCTCGATCCGCGTCGGATCGCTGCGGCCGCCGGCGGCGCCGGTGGTCACCACGCGGATCCCGGCCTGGCGGCACCAGGCGATCAGGGCCGCCTTGGCGCGCACATGGTCGATCGCGTCGAGCACCGCGCTGCAGGGCGGGATCAGGCGCGCCGGATTGCGCTCGTCGATGAATTCCTCGATCGTATTGACCACGCAGGCCGGATTGATCTGCGCAATGCGCGCCGCCATCGCCGCGGTCTTGGCCGCGCCCAGCGTCGAGTCGAGGGCGTGGATCTGGCGATTGATGTTGGATTCGGCGACATGGTCGAGATCGATCAGGGTCAGCTGCCCGATTGCCGAGCGCGCCAGCGCCTCCGCCGCCCACGAACCGACGCCGCCGATGCCCACCACCACGACATGCGCGGCCGCCGCGCGCGCCAGCGCGCCGGCCCCGTACAGGCGCTCGATGCCGCCGAAGCGGCGCTGGTGATCGGCAACGGAAGTCATGCAGCGATTGTATCCGGGCTGTCGCGTCGGGCGGACCAGTGCCCGCAGGCAGAAGCGGGCCGCGAGGGCCGGCAGGCGGATCTGCAAACAAACACGGGGGTTCCGCAGAACCCCCGTGCTGATGTTGGTGGCCAGGGGCAGAATCGAACTGCCGACACACGGATTTTCAATCCGTTGCTCTACCAACTGAGCTACCTAGCCGCGAAGGCTGCGGATTATAGGGCTTCGAGCTTGCGGCGTCAAAGGCAAGGCGGGACGGGTGTATCCGCTATAATCGCCCGCTCTGTTTGACTCTTCCGGGAAGGCTGCTCATGGTCCATTCGAATATCCGCACCCTCGCCGCGGCGGGCGCGCTCGTTCTCTCCGTATCCGCAATCGCCATGGGCGGTCGCCCCGCGGGCGACGCGGAAGCCGTCAACCAGCGCATCGCTCCCGTGGCCCGCGTCGAACTGGCGGCCCCGGCAGCCGCTGTCGGCGGCGAGCGCAACGGCGAACAGATCTACAAGGCGATCTGCAATGCTTGCCACGACGCCGGCGTGGCCAACGCGCCGAAGCTGGGCGACAAGGCCGCCTGGGCGCCGCGCATCGCGCTGGGCCTCGACGGCCTGATGAAGTCGGCGATTGCCGGCAAGAATGCCATGCCGCCCAGGGGCGGCTCGGACGCCAACGATACCGAACTGGCGCGCACCATCGTCTATATGGCGAACAAGTCCGGCGCCAGCTTCAAGGAGCCGGCGGCCAAGTAAGCAGGCGCGCAAATTCGCCGCAAAAAGGGACCGCTTGCGGTCCTTTTGTCGTTTACGGGCGTTTACGGGCGCTTGCCGGCGAGCATGGCGCGCAAGGCGCCGGCCCGGGCACGGGCGGCCTCGGGCTCCGGCACGGTATTGCGCTGCTGCGCGGCCGAGGCCACCGCCTCGCCCATTTCGGCGATGAAGCGCGAGGGCTCGCGCGGCATCCATTCGCGGCCCTGCTTGCGCTTCTCGCACCAGCTCACGGTCAGGCTGGCCTGCGCGCGCGTGATGCCGACATACATCAGGCGCCGCTCTTCTTCCATGCGCGCCGCGTCGAGCGAGTCGCGATGCGGCAGCAGGCCTTCTTCGACGCCGACCAGGAAGACATGGCGGAATTCGAGGCCCTTCGCTGCGTGCAGCGTGGCGAGCTGCACCGCATCCTGTTCGTCTTCGCCCTTGTCGAGCATCGACAGCAGCGCGACGGATTGCGCCAGTTCGAGCAGATTCTTGCCTTCCTCCTCGCCCTTCCGGCCCAGCCATTCGACGAAGTCGCAGACGTTGGCCCACTTGGTTTCAGCCTCGCGCACCTCGAGCGATTCGAACAGCCAGCTCTCGTAACCGATGGCCTTGAGCAGGTCGTTGAGCACCTGTGCGGCGGGTTCCTGCGCCGCGCGCGCCTCGATGCGCTTGATGAAGTCGCCGAACTCGCGCAGCGCGGTGCGCTGCTTGGTGTTGAGTTCGGCGTCCAGCCCCGGCGCATGGATGCTGGCGAACAGGCCCTGGTGGCTGCGCCCGGCGGCGCGGCCGAGGCCTTCCAGCGTGGTGCCGCCGATGCCGCGCTTGGGGGTAGTGACGGCGCGGATGAACGCCGGATCGTCGTCCTGGTTGGCCAAGAGGCGCAGGTAGCAGGTGATGTCCTTGATCTCGGCGCGATCGAAGAAGGATTGCCCGCCCGAGATGACATACGGGATGCGCTGGGCGCGCAGTTGCTGCTCGATGGCGCGCGCCTGGTGGTTGCCGCGATAGAGGATGGCGTAATCGGCGAACTTGGTGCGTCGCTCGAAGCGATGGGCGGAAAGGCGCGAGGCGACCCATTCCGCCTCGTGGTCGCCGTCGCGGCAGGTCTGGATGTGGATCGCTTCGCCCTGGCCGTGCTCGGACCACAGCTTCTTTTCGAACAGCTTGGGATTGTTGGCGATCAGCGTGTTGGCGGCATGCAGGATGCGTGCGGTGGAGCGGTAGTTCTGTTCCAGCTTGACCACCTTGAGGCTCGGGTAGTCGTCCTTGAGCAGGCGCAGGTTCTCGCTGTCGGCGCCGCGCCAGGCGTAGATCGACTGGTCGTCGTCGCCGACCGCGGTGAAGGAGTCGCGGCCCTGGGTCAGCAACTGCAGCAGGCGGTACTGGCCGCGATTGGTGTCCTGGTATTCGTCCACCAGCAGATGCCAGATGCGGTTGCGCCAGCGTTGCGCGACGTTGTCATGCGCGGCGAACAGGCTCACCGGCAGGCGGATCAGGTCGTCGAAATCCACCGCCTGATAGGCGCGCAGGGTGCGTTCGTACGCGGCGTAGAGCGTGGCCGCGGCCGCTTCGGTCTCGTCCGCGGCCGCCTGCTGCGCCGCGGCCGGCTCGCAGAGCTGGTTCTTCCACAGCGAGATGCGCGATTGCAGCGCGCGCAGCCGGCCCTTGTCGATATTGCCGGCCAGCTCCTGGAACAGCGCCGTGGTGTCGGCCGCGTCGAGGATCGAGAAGCCCGGCTTGAGGCCCACGGCGGCGGCCTCCTGGCGCAGGATGCGTACCCCGAGGGCATGGAAGGTGCTGACGATGAGGCCTTCGGCGCGCGCGCCGATCAGCTTGCCGACGCGCTCCTTCATTTCCTTCGCCGCCGTGTTGGTGAAGGTGATGGCGGCGATCTGCGAGGGCTTGACGCCGTACTCGTCGACCAGCCAGGCGATCTTGTGCGTGATCACGCGCGTCTTGCCCGAGCCGGCGCCGGCCAGCACCAGCAAGGGGCTGTCGAGGTGATGCACGGCCTCTTGCTGCGCCGCGTTGAGTTTGACCATGGATATATGCTTTCGCGGCGCCGTGTCGGACGCTGTCTGTCGGGAATTCCGCTTCGCGGCGCCGTGTCGCCAGCGCCAACTCTTGCCGTTTTACCGGTTTTATCTGAGCGCGCCGAAGACCTTCTGCGCCAGTTTGCCGGCTGCCCCGGCGGGGTCTTTGCGGATCGCCTTTTCTTCTTCGGCGATCATCAGGTAGAGGCCGTCGAGCGTCTTCTGCGTCACGTAGTTTTCCAGCTGCGCATCCTGCTCGCGCACCAGCCCCAGCTTCGACGCCTTGCCGGCCAACTGCTCGTACTTCTCGGCCAGCTTGACCTTGGCCATGGCCCGCTTCACCACGGGCTTGAATTTCTCCGCCAGCGGGGCGGAAGTGGTGCGGCGGAAATACTGCGTGGCCGAATCGTCGCCGCCCGAGAGAATGCCTTTCGCATCCTGCAGCGACATCTGCTTGATCGAATTCACCAGCAGGGTCTTGGCCTGCGGCACCGCGGCCTCGGCGGCGCGGTTCATGGCATTGATCAGTTCGTCGGCCTGGCGGCCCATGCCGAGTCCGCGCAGCAGGCCCTCGATCTGCTGCACGCTTTCGGGCAGCGGAATCTTCACCTTCGGATTGCCGAGGAAACCGTCCTGCCTGCCGAGCAGGTCCACGGCCTTGCCTGCGCCCTGGGTCAGGGCTTCCTTGAGGCCGCCGCTGGCATCCCTGCCGGAGATGTCGGCCAGCGACAGCGCATGGGCGGCGGTGGCCAGCAGCAGGCCGGCGAGCAGAGTGAGGACAGGGCGCATGTTCGGTTTGTTCGCGAATGGAGGGTTGATTGTGCGGCCGCCGCCGCCCGTGGGCAGCGGCGGCAAGGGCGTCAGCTCTTGGGCCGCAGCTCGCGGCGCAGGATCTTGCCTACCGGCGACTTCGGCAAGTCGGCGCGGAACTCGATGTACTTCGGCCGCTTGTAGCCGGTAAGCTGTTCCTTGAGGAAATCCTGTAGCGCGGCCTCGGTCAGCGCCGGATCCTTCCTGACCACGAACAGCTTGACGACTTCGCCCGAGTGCTCGTCGGGCACGCCGATCACCGCGGCCTCGAGCACCCCCGGATGCTTGACGGCCACCTCCTCGACTTCGCTCGGGTAGACGTTGAAACCCGACACCAGCACCATGTCCTTCTTGCGATCGACGATGCGCGTGGCGCCTTCGCCGTCCATGATGCCGACATCGCCCGACTTGAAGAAGCCGTCGGCGGTCATGACGTTCGCCGTCTCGTCGGCGCGGTTCCAGTAGCCGGCCATCACCTGCGGACCGCGGATGCAGATCTCGCCGGATTCGCCGAGCGGCAGGTCCTTGCCGTCCTCGTCGCGGATCGCGATTTCGGTCGAGGGCAGGGGCAGGCCGATGGTGCCGGTGAAGCCCTTGAGGTTGGCGACGTTGCAGGTCGCCACCGGCGAGGTTTCAGACAGGCCGTAGCCTTCGACGATCGCGCTGCCGGTCAGCGCCACCCAGCGTTCGGCCACCGGCCGTTGCGTCGCCATGCCGCCGCCGAGGCTGATCTTGAGCGTGGAGAAATCCAGCTTGGCGAACTCGGGGTTGTTGGCCAGCGCATTGAACAGCGTGTTGAGGCAGGGAAAGACGTTGAACTTGAACGTGGACAGCTCCTTGACGAAGCCCGGGATGTCGCGCGGATTCGGAATCAGCAGGTTGCAGGAGCCGGTGCGCATGCCGATCATGTTGCACACCGTCAGCGCGAAGATGTGGTACAGGGGCAGGGCGCAGACGAAGTTGTTCTGGGTTTCGCTGTGGGTATCGATCGCCGGCTGCATCCAGGCCTCGACCTGCAGCATGTTGGCGACCACGTTGCGATTGAGCAGCGTGGCGCCCTTCGAGACGCCGGTGGTGCCGCCCGTGTATTGCAGGAAGGCGACGTCGTCCGGCGTGCGTGCCACCGGCTTCAGCGTCATGCCGGCGCCCTGGGCGACGGCATCGTTGAAGCGCAAGGAACCCGGCAGCGAAAACGCCGGCACCATCTTCTTCACCTTGCGCACCACGAAATTCACAATCATGCCCTTGAGCCCGCCCAGCAGGTCGCCCATGGCGGCCACCACGACGTGCTTGACGGGCGTGTTGGCGATGACCTTCTGCAGCGTCGTGGCGAAGTTCTCGATGATGACGATGGCTTCGGCGCCGCTGTCCTTGAGCTGGTGTTCGAGTTCGCGCGGGGTGTACAGCGGATTGACATTGACCACGACATAGCCGGCGCGCAGCACCGCGGCGACGCAGACCGGGTACTGCATGATGTTCGGCATCATCAGCGCGACGCGGGCGCCGGGCGCCAGCCCGCGCGACTGCAGCCAGGCGCCGAGATTGCGCGACAGCGTATCGAGCTGGGCATAGGTGATCGACTTGCCCATGCAGATGAAGGCCGTGCGCGCGGCATAATTCTTCATCGACTCCTCGAGCACCTGGGACACGGTCTCGTATTGATTGACGTCGATTTCAGCAGGCACGCCGGCGGGATACTGCTTCAGCCACAGCTTTTCCATTCTGGTCTCCTCCGTTTTTGTTGCCCGCCATTATTGCATTTGCCTTGCCTGCCGTCAGCAGTGACTTGG
Source organism: Sulfuritalea sp. (assembly GCA_034376265.1). GTDB lineage: Bacteria > Pseudomonadota > Gammaproteobacteria > Burkholderiales > Rhodocyclaceae > Sulfuritalea. The sequence continues at coordinate 17,032 of JAXMJU010000126.1, forward strand.
CCGGCTCGGTATCGGCGGCCGATACCCCGGGTGGCGGGCGCTGCGCCTTTGCCGCCGGCGGTTTACCGGCTAGCCGGCAGGACGCATTCTGGATACGCTTTCATTCCGGAGAACATCATGAAAACCCTGCACCGACACCTTCCAACGCTCGTCACGATCCTGCTGGCGGGGGCCGCCCTGTTCCATGGCCCCATTCATCAGCCTGCCGGATATCACGACTTCGCCGACCAGACGCTGCGCTTCGGCATTCCCCACTTTTGCGACGTGACTTCCAATCTCGGCTTCGCCCTGGCGGCGTTCTGGGGCTGGATCAAGCTCGCTCCGCTGCGCGCGCATCCCGACCTGCGCCTGGGCTGGGCCGGCTACCGGCTGTTCCTGATCGGGCTGTCGCTGACCGCGCTGGGCTCGTCCTGGTATCACCTCGCGCCCGACAACGCCAGCCTGGTCTGGGACCGCCTGCCGATCGCCCTGGCCTGTGCCGGATTGCTGGCCGGCGTCTGGGGCGACGTACATGGCAAGGAAAGCCGGATTCTCGTCGCCTGGCTCGCCCCGGCCGCTGTCGCCAGCGTCGCCTGGTGGTATTTCACGGACCTGACGGGTAACGGGGGCAACGGCGACCTGCGCCCCTATCTGCTGCTGCAGGCCCTGCCCATCCTGCTGATTCCGGTCTGGCAGTGGCTGTACAAGGCGCCTGGCGCCGACCGCGTGGCCTTCGGCGCCGCCCTGGCAATCTATGTCGTCGCCAAGTTCGCCGAGCTCTATGACCACGAAATCGCCGCCGCGCTGGGCGCCGTCACCGGCCATACGCTCAAGCACCTGCTGGCCACCGCGGCGGCTGCACTGATCGTGATGCGGCTGGTGCAGCGGGTTCATGCGCCGCGCGCGGGTCGGCCGCCGGCGTAATCCGCGCTTGGTCCGGCTCAGGGCTTGCGCCGCTGCATGTCCGCCAGCGCCGCCATCAGCCAGGAACGCATGCCGATGACGATGGTGTAGGGGCGGCGCTGGTCGGCCGGCAGCTTCTGGTCGGCCAGGTGCTGGTTGGAAAAATCCTGGCCGACGCGCATCAGCCGTTCGCGGAAGGAATTGGCCAGGCCGCGGCCGATCTCGCCATGCACCACCATCAGCATTTCCGATTCGCCGTCGAAGCCGCCGGCGAAATAGTCGTGCAGCACCTCCTTGCGGAAGAATTCCATGACCGGGCCGTGCGGCAGCCAGCGGAAGCCCTTGGCCACCTTGAGCCGGTAGCGGTTGCCGGGGCGCAGGTCGATGATGCCGATGCGGTCCAGCTGCGTCAGCGCCTTCACCAGTTTCGCTTCCGTCAGCTCGTAGGTGGCGAGGATCTCCTCGGCCGGCACCTGGCTGATGACGCAGATCGCCACCACCAGCAAGCTGCGGTCGGCGACCACGGCCTTTTCCTGCGCCAGCGTCAGCTCCAGCATCAGCGGCGCGGTATCGGCGACGCGGCGGGCGAGGTCGGCAAAGTCCAGGTTGATGATGCGGCAGATGTCGTCGATGCGCGACAGCGGCATGTCGCCGCCTTTGGCGAACATGCGCTTGACGCTGGATTCGGCCATGCCCAGGCGCCCGGCGACCACGGCATAGGTGATGCCGGCGGTCTTGAGTTCGCTCTTGAGCAGCGCAAGCAGGTCGGCGGTGGTGCTCATGACATTGACAATCCCGGGGAAAAGTAGCCGCAAACGATACTACAAGTCGCGACAAATGGCACATCGTCGCCTTTGCTTGTACCGCTGGCGCGCCCTGCCGATGATGCGCCCGTCACCCGACACAACAATCAAGGAGCACATCATGGAAAACACGATACGTATCGTTCAACGCGACACCGGCGCCTGGCGCATGCAGGTCTGGATTTCCTTCGGCATCGCCGTGCTGGTTTGCGGCACCGGCCTGGCCTGGCTGCCGGGCGGCGACCTCGATCGCGCCTTCATGGTCATGGGCTATTTCTTCTGTCTTTCATCGGCCTTTGCGTTGTCCAAATACGTGCGCGACAACGCGCTTGCGCCGTCCGACACGCCGCTGTGGTCCATGGTGGTCTGGGGCGGCTTCGGGCTGTCGATGGCGCTCACCGCCTGGGGCCTGTGGCGCATGGAAATCAACCCGACCTGGAAGGCCTACCTGCTGGTGAGCTGGCTCTACCTGATTTCCTCGGCCTTCACCCTGGCCAAGACCCTGCGCGACGGCTACGAGGCCGACCGCCTCGAACGCGCGCACGAAGCCGGCGCTGCCCTGCCCGCCGGCGACCCCGCTGCCACCAACCACTGAACCCTGCACCGACGAAAGGAGAAGCTCATGACACACGCCACATCCCGCCGCTGCGCCTTGCGCGCCCTGATCGGCATCGCGCTCGCCCCTGCCGCTGCGCTGCTGACCGCGCCGACGCATGCCCATGGTGCCGACGCCAGCGCCGCATCCAGCCTCTCGCTGTCGCTGCCGGTCGCCGTGCTCAGCGCCGCACCGGTGATGATCCTCAGCGCCGGCGCCATGCTCACCGTGGTCGCGGTCGAGGCCTCGGCCACGGGTACGGTGTGGCTGCTGCGCCGCGCCGCGGACGGCGCCACCGCCAGCCTGCGCTTTTCGGGCGAAGCCGCCGCGGCATCGCTGGTGGTGGCCGGCACCGCGATCTCGGTGACCGCCATCGCCGCCGGCTGGCTGCTCTCGGTCGCCGGCGAGGTGATCTGCCTGGTGCCCAATGCCCTGGGCGAATCGCTGCTCTACAACGAAAGGATACGGTGATGAACACGGCGACCCGCTTGATGAACATGGTCCGCCGCGCGCTGTGCGCCGCTCTGGTCCTGACTTCCCTGATCGTCGCCGCCGCTCCGGCTTTGGCCGGACAGAATTGCGAGCCGCGCCGACCCAGTCTCGATTCGATGCGGCGCGACCTGGCACTGGCCGCCAGTGTCGCCGAGCAACTCGACGGAATGGCGCAGCGCGACGGCACCCGGGTTGTTCTGATCGCCCGCGCCGGACAGGATCTCGGCCAGTACGGCCTGCGCTATTCGCATCTGGGCATCGCCTATCGCGACGACGCGGCGCTCGACGGCCGCGGCGCCTGGCGCGTGGTGCATAAACTCAACCAGTGCGGCAGCAGTCGCAGCGCGCTGTACCGACAGGGTCTGGCCGAATTCTTCGGCGACGGGCTCCACGCCCATGAAGCCGGCATCGTGGTACTCAAGCCCGGCATCGCCAGGCGCCTGACGGAACAGCTCAAGGATGACAGCGTGCTCACGGCGCTGCATGAACCGCGCTACAACATGCTCGCCTACCCGTGGTCCGGGCCCTATCAGCAAAGCAACCAGTGGGCGATCGAAACCCTGGCCATGCTCGCGCAGCCCGCCGTCGCCAGCCGTGCGGCGGCGCGCAACTGGTTGCGCGATCATGACTACCGGCCGACCACGCTGCAGATTTCGTCGCTGACGCGGCTCGGTGCGCGCGTATCGTCGGCGCACATCAGCTTCGACGACCATCCCTTCGGGCGGCGCATGGCCGGGCAGATCGACACCGTCACGGTCGATTCGGTGTTTGCGTGGATCGAACGCGCCGGCCTCGGCGATGCCCCGCTGCGACTGCGCACGTTGCCGCTCGAGCGGCCGAGCCGTCACGGCGCCGTCGCTATCTGAATTGCATTTTTGTTCACGGCCTCGGTTATTCCTGCGACAATTTGACCCCGCTTTGGACCCCACCAACGCTACGCCTTGAGGACTATTCCCGATGAGTACCCAATCCGGCCTGCTGCGCGCGCGCCGCTTCCTCCCGCTGTTCGTCACCCAGTTTCTCGGCGCGCTCAACGACAATGTGCTGAAGAACGCCATGGTCGTGCTGCTGACCTTCCAGGCCGCGAGCTGGACCACGCTCAAGCCGGAACTGCTGGCCAACCTGGCGGCGGGAGTCTTCATCCTGCCCTTCTTCCTGTTCTCGGCGACGGCGGGGCAGCTCGCCGACAAGTACGACAAGGCGGCGCTGGCGCGGCTGTCCAAGCTGCTCGAAATCGTCATCGTGCTGGTGGCCGGTGCCGGCTTTGCCATGCACAGCCTCGACGTCCTGCTCGCCAGCCTGTTCCTGATGGGCCTGCAATCGACGCTGTTCGGGCCGGTCAAATACGCGATCCTGCCGCAGCACCTGGCGAGCGAGGAACTCGTCGGCGGCAATGCCCTGATCGAGGCCGGCACCTTCGTCGCCATTCTGCTCGGCACCCTGCTCGGCGGGCTGCTGGCCGGCAGCGAAAGCGGCATGGTACTGATCACGGCGACGGGACTGATCATCGCGGTAGCCGGCTATCTGGCCGCGCGTGCGATCCCGCTCGCCGTGCCGCCAGCGCCAACTCTCGTCATCGGCAGGAATCCCCTGACCGAAACCTGGCGCAACATCAACTTCGCGCGCGAGAACCAGACCGTGTTCCTTTCCATCCTGGGGATTTCCTGGTTCTGGCTGTTCGGCGCCCTGTTCCTCGCCCAGTTTCCGGCCTATACCAAGGATGTGCTGGGCGGCAACGAAACCGCGGTGACCCTGCTGCTCGCCACTTTCACCTTCGGCATCGGCGCAGGCTCCCTGCTCTGCGAAAAACTTTCGGCCGGCCGTGTCGAGCTGGGCCTGGTGCCGCTGGGCTCGATCGGCATGACGCTGTTTGCCCTCGATCTCGCCTTCGCCTCGCCGGCGCTGCCGGCCGCTGGACTCGGCGCGCTGGCGCTGCTCGAACTCGGCTCGACCTGGCGCGTGCTGATCGATCTCGCGCTGCTCGGCGCCTTCGGCGGTCTCTTCATCGTTCCCCTGTATGCGCTGGTACAGCAGCGCTCGAATCCGGAGCATCGCGCCCGCATCATCGCCGCCAACAACATACTGAATGCGCTGTTCATGGTGATCGGCGCGTTGTGCGCCGCCGGCCTGCTCGCGGCCGGCCTCTCCATCCCGATGCTGTTCGCCGTGGCGGCGCTGTGCAACGCGGCGGTGGCGCTGTTCATCTACGGCCTGGTGCCCGAATTCCTGCTGCGCTTCCTGGTCTGGATGCTGGTCCACACGGTGTATCGCCTGCGCGTGACCAACCTCGATGACGTACCCGACGAAGGCCCGGCGGTGATCGTCTGCAACCACGTCAGCTTCGTCGATGCGCTGGTGATCATGGCGGCCTGCCGGCGCCCGATCCGCTTCGTCATGGACCACGGCATCTTCCGCTGGCCGGTGCTGAATTTCGTCTTTCGCACCAGCAAGGCGATCCCGATTGCCTCGGCCAAGGAAGATCCGGCGATGATGGAAAAAGCCTTCGACGAAGTCGGCAAGGCGCTCGACGCCGGCGATCTGGTCGGCATATTCCCCGAGGGCAAGATCACCGCCGACGGCAACATCAACCCCTTCCGCCCCGGCATCACGCGCATCCTCGCGCGCAACCCGGTGCCCGTGGTGCCGATGGCCCTGCGCGGCCTCTGGGGCAGCTTCTTCTCGCGCAAGGACGGCCCGGCAATGACAAAGCCCTTCCGCCGCGGCGTGTTCTCGCGCATCGAACTGGTCGTCGGTGCTGCCGTGCAGGCTGCGGAAGCCTTGCCGGAACGGTTGCAGACGGACGTCGCCGCCCTGCGCGGCGACTGGGCCTAGTAAGCCAGGTGCTCTGCTTGACTATGCAGACAAACATACATATATTGAATGCGCTATTCCCACGATCCGAGGAAGCAAGCGGCCAATCTAAAAAAGCATGGCTACGACTTCATGGATGCGCCACAAGTGATCGAAAGCCCGGCAAGCGTAACGTTTGAAGACAGGAGATTTGCCTACGCGCAACAGCGGTTCATCACCCTGGGCCTGTTGCGCGGACAAATGGTAGTGGTTGCTACCGCGGAGACTGACGAGGCGATCCGGGTAATCTCGATGCGAAAGGCAGAACGCCATGAAGAAAAAATCTACTACGCCAACAGTTGACGACGACACCCCGATCACCCAGGCCGACATCGATGACGGGAAACTCATTCCCCGCAAGCGAGCCGCAGGCCGTGTCGTCCAGCCGAAGAAGCGGGTAACGCTCTACCTCGACGCCGCCCTCGTCGAGCATTTCAAGCACATGGCAGGGGAACGCGGTTACCAGACGCTGATCAACGAGACTTTGAAGTCTTCGGTGCAAACCGCCGATATCGCCGAAACCGTTCGCCGGGTAATTCGTGAGGAATTGAAGGGGCGCAAGGCGGCCTGAGCTAGCGCCGACTTCAGTCAGTGTCGACGACATGTAGCGTCTTCAGGGCTTGTCCAGGCCCATCTTCCGCATCCGGTAGGCCAATTGCGGCCGGGTGAGCCCCAAGAGACGGGCGGCAACGGAGAGTTTGCCCTTGGCGCGTTCGACGGCGAGTTTCATTAGCGCGCGCTCGACGGAATCGATCGACAAGCGGTCCGTATTCGCCTGGCCAGCAACGCGGGCCAGTATCCGGAACAGGTCCGGCGCTTCGTCGTCGGCCGCTTGGGCAAGCTCGGTGGCCAGGTTGCCCTGGTCGGAAACCGAGAACAGGGGCGAGTTCTGGGCCTCGCCGCTGATGAACAGATGGGCCAGGTCGATGGACGCACCGTTCTCCGCAGCGATGACGCCACGCTCCACCAGGTTCTGCAACTCCCGGACGTTGCCAGGAAATCCGTAGGTGAGCAGCGCGCGCATGGCGCGTATGGTGAAGCCGGCGACGGCGCGGCCATGGCGCTGGTTGTAGTGGCGCAGGAAATGGTTGAGCAGCAGGGGAATGTCGTCGTGCCGCTCGCGCAGCGGCGGGATGTGGATGGGAAATACGTTGAGGCGGAAGAACAAGTCCTCGCGGAATCGGCCGGCCCGGATTTCCTCCCGCAGGTCGATGTTGGATGCAGCCACGAGGCGCACGTCTACGCGGCGCACACGGGTGTCGCCGACCCGCTCGATTTCCCCGGTCTGGACTGCTCGCAGCAGTTTTCCCTGGGCCACCAGGGAAAGGGAATTGATTTCGTCGAGGAACAGGGTCCCGCCGTTGGCTCGTTCGAAGCGGCCGGGCCGGGCCTGGGTGGCGCCGGTGTAGGCCCCCCGCTCGACGCCGAAGAGCTCGGCCTCGACCAGGGTTTCGGGAATCGCCGCGCAATTGATCGAAACGAAGGGCGCATCCGTCGAGGCGCCGATGCCGTGCAACATCTGGGCAAAGAGCTCCTTGCCCGTGCCGGATTCGCCGACGAACAAGACCGTGGCGCGGGTCGCCCCCACCCGTTGCAGCCGCTGGCAGCAGGCGGCGAATGCCGGCGAAACACCGACCAGGGGAGAGGAGTCGCCTGCGTCCTCGACGTCCTCGGGCAAGGGGGCCAGCGCGATGCCGTTGCGGCCGTAGCCGGTGGCATCGACGAAATCCTGCACGTTCAGGTAGCGCAGGTCCTCCTCCACGTTGTCCCATTCCTCGGCGGGCTTGCCGATGACCCGGCAGACCGGTGAGCCCATGGCCCGGCACTCCACTTCGCGGAACACGATCAGCTTGCCAATCAGGGTGGTGACGTAACCGATGGCATAGCCGAGCTGCATCCAGCACACCGCGTCGGTGGCCATGCCGTAGGCGGCGATGTGCTCGTCGGCCTCGCTGGAGTTGTGCCAGACGAACTCGCCCTTGTAGTCGCCCCGCACCGCGTCGTAGGTGATGTGCACCGGCTCGACTTTCACGATGCCCTCGATGGCGTGCAGCCGGGTGCCGGCGGCCAGCACGGAAATCGGTTCCGCGTCCGGCCACTGCTGGCGGACCAGTTCCGCGTCGCGGGCACCGGACACGTAGCCTGTGCGCGTCAGTACGCCGCGGGCCCGTTCCATGCCCATGCCGTCGATCAGTTCCCGCCGCAAGGCGCCGAACGCGGCGTTATGCAACAGGATCATGCGCTGGTCATCGAGCCAGATGCGGCCATCGCCGGGCGAGAAATACAGGCACTCGGTCAGGTCGCGCAGGGTTGGCCTGGCGGCGTCGTCGAGATCCTGAATGTGGCCGCTGGCGAGCATGGCACCGGTGGCGCGGGAGACTTCGGCCAGGGAAATTTTTTTCTTCATTTAGTGAAAATGAAAATCGCTTGATCAAAACAAATTTAATCACATGGTGACAGTTGCCGTTGGATTTCATTTATTGCAATGCGACATAAGCGCCGCCCGCCAGAGCCGGGCGACTGAAGCTGAACCAGGGAAAAACAGTTTGTTGCGCTGCATGAGTGGCGATGGCGAAAAATCAGGCACGTGGTTTGCGAATGGAATGCTCAGCGCCCAACCGGGCTGGACCATGAAACTTGGAGATTCGCAAATGACGGCAAACATTCTGGACACAGGCATCTGGGACAAGAAAATTTTTGCGGGCGCTTGGATCGACGGTCACGGCGGCAGCCAGGAAGTGCGCGAGCCGGCCACCGGTGACTTGCTCACCACCGTGGGACTCGGCAATGCAAGCGACATTGTCATCGCCGCCACCAAGGCTGCGGTGGCCCAGAAGCAGTGGCTTGCCATGCCGCCGCGCGACAAGGCCGCGATTTTTCTCAAGGCGGCCCGGCTGATGGAGGAGCAGGCCGATGCGCTGGGCCTGTGGATCGCGCGGGAAACCGGCGGTCTGGTGCTCAAGGGCATGCACGAGGTGCGCGAGGCGGCGACCATTTTCCAATTGGCGGCGGGCCTGATCACCGGGCCACAGGGGGTCACCCTGGCCAGCCCGCCGGGACGCCTCTCGCTGGCGCGGCGCGTGCCCCATGGCGTGGTCGGCGTCATCTCTCCCTTCAATTTCCCGCTGATTCTTTCCCTGCGCGCCGTAGCGCCGGCGCTCGCCGCCGGCAACGGCGTGGTGCTCAAACCCGATCCGCAAACCCCGGTGACCGGCGGCTTTCTGATCGCCCGTGCCCTGGAGTTGGCCGGGCTCCCGGCCGGACTGCTCCAAGTGCTGCCCGGTGGTGCCGACGCCGGCGAGGCCTTGTGTACCGACCCGAAGGTGGGCATGATCTGCTTCACCGGCTCCACGGGCGTGGGTCGCCGCGTCGGCGAACTGGCGGGCCGCCACCTGAAGAAGGTGGCCCTGGAGCTCGGTGGCAAGAGCCCGCTGATCGTGCTCGATGACGCCGACATCGATCTGGCGGTGTCCAATGCGGCCTGGGGCGCCTTCCTGCACCAGGGACAGATTTGCATGGCCTCCGGCCGCATCCTGGTCCATGAAAGCATGGCGCCGGAATTCATCCGTCGCCTGGCGGAAAAAGCCAGCCACCTGCCCGTCGGCAATCCGGCCACGGAGCAAGTGGCCCTCGGGCCGCTGATCAACGCCCGCCAGGTGCAGCGGGTGCATGGCATCGTCCAGGACAGCATCGCCGCCGGCGCCAAGCTGGAGGCCGGCGGCACCTACGACGGCCTGTTCTACAAACCCACCGTGCTGTCCAATCTCAAGCCGGGCATGAGAGCCTTCGACGAGGAGGTCTTCGGTCCCGTTGCCAACATCGTCACCTACCGCAACGACGACGAGGCCGTGGAACTGGCCAACACCACCGAGTACGGACTGTCCTCGGCCATCATCTCGCCCTCGGTGGGCCGGGCGATGGCCCTCGGCGACCGCCTCGGCGCCGGCATGCTGCACATCAACGACCAGACCGTCAATGACGAATGCACCAACCCCTTCGGCGGCCGTGGCTGCTCGGGCAACGGGGGCCGCGCCGGCTCCATCGCCGACCTCGATGAATTCACCCAGTGGCAATGGGTGACCATCAAGGACACGCCGCCCCGCTATCCGTTCTGAGTCGAGACGGAGAACGCGACCATGAGCATCCTGCGCCGCTGGAAGGCCAAAGCCGTTCGTTTCGTCTTCGATCATTTCATCCTGACCAAGATCGGCTATCCGGTCGATGGCCTCGGCGAGAGCCGCGACGAAGAACGCATCCTGCCCACGGCAGCGGGCCCGGTGCGGGCGCTGATTCACCGACCGGCAAAAGGCGAAGGCGCCTTGCCGGTGTTCGTGAACATCCACGGTGGCGGCTTCGTCTTCGGCCTGCCGGAGCATGACGCCGTGTTCTGCCGGCGCACCGCCAAACCCTTGCTCACGCCGGGGCTCATGAATCTCTTCAACGACTGCTACCTGCCCCGGCCGGCACTGGCCACCGACCCGCGCGTCTCGCCCCTGCTGGCACCGCTGGAGAGCTTGCGTGGCCTGCCCCCGGCCCTCGTCATCACCGCCGAATACGACGTCCTGCGCGACGAGGGCGATGCCTATGCCGCGCGGCTCATGGAAGCCGGCGTCGCGGTGCGTCACGAGGTCTATCCCGGCGCCGACCACGCCTTTAGCCACATCGGCCCCAAGGCACCGGCCGACGCCGCCTGGGTCCTGATGGAAGACTGCCTGCGGCAGGCCTTCCAGCCGAACTGAGCACCGCGTACCTAAGTAACTTTCATGCGAGCCGACTGCACCCCTGATCATGAAACGACGCAAAGGCGGAATCAGTCGCCCCCACTCCCCGGCCCTCGCCCGGGCGAGGGTGACAGTTTGCTCGCTGCGCTCGTGGGTCACGGGGCGCACCGAACCGCGTATTTCACGTTAAGGAGGAGACCATGAAAATCCGCGCCGCCGTAACCCGTGACAAGAAGATTGCCCTCGAAGAACTGGACATCGAGGATCCTCGGGAATCCGAGATCCTGGTCAAGGTGGTCGCCACCGGCATCTGCCACACCGACATCGTGGTCCGCGATGGTCACCTGCCCACACCCCAGCCGGTGGTGCTTGGCCATGAGGGCGCCGGCATCGTCGAAAAGGTCGGCGGCAATGTGACCAAGGTGGTGCCGGGCGACCACGTCGTCATGAGCTTCAACTCCTGCGGCGGCTGTCCGAGCTGCGCCGACCATGCCCCGGCCTACTGCCTGGAATTCTTTCCCCGCAACTTCTTCGCCACCCGCGCCGACGGCAGCAGCGGCCTGTCGCAGAACGGCGCGCCCATCCACGGCAATTTCTTCGGCCAGTCCTCCTGGGCCACCCATGCCCTGTGTCACGAGCGCAACGTCGTCAAGGTGCCCCGGGACGTGCCGCTGGAGCGCATGGGCCCGCTCGCCTGTGGCGTGCAGACCGGCGCCGGGGCCGTCATCAATGCGCTCAAGGTGGGTGTCGGCAAATCCTTCGCCGTCTTCGGCGCCGGCTCGGTGGGGCTTTCCGCCATCATGGCGGCCCGCGCCGTGGGGGCCACCACCATCGTCGCCGTGGATCTCAATATCGAGCGCCTGGCCTTCGCCAGGGAATTGGGCGCCACCCACGTCATCGACTCCGGCAAGGAAAACGCCACCGAGGCGCTGATGAAGCTCACCGGCATCGGCCTGGATTTCGCGCTGGACACCACGGGCCTGGCGCCGGTGATCCGGGCGGCGGTGATGGCGCTGGCGCCGCGCGGTACCTGCGGCATCCTTGGCGCGTCCCCCCTGGGCAGCGAATTCACGCTGGACGAAGTGCATTTCATGAGCGGCGGACGGCGGCTGATGGGCATCGTCGAGGGCGAATCGGAACCCGATCTCTTCATCCCGACCCTGATCGAGCTTTACCGCCAGGGCCGCTTCCCCTTTGATCGCATGGTGAAGTTCTACGACTTCGCCGACATCAACGCGGCAATCCACGATTCGGAAAGCGGACGCACCATCAAGCCCATCGTTCGCATGGGCTGAGTCACCACAACACACCACGAGGAGACAAACACCATGCAAGAAGCCAACGCAACCCACGCTGTCGATTCCACCGGAGAGGGCCCGTCCCGCCGGAAATTCATTCGCGCCGCGGGCGCCGCCGGACTGGCCCTGGCGCTGCCCGGCGGATCGCTGTGGGCGCAGGGCGCCGACCCGAAAAATACGCTCAGGATCGGCTTCATCAGTCCGCGCACCGGCCCCCTGGCCAGCTTCGGCGAGACCGACCCCCATGTGCTCGCCCTCGTCCGCAAGGCGCTGGCGTCCGGGTTGAGCAGCGGCGGCAGGCAATATGCCGTGCAGATCATCGAGCGGGATACCCAGTCCGACCCCTCCCGCGCCAGCCAGTTGGCCAAGAGCCTGATCAACGAAGAAAAGGTGGACCTGATGCTGGCCATCTCGACGCCCGAGGTGGTCAATCCCGTGTCCGACGCCTGCGAGGCCGCCGGGGTGCCCTGCCTGTCCTCGGTGATGCCCTGGGAGGCGTGGTATTTCGGTCGCGGCGCCAAGCCCGGCGCGCCCTCGCCCTACAAGTGGAGCTTCCATTTCTCCTTCGGCGTCGGCAGCTTCGTGCGCGCCTATACCGCCCAGTGGAACCTGATCCCGACCAACCGCAAGGTGGGCGTGCTCTACCCCAACGATGCCGACGGCAATGCGATCCGCGCCAATCTCGCGCCCGAACTGGCTAAAGCCGGATTCACCATCGTCGATCCCGGCCCTTATGAGAATGGCACCACCGACTACACGGCCCAGATCGCAAGGTTCAAGGCCGAGAAGTGCGAGATTTTCAACACCTTCCCGATCCCCCCGGATTTCGCCACCTTCTGGCGCCAGGCGGCCCAGCAGGGATATACGAAGACGGTGAAGATCGCTCAACTGGCCAAGACCGGTCTCTTCCCTTCCACCATGGAAGCCCTGGGCAATCTCGGCTTCAACCTGGCCGGCGGCGCCTATTGGCACAAGCACTTCCCCTACACGTCGCCGCTCACGGGCCTCTCCGGCGTGGCCCTGGCCGATGGTTACGAAGCCGCCAGCGGCAAGCAATGGACGCAGCAGTTGGGCGCCACCATGGCCCTGCTGGATGCCGGCTTCGCCGCCCTGAAAACCACCACCGATCCGAAGAACAAGGCGGGTCTGGCGAAAACCCTGAGCACCCTGAACACCGACACCATGGTCGGCAAGGTGGACTTCACCAAGGGGCCGGTGCCCAATGTGGCGGTCACGCCCATCATCGGCGCGCAGTGGGTGAAGGCCAAGCCGGGGGCCAAGCACAAGCTCGACTTTGTCATCACGTCCAATGCCGATGACGCCAAGGTGCCGGTCGGCGCCAAGCTGATTACATACAGCTGAAATTCGGATGGCCGAGTTATTGTCCGCGGCGGGTGTGAGCCTGCGCTTCGGTGCGCTGACGGTGCTGGACGGGGTGGACTTCGCCGTCGGCGAGGGCGAGGCGGTGGGTATCGTCGGTCCCAACGGCGCCGGCAAGACCAGCTTGCTCAACGTGCTGGCGGGGGCCTACCGGCCCAGCGTCGGCGCGGTGCGCTATCGCGGCGGCGACGTCAGTCGCCTCGATGCGGACGAGCGCTGCCGCCTGGGACTGGGACGCACCCATCAGGTGCCGCGACCCTTCCTCGGCATGAGCGTGATCGAGAACCTGATGACCGCCGCCACCCACGGCGGCGGCTTTTCCGGCGCCAAGGCGCATGCGCGCAGCCTCGATGCCCTGGCCCTTTCCGGCATGACGCCCCTGGCCAATCGTCGGGCCGAGACCCTCGGCCTGCTGGACCGCAAGCGTCTGGAACTGGCCCGTGCCCTGGCCACCGCGCCGCAGGTATTGCTGCTTGATGAAATCGGCGGCGGTCTCACTGACGGCGAGGCGGCGGAGCTGGTGAGCATCATCCGCGAGATTCGCGCTCGCGGCGTCGCCATCGTTTGGATCGAGCACATCGTCCATATGTTGCTCCAGGTCATCGACCGCTTGGTCTGCATGGATGCCGGCCGAGTAATCGCCAACGGTGAGCCGAGGGCCGTGCTGGCCGATGCCGGAGTGATCGACGCCTATATGGGAGGTGCCTAGCATGAGTCTGTTGCACGTGGAAAACCTTTCCGCCTCCCACGGTCAACTGCCGGCGGTGCGCGGCATCGACTTCACCGTGGATGAGGGCGAGATCGTCGCGCTGGTGGGCGCCAACGGCGCCGGCAAGACGACCCTGTTGCGAACCATCGCCGGCGCCCATCGCGCCGACCGTGGTCGCGTCGTTTTCGACGGCGTGGAGGTGACCGGCCAGCCGCCGCATCGCCGGGTGGCCGCCGGCATTTCCCTGGTGCCCGAGGGGCGCCGCCTGTTTCCGACCATGAGCGTCGAGGAAAACCTGCGCGTGGGCGCCAGTGCTGCCCGTTCGGGTGAGTGGAGCGTGATGCGGGTGCTGGATGCCTTTCCCCAGCTCAAGCCCCTGCTCCGTCGGCGCGCGGGAGAGCTATCCGGTGGCCAACAACAGGCCGTCGCCATCGGACGGGCGCTGATGGCCAATCCCCGCATCCTCTTGCTCGACGAGATTTCCCTGGGCCTTTCCCCCAAGGCGGTGGACGGCGTGTACGCCTCCCTGCGCATCCTGATCGATGCGCGGGTCACCCTCATCCTCGTCGAGCAGGACCTGGGACGGACCCTGGCCACGGCCGACCGTATCCTTTGCATGCTCGAAGGCCGCATTGTCGCCGCCGGGCGGGCCGACGAGATGAGCCGGGAACAGGTCATGGCCCATTATTTCGGCACGCGGGAGGCAGCATGAGAACCTATCCCCCGACCCCTGTCCCACGCCCGGCTTTGCACAGCCGGTCGGCTGCGGCAGCGCGGAGCAGTGCTCCGCGAATTCCTGCCTTCGCCCCGCGGAAAGGGGTGACGTTGGTTCAGCCGCGCAAGGCGCGGCTTCCAGTTGTTGGCTCGCTGTCTCCTTGGGGCGGCCCGGCGGAGGCAGCATGACCAACGCCCTGCTCCAGGGCCTGCTGCTCGGCGGCTATTACGCGCTGCTGGCCGCCGGCCTTTCCTTCCTGTTCGGCGTCATGCGGATCATCAACCTCGCCCACGGCAGCCTGGCGGTGGTGGCCGCCTTCGCGCTTTGGCTGTTGGCCGATCGCCATGGGCTCGATCCCTTCCTGATGCTCCCGGTGGTGATGGTGCCGATGGCCTTCCTGGGCTGGCTGTTGTATCGCCTGGTCTTCGCCCGCAGCCTGCGCGGTGGCGCGCTGACGCCCATCCTGGCTTCCTTCGGCCTGGCCACGGTGGTGGACAACGCGCTGTTCCAGGGTTTCGGCGCCGACACACGGTCCCTGGCCCCTTACATCGGCGACCTGGCCTATGAAAGCTGGGCTTTGCCCGGCGATATCTTCGTCGGGCAACTGGCCGTTCTCGTGTTCGCCACCAGCCTGGCCGTGCTGGGCGGCCTGCAACTGATGCTCTCCGGCACGACCTTGGGCCGGCGGATACGCGCCGCCGCCGAGGACGCGGACGCTGCCGGCCTGGTGGGCGTGGATACGCACCGCATCTACGGCATCGCCACGGCCATTTCCTTGGCCACCGTCACCCTGGCGGGCCTGGCCATGGCCCTGCGTGCCACCTTCGATCCCTACGCCGGCCCGTCGCAGTTGATTTTCGCCTTCGAGGCGGTGGTCATCGGTGGCGCCGGTTCCCTGTGGGGCACGCTGGCGGGCGGCGTGATCCTCGGCGTCGCCCAGAGCATCGGCGCCCATGTCAATCCCCAGGGCTTCCTGCTCGCCGGCCACGGGGTCTTTCTCGCCATCCTGGTACTCCGCGTGTATGGCGGCCCGGCGCTGGCGGCCCGTTGGTGCGACTTGCGCCGAGGTAAGGCATGAACCCATCCACTCTCACGATCCACCGCTGGACGCCCCTGTCCATCGCCTCGGTTGCCGCCGTGGTCGGCGCCCAACTGCTGCTCGTTACGGTGCCGCTGGTCTTCGACGCCAACGTGGTGGAGCGGCTGACCACCCTGTTCATCTACGGCATCCTGGCCTTGATGTGGAACTCCCTGGCCGGTTACGGCGGACTGGTGTCCGTGGGCCAGCAAGCCTTCTTTGGCCTGGGCGCGTATGCAGCCATCCGTCTGGCCGACGCCGGCTTCCCGGTCTATCCCGCCCTGGCCCTCGGCGCGCTGCTCGTTGCCGTCGCCGCCTTGCCCATGGCCCAGGCCATGCTGCGGCTCAAGGGCGGGGAGTTTGCCATCGGCATGTGGGTGGTGGCCGAGTTCGTGCACCTGCTGGTGAACCTCGATCCCCTGATCCAGGGCGAGACCGGCACCTCGCTCATCGCCCTCAACGGTTTCGACGCCGAGGCGCGTCGCGCCTATACCTATTGGGCCGCCCTGGCATCCATGGCGGCCCTGGCCTGGGGCATGTTCTTCCTCTTGCGCGGCCGCCTGGGCACGGCGGCCCAGGCCATTCGCGACAACGAAGAAGCCGCTGCCTCGGTGGGCGTACGGGTGTTTGCCGCCAAGCGCACGCTGTTTCTGCTGTCCGCCTTTGGCTGCGCCCTGGCCGGCGCCCTGTGGGTCGCCACCACGATCAGTTTTCAGCCCAAGACCTACTTCAGCGTGCAGTGGTCGGCCTATATGATCTTCATGGTGCTGGTCGGCGGTATCGGCACCTTTGAAGGCCCCATCCTCGGTGCCGTGCTTTTCTTCGCGGTCGAGACGGCGTTTGGCGCCACGGGCGTCTGGTACATGATCGGCCTTGGCGCCACCGCGCTCCTGTTCGCGATGCTGCTGCCCCAGGGCCTTTGGGGCGCCATCGAGAAGCGCTTTGGCCTGCGACTGCTGCCAGTGGGCTACTTTCTCAAATAGCAGCCGGCGCCTGGGTCACACGACGCCGGCGCCGTGTGCCTGCTGGTCGGCGTGGTAGCTGGAGCGCACCAGCGGCGCCGAGGCGGTGTGGGTGAAACCCATCGCCGCGGCTTCGCGCGCGTACATGGCGAAGATGTCGGGATGCACGTAGCGCAGCACCGGCAGATGGTGGCCCGACGGCGCCAGGTACTGGCCGATGGTCAGCATCTCGACCTCATGGGCGCGCAGGTCGCGCAGGGTGTCGAGGATTTCCTCGTCGGTTTCGCCCAGGCCGACCATCAGGCCGGACTTGGTCGGCACGCCAGGCACGCGCGCCCTGAAGGCCTTCAACAATTGCAGCGAGTTGGCGTAGTCGGCGCCGGGCCGCGCCTGCTTGTAGAGGCGCGGCACGGTTTCCATGTTGTGGTTCATCACGTCGGGCGGGTTGCGGGCGAGGATGTCGAGCGCGATGTCGAGTCGGCCGCGAAAGTCCGGCACCAGGATTTCGATCTTGGTACCCGGCGACAGCTCGCGGATTTTCGCGATGCAGTCGGTGAAATGCTGGGCGCCGCCGTCGCGCAGGTCGTCGCGGTCGACGCTGGTGATCACCACGTACTTGAGCTGCATCGCGGCGATGGTGCGCGCGAGCTTTTCCGGTTCTTCCGCATCCGGCGGCAGCGGCTTGCCGTGGCCGACGTCGCAGAAGGGGCAGCGCCGGGTGCACAAGTCGCCGAGGATCATGAAGGTCGCCGTGCCCTTGCCGAAGCACTCGCCGATGTTGGGACAGGTGGC
Source organism: Sulfuritalea sp. (assembly GCA_034376265.1). Lineage (GTDB taxonomy): Bacteria > Pseudomonadota > Gammaproteobacteria > Burkholderiales > Rhodocyclaceae > Sulfuritalea. The sequence goes on from JAXMJU010000126.1 coordinate 34,309, forward strand.
TTCCTCGCACACCGTGTGCAGGTGGTGCTCGCGCAGGATCTGCTTGATCTCGCCGAAGCGGCCCGCGCTGCTGCCGGCCTTGACGCGGATCCAGTCGGGTTTCTTCAGTACCGTTTCTGCCGGCACCACCTTGATCGGGATGCGCGCAGTCTTGGCTTCGCCTTTTTGCTTGGTCGTCATGTCGTTTCGTCCAGTTGCCGGGCCAGCTGTTCGGCCAGGGCCTTGCCCACTATCGCAGTTTCTTCCATGCCGCGCCATTGTGGCAAACACGCACGCAACTGGGTGACGGCCATGCCCTCGTAGCCGCAAGGGTTGATCGCGGCGTAGGGCGCCAGGTCCATGTCCACATTCAGCGAAACGCCGTGGTAGCTGCAGCCGTGCTTGATGCGCAGGCCCAGCGCGGCGATCTTGGCACTGCCGACATAAACGCCGGGCGCGCCGTCCAGGCGCTGCGCCGCGACGCCGTACGTGGCCAGCAGATCGATCACCGCTTGCTCGATGCGGTTCACCAGGCCGCGCACCGTGATCTCGCGCCGGCGCAGATCGAGCAGCAGATAGACCACCGCCTGGCCGGGGCCGTGGTAGGTGATCTGGCCGCCGCGGTCGATCTGCACCACGGGGATGCCGATGTCGCGCAACAGGTGTTCCGGCTTGCCCGACAGACCCTGGGTGAACACCGGCGGATGTTCGCAGACCCAGAGTTCGTCCGGTGTGTCGGCAGCGCGCGCGGCGGTGAACTCCTGCATCGCGGCGAAGGTCGGCGCGTAGTCGACGCGGCCGAGCTTGCGCAGGGTCGGTGCGGTGCTCACAGCACCACCTTGACCATCGGATGCGCTGTCAGTTCGCGGTACAAGGCGTCGAGCTGGGCCTGCGAGACGGCGCGCACGGTGCAGGTCAGCGAAAGATAGTTGCCGGCCTTCGACGCGCGCATCTCCATGGTCGCGACATCGAAGTCGGGCGCATGCCGGAGCACCACCGCGGCGATCGCCTGGGCGAAACCCGCGTCGCTGGCGCCCATGATTTTCAGCGGAAAATCGCAGGGAAATTCGAGCAGGGTGTCCGCTTTCACGGTGCCGCCCGCATCACCGTGGACTTGAACTCCTGGTACCAGTCGTACATTTTCGCGAACTCCGGACCCGGCGTGCCGGTTCCGACTTTCCTGCCATCGAGCGTGACGATGGGCAGCACTTCCTTGGTCGAGGAGCACATCCAGAGTTCGTCGGCGGCGCGCGTCTCGGCTTCGGTGATGTCGCGCACCTCGTGCGCCAGGCCGTGCTGCGCCGCGAGTTCGAGCACCACGTCGTAGGTGATGCCGGGCAGCATCAGGTGGTTCTTGATCGGCGCCAGCAGCACGCCGTCCTTGACGACGAAGATCGAGGAGGCCGAGCCTTCGGTGAGGAAGCCGTCGCGGAACAGCACGGTCTCGACGCAGCCGGCGGCCACCGCCATCTGGCGCAGCAGGCAGTTGGCCAGCAGCGAGGTGGTTTTCAGGTCGCAGCGCAGCCAGCGGATGTCGGCCGCGGAAACCGCGGCGATGCCCTGCGCGCGCTGGCTTACTGGCGGCGTCTGCATGGCTTCGGCGAGGATCACCGCGGTTGGTGTGACCTGTTTCGGAAAGGCGTGATTGCGCACGGCCATCGGGCCGCGCGTGACCTGGATGTAGATCGACTGGTCTTCCCACTCGGCCTCGCGCGCGAGCTGGGTGATCGCGGCGATCCATTCGTCGAGCCGGTACGGGTTGGTCAGCAGGATGCCGTCCAGGCTGTGCTGCAGTCGGGACAGGTGCTGTTCGAGGCGGAACGGCCGCCGCGAATAGACCGGGATCACCTCGTATACGCCATCGCCGAACAGGAAGCCGCGATCCATCACCGAGACGCGGGCATCGCTTGCCGCCAGCCACTGACCGTTGAGGAAGACCCGCGCCGTCATTGAAAATACAGCCGGATGCCGTCCCATGCACGGCCGAAGAAACCGGCCAGGGGCACCGCGCTCTGCGCGACGACGGGGTATTCGCCCCAGGGCTGGTCGCCGACCGTGAGTTTCAGCGTACCGATCACGGCGCCTGCCGCCACGGGTGCGACCAGGGGTTGCTGGCTGACCAGTTGCGCGCTGACCTTGTCGGCCATGCCGCGCGGCACCGAGATCACGAAATCGTCGGCGAAGCCGGCACCGACCAGGTTTTGCGCGCCCTTGAAGACCTTGAGCTGGGAAACCGCCTGGCCCTTGTCGTAGAGCTTGACCGATTCGAACGCGGTGTAGCCCCAGTTGAGCAGGTTCAGCGAATCGCGGGTACGGGCTTCTTCGGAGGGCGTGCCCAGCACCACTGAAATCAGGCGTCGCGGACCGCGCCTGGCGGTGGCGATCAGGCAGTAGCCGGCCGCGTTCGAATGCCCGGTCTTGAGGCCATCGACGGTCGGGTCGGCCCACAGCAGGCGGTTGCGGTTGTGCTGGCGGATGCCGTTGTAGGTGTATTCCTTCATGGCGTGCAGGGCGTGGGTTTCCGGATGGTCGCGGATCAGTGCGGCGGCTAGCCGTGCCAGGTCGCGCGGCGTCGAATAGTGGTTGGGAGCCGGGCCTTCGAAGTAGCCGCTGGCGTTGAGGAAGTTGGTATCCTTGAGACCCATGCGTTGCGCCGTGCGGTTCATCATCGCGGCGAAGGCGTCCTCGCTGCCGCCGATGGCTTCGGCCAGCGCCACCGAGGCGTCGTTGCCGGACTGGACCACCATGCCCTTGAACAGGGCGTCCACCGAAACACCCTTGTTCACCGGCACGAAGCTGCGCGAACCCTGGGTGCGCCAAGCGCGCTCGGACACCGTGACCGGCTGCTGCAGGGACAGGGTCTTTTGCGCCAGCGCTTCGGCGACCAGATAAGTGGTCATGACCTTGGTCAGCGAGGCCGGTTCCAGGCGCGTGTCGGCGTCCTGCGCGGCCAGCACCTGGCCGCTGGAGTAGTCCATCAGGATCCAGGCGCGGGCGCTCAGTATGGGCGCGGGGATCGGTTGGGCATGACTGACGGCAAGCGACGACAGCGCAAGAATGAAGACGAGGAATCGCATTGGGGAACCACCTATGAGAGGCTACGAATTATACGGCCCGAGCGGAATCGTCCTCTGATTCCTGATCCCCGATTCCTGATACCTGACTAGCGCTGCACGATCACCGGCGCCATGCCGAGGATTTCGCGCAGGCGTGCGCCGGCCCGCTGCGCCGCCGCGGCATCGGGCCAGGGCCCGAGCTGGACGCGGAACAGCTTGCCGGCGGCTTTCACCACCAGCTTGGCGGACAGTTCGCCGAGCTCGCGCGTCAGGCGTGCGCGCAAGGCCTCGGCATTGTCGCGGTTGCCGAAGGCGCCCAGTTGCAGGAAGTGGCCGCGCGCATCCTGCAACTGCCGCAGCGGCGGCAGTGGCGGTTCGGCGTCGGCCGCCGCCAGCCTGGCGATCGGGTCGTCATCGCCCTGCGGCGGGGTCGGCGGCATGTCCTTCGCGCTTGGCGGCACGGCAGCAGCGAGGGTCTGGCCGGGCAGGACGCTCTCCACCTCGACCACCGCGCTGCCGCTGCCGATATAGCCGAGCTTCCAGGCCGCGGTCCACGAGAGATCGATCTCGCGTCCGGCATGGAAGGGGCCGCGGTCATTGACACGCACCACCACCGATCTGCCGTTGGCCGGATTGCTGACGCGGACATAGGACGGGATAGGCAGCGTCGGATGCGCGGCGGTCATGCCGTACATGTCGTAGGGTTCGCCGCTGGAGGTCTTCTGGCCATGGAACTTGCGCCCGTACCAGCTGCCGATGCCGCGCGCCCGGTAGGGCTGCAGCGTGCGCAGCGGCACGTAGTCGCGCCCGAACACCGAATACGGCTTGTTGGCGAAACGGTGCAGCGGCTCCGGCTTCGGCACCGCATCGGGAATGGCGTCGATGTCACCCGGCACCTGGTCGCCGGGCCCGTCGTCCTGGTAGAAACCGCCGCTGTACTTGATCACCGGCGCCGGTTTTTTCGCCGTTCCGCCAAGAGTTGGCGCTGGTGGCACGGCGACCGCGGGCGCCTCGGCGCGGTCGATCACCGGCCGCGGCGCCTGGGTGCCGCAGGCGGCGACCAGCAAAGTCAAAATCAAAGGCGCAAGGCGAATCACTTCTGCACCAGCATGCGGTTACCGTGGATCGACATCAGGATACCGATGCCGATGAACAGCGTCACCAGGGCCGTGCCGCCGTAGCTGATCAGCGGCAGCGGCACGCCGACCACCGGCAGGATGCCGGAAACCATGCCCATGTTGACGAAGGCGTAGGTGAAGAAAATCATGGTCACGGCGCCGGCCAGCAGGCGCGAAAACAGCGTCGCCGCATTGGCCGCGATCAGCAGGCCGCGGCCGATCAGCAGTGCGTAGAGCAAGAGCAGCAGCAGGTTGCCGAGCAGGCCGAACTCCTCGGAGAACACCGCGAAGATGAAGTCGGTATGGCGCTCGGGGATGAACTCCAGCTGCGCCTGGGTGCCCTCCCGCCAGCCCTTGCCGAAGATGCCGCCGGAGCCGATTGCGATGGTCGACTGGATGATGTGGAAGCCCTTGCCCAGCGGATCCTTTTCCGGGTCCAGCAAGGTGATGATGCGATTCCTCTGGTAGTCGTGCAGCAAGGTCCAGGCCAGCGGCGCGGCCGCCGCCGCGGCGACGGCCATGCCGATAATGACCTTCCACGACAGCCCGGCGAAGAAGATCACGTAGAAGCCGGCCGCCAGCACCAGGACGGCCGTGCCCAGGTCGGGCTGGCGTGCGATCAGGGCTACCGGCAGCAGCACCAGGAAGGCGGCGATGGCGTAGTCGCGCAGGCGTGGCATGGCTTCGCGCTGCTGGAAGTACCAGGCCAGCAACAGCGGCATGGCGATCTTCATCAGTTCCGACGGCTGCGCGCGCATGAAGCCGAGATTGAGCCAGCGCCGCGCGCCCTTCGAGACATCACCGAACTGGGCCACGGCGATCAGCAGCAGCAGGCCGGCCAGGTAGATCGGCACCGCCAGGTGCATCAGGCGCTGCGGCGGCACCTGGGCCGCAATCCGCATCACCACCAGCGCCACCGCGACATTGACCAGCTGGGTGTTGAGCCGCTCGGGCGAGGCGCTGCCCATCACGCCCACCGCGAGCAGCAGCAGGAGGCCGGCGATCAGCATCAGGGGCCCGTCGATCGGCGCCACCAGGCGCCGGAAAAAGTCGCGGAGCATGGCCAGACCGATGCCGTGGTTCATTCCGCGTCCTCCTCCACGGCGGCCTCGTCGACGGGGGCGGGCGCCTGCGGCCGCTTGCCGAGCAGATAGTAGTCGAGCACCTGGCGCGCAATCGGCGCCGCGGCCTGGGCGCCGAAGCCGCCGTTTTCGACCAGCACGGCAAGGGCGATCCTCGGTTGCTCGGCCGGCGCGAAGGCGATGAACAAGGCATGGTCGCGCAGTTCGTGCTTGACGCTTCCCGCCTTGTAGTCCGCACCCTTCAGCGAATACACCTGGGCCGTGCCGGTCTTGCCGGCCGAGACATATTCCGCGCCGGCGAAGGCGCGGGCGCCGGTGCCATCCTTGTTCACGCCGACCATGGCGTTCCTGATCACCTCGACATGCTCGGGCTTGAGGCCGAGGTCGCGCACCGGCTGTGGTTCGATCAGGGTTTTCGTACCGGTCGTGGTGTCGGTGATGTACTTCACCAGGTGCGGCCGGAACACCACGCCGCGGTTGGCCAGAATCGCCGTGGCCTGTGCCAGCTGGATCGGCGTATAGGCGTTGTAACCCTGGCCGATGCCGATCGAGATGGTTTCGCCGGCATACCATTTCTGCTGCTCGGGCTTCTTGAAGCGCTTTTTCTTCCACGCCTGCGAGGGCAGCACGCCTTCCGATTCGCCGTCGATGTCGATCCCGGTGCGGCTGCCGAAGCCGAGGCCGCCCATGAAGGCCGCGATGTTGTCGATGCCCATGTCGTTGGCCAGCATGTAGTAGTAGGTGTCGCAGGACTCGACGATGGATTTGTACATGTCCACCATGCCGTGGCCGCCCTTCTTGTCGTCACGGAAGTGGTGGCCACCGAAGTTGAAAAAGCCGGGATCGGAAATCGCCTGTTCCGGACGCCGCTTGCCCAGCGTCAGGGCGCCCAGCGCCATGAAAGGCTTGAAGGTGGAGCCGGGCGGGTAGGCGCCGTTGAGCGCGCGGTTGACCATCGGCTTGTCGGGAGACTCGTTGAGTTCCTTCCAGTTCTGCGTGTCGATGCCGTCGACGAACATGTTGGGATCGTAGTTGGGCACCGCCACCAGAGCCAGGATGCCGCCGCTGGCCGGCTCTATGGCGACCAGCGCGCCGCGGCGCGAGCCGAAGGCCTGTTCGGCAATTCGTTGCAGCTCGGCATCGACGGTCAGCGTCAGGTTGTTGCCAGGCACCGGTGCGCTGCGCGCCAGGGTGCGCACGGCACGTCCGCCGGCATCGACTTCGACCTGCTCGAAGCCGGTTTCGCCGTGCAACTCGAACTCGTAGCGCTGTTCCAGCCCGGTCTTACCGAAGTGTTCGGTGCCGCGATAGTTGGCCTCGTCCTCGCGGGCCTCGATCTTCTCCAGATCGCGCTCATTGACGCGGCCGATATAGCCCAGCAGATGCGAGGCGAAGGCGCCGCCCGGGTACTGGCGAAACAGCCGCGCCTTGATGTCCACGCCGGGGAAGCGGTAGCGATGGGCGATGAACTTCGCCACCTCCTCGTCGGTCAGGCGGGTGCGGATCGGCAGCGATTCGAAATTGCGGCTTTCTTCCAGAAGTTGCCGGAAGCGCTTGCGGTCCTTGGGCTGGATGTCGATGATTTCCGCCAGCTCGTCGATCACCTGTTCCAGTTGGCGGGTTCGGGAAGGAATGATCTCCAGGGTGTAGGCAGGGTAGTTGCGCGCCAGCATGACGCCGTTGCGGTCGAGGATCAGGCCGCGGTTGGGCACCACCGGCACCAGCGATATGCGGTTGTCCTCGGCGCGGGTCCGGTAGTAATCGTGCTGGACCACCTGCAGCCAGACGAAGCGGGCGAACAGCAGGGTGAAGCAGAGCAGCACGAAGCCTCCCGCCACCATGAGGCGCGCACGGAAGCGTTCAAGTTCCTGCTGCGGGTTCTTGAATTCCATTCCTGACCTAGGCCGGGTCGGGCGGAAACGATGGAGGGCTTGCCGGCAGAATCATATGGGCCGATGGACGTCCTTGTCTTCCGGGCGGAACTGCGGAATCAGCAGCAGGTAGGTCACCGGATGCCAGAGCAGCGCCGCGACGATGCTGGAAAGAAACCACGGCACGCCGGGAAATTCGGCGCCGCCGATCATGCGCGTGAGCATCATCACCAGTTGCATGCCGAGGAACAGCGGCAGCACGTGCAGCGCCTGCTGAGCCAGGGGAAACCACAGCACGCGGCGCGACAGGCCTGCCGCGGCAAAGGCCAGCAGCACATAGGCCAGTGCATGCTGGCCCATTACGCTGGCATCGGCGACGTCCATCGCCAGGCCGAGCACGAAGCCCGCGGCCATGCCGACTTTGAGTGGCTGATGCACGCACCAGAAGGCCAGCACCAGCGCCACCCAGTCGGGAATGCCGGGCAAGCGGCCGAAGGGAACCAGGTTCAGCAGCAGCGCGACGAACAGCGTCAGCACGATGAACCAGTTTCTGACCGGCAGCAGGATGCGGCGCGAGGAGTGGGTGGGTTGCATTTACGGCTTAGCCTTTTTCTTGACTCGCTTGCCGTCGGCGGGTCGCTCGGGCGTCGCCGGCGCGTCGTCGGGCTGCGGCGGCAGGGCCGTGCGGGCGCCCAGCACCAGGGTCAGGCCGTGGCGTTCGACGCCGGCCAGCGGCGCGCAGGTGATGCGGGCGAAGGAGTAGGAACTGTCGCGGTCGATCTTGATCACCTTGGCCACCGGCAGGCCGCGCAGATAGACCCCGTCGAGTCCCGAAGTCACCAGCACGTCGCCCACCTGCACCTCGGCATTCGACGCCAGAAAGCGCAGTTCCATCATGCCGGCGCCGACGCCGGCCAGGACTGCGCGCAAGCCGTTCCTCTGCACTTCGACCGGTATCGCCTGATCCTTGTCGGTGAGCAGCAATACTTCCGCCGTGAGCGGGAATACCCGCACCACCTGGCCGATCACACCGACCTCATCGACCACCGCCTGGCCGCTTGCAATGCCATGTTGGCTGCCCTTGTCGATGATCACCCGGCGCGCAAACGGATCGCGTGCGGCATACAGGATTTCGGCGATGCGGCCTTCCACCGGCAGCCGCGCACGCATGTCGAGCAGGGCGCGCAGGCGCAGGTTCTCCTGCTCCAGGTGCCGCTGGCGCAGCAGCAGGTTGGCGGCTTCCAACTGGCGCCGGCGCAGTTCCTGGTTCTCCTTCAGCAGCGCGGATTGTCGTGTCAGATAGGCGCCGAAATCGCCGGCGGCGTCGATCGGCATCCAGGTGATGCGCTGCAGCGGCCAGGCCACCGTGGCGACGCCCAGGCGTGCCCACTCCAGGGTATGGAAGCGAAGGTCGGCGATCAGCAGCAGCAGGGAAAGCGAGACGAAAAATGCCAGCCGCACGAGCGGCGCCGGACCCCGTTTGAAAAAGGGTGGCGGAACATGGCCAGCGACGGACATCAAGGCATTACGCCCTCGAAATGTGATGGAGACCCGGTGAGACCCAGTGTTCTGCGGCGACTGGGCCTGTATGCAAGCTACACGGGGCGGGCGTTACTCGTTGGCGAAAATACTGCCAAGTTTGTCCATCTTTTCAAGTGCCATGCCGGAGCCGCGGGCGACGCAGGTCAAGGGATCGTCGGCGACGATTACCGGCAGGCCGGTTTCCTCGGTCAGCAGGCGATCCAGGTCGTGCAGCAAGGCGCCGCCGCCGGTCAGCACCAGACCGCGCTCGGCGATGTCGGCGCCGAGTTCGGGCGGGGTCTTCTCCAGCGCGTCCTTGACCGCCTTGACCACCTGGTTCAAAGGCTCGGACAGCGCCTCGAGCACTTCGTTCGAGGAAATCGTGAACTTGCGCGGAATGCCCTCGGCGCGGTTGATGCCGGAGACTTCCATCTCGCGCACCTCGGCGCCGGGGAAGGCCGAGCCGATCTGCTTCTTGATGTTCTCGGCGCTGTTGTCGCCGATCTGCATGCCGTAGTTGCGGCTGATGTAGGAGATGATCGCCTCGTCGAACTTGTCGCCGCCGACACGTACCGAATTGGCATAGACCATGCCGCCCAGCGAAATCACGCCGACTTCGGTGGTGCCGCCGCCGATGTCCACCACCATCGAACCGGTGGCATCCGAGACCG
>JAXMJU010000127.1:0-26771 GCA_034376265.1 Sulfuritalea sp.
TACACGCTGTGGGGCATGCTGACGCGCCTGGGTTGCGAGGTGATCGACATGGGCGTGGTGCGGGACGACCCGGCCGCGCTCGAAGCGGCCTTCCGCGAGGCGGCGGCCTGCAGCGACGCGATCATCACCAGCGGCGGCGTCTCGGTCGGCGAGGCCGATTTCATCAAGCAGCTGATGGCCCAACTCGGCGAAGTAGCGTTCTGGAAAATCGCCATGAAGCCGGGCCGACCGATGGCCTTCGGCCGCATCCAGCCCGAAGGCGCGGAGCGTCCCGGCGCCTGGCTGTTCGGCCTGCCGGGCAATCCGGTGGCGGTGATGGTGACCTTCTACCAGTTCGTCCAGCCGGCCATCATGAAGCTGGCCGGCATCGACCCGGTCAAGCCCGTTCCCGGCTTTCCCGCGCGCTGCGTCGAGCCGATGAAAAAGGGCCGCGGCCGCACCGAATTCCAGCGCGGCATCCTGTTCCGGGAAAACGGCGAATGGTGCGTGCGCCCCACCGGCGCGCAAGGCTCCGGCGTGCTGCGTTCGATGGCCGACGCCGACTGCTTCATCGTGCTGGAACACGAACGCGACAAAGTTGGCGCTGGCGAGACGGTGATGGTGCAGTTGATGAACGGGCTGGTGTAGGCCGACGCGAACCGAGGGGCGGACCGTAGGGCGAACGTCAGTCCGCCAGCGTTAACCGGTCGGCTGAAGCCGCCCCCACAAAAACCTCCGCCGCTTGCAGCCTGCTTACTCGACCGGGTCGGCGCCTCGCACCTGGCCGCGCACCTGGTTCAGCGCAACATTGAAGTCGGCCAGGCGCACGCCCATTGCCACCACCGTCGACTGTCCCGGCTTCAGCGTTCCCGGCAGCGCGTACTCGCGCTGGAAGCCGGCCGCCGGCACGGCGCCGGTCACGCGCAGCCTGGCTACCGGCAGCGGGCTGCGGTTGGTGACGCGCAGGCCGAGGTTGCCCTGGCCGTCCGCCACGGCGTCGACCTGCAGGTAGTTGCCAGGATTGCGCGGCAGATCGAGCCGCAGCAGCGCCGCGCCGGCGCGGCGGCCGAGGTCCGATTGCGCTCCTGCCGCCAGCTTGTAGTGTCCGATCGCCTTGGCCGGATTGCCGGTGCCCTGCGCCAGCTTGCCCAACTCGTAATGCGCGGCGGCGGTCGGCAGCAGCGCCGTGCTGCGCTCCAGGTCGCTCTGCGCGCCGCTCTTGTTGCCCAGGCGCTGGCGCACCAGGCCGCGATTCAGGTAGTAGGCGTAGTACGCGTCGTTGCGCTTGATGGCCGCGTCATACTCGCGCTCGGCTTCCGCGTCGCGGCCGAGCTTGTGCAACGCATCGCCGCGCAAGGCATGGAACATTGCTTCGCGCGGCTCCAGCTTGAGCGCCTGATCGGCTTGCGCCAGGGCCTGCGCCGGCTGTTTTTCGAGCAGCTTGCGGCCTTCGTCGTGCGCCGCGTAGGCCGGCCGGGTCTTGTTCAGCAAGGCCATTTTCTGCCGGTAGACCTCCTCGCCGCGGAACAGCCCGGCCGGCATGCCGGCGGCCTTGGCGCGGTTGGCGTCGACGCGCTCCTGCGAGGGCGGGTGGCTGGCGAACATGCCTTCCAGCCAGTTCGGCTGCTTGCCGCCCGCGAGGCGGACGAACGTCTCCTGCAGTTCGACCGCCGCCTGCGGGTCGTAGCCGGCGCGCACCATGTAGTCCATGCCGTAGCGATCGGCTTCGAGCTCGTGCTCGCGGCCAAAGCGGAAGTTGAGCAGCATGGCACCGCCCTGCGTGGCCACGTCGATCAGGTCGGCGGCCCGGTTGTCCGCCGTCAGCACCGAGATCACCGCGGCGCCGGCCGACAGCAGCGTGCCGCGTTCCACCGCGCTGGCGCCGTGGCGGGCTGCGGCGTGCACGATTTCATGGGCCAGCACCGCCGCCAGTTCGGCCTCGCTTTTGAGTTCGGTCAGCAGGCCGCGATTGACCGCCAGCTTGCCGCCGGGCAAGGCCCAGGCGTTGGGCACCGTATCGTTGATGATGACGAATTCGAAAGGCAGGTTCGGCCGGTCGCTGACCTTGACCAGCTTCTGTCCGACGGCATCGACATAGGCCGCGAGTGCCGGATCGAGCACGAACTTGCCGCCCGCCGACTGCTGGCTTTGCAGGTACTGCTTGGCCCCCATGCTGATTTCCTGCTGCTCCGAGACGAAGGCGAGTTCGTTTTTTTTGGTCACCGGATTGGTGGCGCAACCGGTCGCCGCGAGCGCCGCCATCAGCAGGCAGCAGCAGCAGTTGATGGAGCGGACCAGGGTGGATGCGTTCATGCGGGGAAACCTCCGGGGGCGCGGCGCGCAATGACACGATTGTAAGCCGTGCGATTTGCTATCCTGCGCCTTTGCATATCTGCCACGGGAACGCGATGCCATCACCCATCAAGAATATCCTGATCGTCGGCGGCGGCACCGCGGGTTGGGTTGCCGCGACCTTCCTCAACCGCTTCCTCGATCCGCAGTTGTGCACCATCACCCTGGTCGAATCGGCGAGCATCGGCACCATCGGCGTCGGCGAGGCCACGGTGCCGCCCCTGGTCGGCTTCCTGCGCGCGATGGGAATCGACGAGGCGGCCTTCATGAAGGCCAGCAACGCCACCTACAAGCTCGGCATCAAGTTCATCGACTGGCAACGCGGCGCCGACGCGGTCTGGCACCCCTTCGGCGTCGTCGGCGCGTCGCAGGTCGGCGGCCTGCCGCTGTTCCACCACTGGCTGCGCGAACGCCAGGACGGCCGCGAGACCGAGTCCTACGTCTCGTATTCGCTGCAGGCGCTGCTGGGCGACATGAACCGCGGGCCGCATCCGTTCGACGGCAATCCGCTGGCGAATTCGGCGATCATGCAGCAGGGCGCCTACGCCTATCACCTCGACGCACGCGCCTTTGCCGTCTTCCTGCGCGACGTGGCGGTGGGCCGCGGCGTGCGGCACATCGTCGACGAGGTCGGCCAGGTGGCGCTCGATCCGCGCGGCTTCATCAGCCATGTCGAGACGGCGGCCCACGGCCCGCTGCAGGCCGACCTGTTCATCGACTGCACCGGCTTCGCCGCCAAGCTGATCGAGGGCAGCCTCGGTGACGGCTTCATCAGTTGGGCCGACCAGTTGCTGTGCGACAGCGCCGCCGTGCTGCCGCTGCCCCACGACGGCGATTCTCATCCCTACACGCGTTCCACGGCGCTCTCCGCCGGATGGTGCTGGCGCATTCCGCTGCGCCACCGGGTCGGCAGCGGCTACGTGTATTCCAGCCGCTTCCTCGACCGGGCACAGGCCGCCGCGGAACTCAAGGCCCACACCGGACAGCCGGACGGCGAGCCGCTGCACCTGGCGATGAAGATCGGCCGTCGCGCGAATTTCTGGGTCAGGAACTGCGTCGCCATTGGCCTCTCGGCCGGCTTCCTCGAACCGATCGAATCGACCGGCATTTATCTTGCGCAAAAGAGCGTCGAGATGCTGCTCGACTATTTCCCCGACAGCGGTTTCGATCCGCTGCTGATCGATCGCTACAACCGCCGCGTGGCGCGCGAATACGACGAGGCGCGCGATTTCATCGTGCTCCACTACCTGCTCAACCGGCGCGAAGACAGCGAATTCTGGCGCGCCGCGCGCGACTTGGCGCCGCCCGATTCGCTGGCGCAGACGCTGGAGCTCTACGATCGCACCGGCCTGGTCGAATGGCAGGACCAAGGCCTGTTCGGCGATACCGCCTTCTATTCCATCGCCAGCGGCTTCGGCCGCCTGCCGCGCACGCCTCACGCCATGAGCCGGCAGATGCCGAAGGAAGCGGTCTGGCAGACCATGCGGAGAATCAAGGCCGCCAACCTGGAACGCGCCCGCGCCCTGCCCGATCACGGCGAGCTGATGCGGCGCCTGCACGCGCGCTAGCCGCGCGGCGGATAGCGCTGCGCAGCCCGGCACCAGTTGCCGGGCTAATCAATCCAAGAATCTCAGTTCAGTCCGCAGATTGCGCAGATTACGCAGATAAAACCGTGGCCGGCGCCCACGGCGCACCCAGCAGGTGATACGACCCGAGCAAGCAAGGCCCTGATCCATCTGCGTTAATCGGCGAGATCTGCGGATCAAACGCTTCATGCCTCTGGCGGCAAGAGTTGGCGCTGGCGCTACGGCGATGCGCGCCTCAGCGGCCGCAATCGGGTCGTCCCGACCCCTCGCCGATTTGCAAATCCTGACGCAGGTCAGGATTTGTGTTCGCGGGCCATCGCAACGCCCTCGTCAATTGACAAAAGTCAATTCCCACACATTGCCCATGGTTATTATCGCCGCAAACTTTTTCCGCTTGACCATTAAACCTTAAATCCCTGAAAGGATCTGTTATGAAGCATGCAAGACTCGCCATCGCTGTCGCCGCCGTTCTCGGTTCCAGCGTCGCCCTGGCCCAGCAGGCCGAAGGCAACTGGATGATGCGCATCCGCGCGGTGGATGTTCAGCCGATCAAGAAGTCCGACCCCATCCCCGCCCTGGCCCTTCCCGGCGACGCGGTCTGGGTGGAACACAAGCTGATTCCCGAGGTGGACTTCACCTACTTCTTCACCAAGAACCTCGCCGCCGAACTGATCCTGACCTATCCGCAGAAGCTTGACGTGCAGGTCAACGGCGTCGGCAAGGTCGGCACCTTCAAGGCCCTGCCGCCGACGCTGACGCTGCAGTACCACTTCGCACCCGAAGCCACCTTCCGTCCCTACGTCGGCGCCGGCATCAACTACACGCTGATTTCCGGCGTGGACCTGCCGGTGGTGAATACCCTGACCGGATCGACTTCGGACCTGAGCAATTCCAGCCTCGGCGGCGCGCTGCAGGTCGGTTTCGATTACAAGATCGGCAAGAACAGCTATATCAACTTCGACATCAAGAAGACCTACATCCGCGCCGACCTGCTGGTGGGCGGCACCAAGGTCAGCAAGCTGACGCTGGACCCGGTGCTGATCGGCATCGGCTACGGCTTCAAGTTCTGAGCAATAAACGCTGCAAAACAGAAGGCCACCTGCGGGTGGCCTTTTTCACGCCTGTACGCTGCCCCTGCGCTATACCGACCCCAGCCAGAACGCCACATCCCGCTTGAGGAACTCGTCCCAGGGCATGTAGTGGGAACCGTCGCAGGAGAAGGTCAGGCCGACCATGCCGTTGAACAGGTTCAGCGTGCCGGTGCGCAGATAGAAAGTCTCGTCGATGAAACGCAGCGAACCCAGCGTGTCGAGGATGGCGCGGATGCGCTGCTGCGGCACCAGCGCGTCGGCCGGATAGGGGTGTTTCGGGTAGGCCAGGCAGGTATCCGGATCGACCAGCGCCTGAATGTCGAACAGGCGGTAGCGGTAGGGATCGTCGAGTGTCCAATACACGGCGCGGCTGCTCGAAAAATGCAGCATGATGTGGTACATGCCGTGATCGGCCATCAGTTCCTCGACCACGCCGAGCACGGTGCCCAGCTGGCGGTCCATCTCGCTCTCGCTGCGGGTCTGGTGGAAGACCTGGCTGCGGATCGACGGATCGCCGCGCAATTGCCGCCACTGGTGCTGCTCCTCGAAGCGCGCCCGCGTCAGCGGCAGGTCGTGCAGATAGAAATCGGCGCCGAGAAAACCCACCGCGGCGCCGGTGGCGCTGCGCACGATCTGGATCGCGGTCAACCCCGGGCGTCGCTCGCGCAGCGTGATGTAGGAGCGCGACAGCAGGAAGCCCGTGGCCGGCTGGGATTCGCGCATATACGGACGGTGCGAGCGGTTGCGGCCGAAATCGGCCTCGCTGACGCCGGCGGCGCCGACATTGTCGGAAATCTGCACGCCATCGATATTCATGACGTAGAGGTAGCGGCAATGCGGCACGCCGGGGAACAGGCGGCCCAGCTCGGCGTTGAGTGCGGCGCGGCTGCCCCAGGCCGCAGCGACGGCCTGCGCCGCACCGCGCAGCGGTTCTTCGATGATCTTCTTCAGCGCCGCGCGTTGCAGGGCGACGCTCTCCTGAAGTGTGCTGCCACTGTTCGGCATGATCTGCGCGCCAAGCGATATGGATATTGGACCCGCTGGATTCTACGCGTGCTTGGCGTCACCCTGTCGCGTGCCATCCTGTCGTACCGACGTTTCCCGGCGGCGAGCCTGAGCGTGCGGAGTAAAATTGCGGCCATCGAGTCGAAATGCTCACAATCGTGTTCCACCAAGGCGCCATGCCATGAGCGACAACTCCGCGGCCCCGGGTTTCCGGCGACGCATTTATGCCGGCCCCATGCAGTTCTGGCGCGACCTGTATCGCGCGCTGGCGCAGTTGCGCCCGGTTGTTTCGCTGTCCTTGAAATCCGGGATTTCCGCGGATTTTCGCGAGCGCATCATGATGGTCGTCAGCGGCGTCAATCGCTGCCGGCATTGCGCCTATGGCCACGAGTTTCTTGCCGCGCTGGCGGGCGTTTCCAAAGCGGAGATTTCCCGCCTGCTGGCGCTGGACCTGAGCAGTTCCCCGCCCGCCGAGATTCCCGCGCTGCTGTTCGCCATGCACTGGGCGGAAAGCGACGGGCGGCCGAGCAGCGCGGCGCAAGCCGATCTGCTGGCCCGCTATGGCGTCGCGGTCGCGCGCCAGATCGAAGCGGCGACGCTGATGATCCACATCGGCAACCGGATCGGCAATACCTTCGATTACTGGCTCAGCCGGCTTTCGGGCGGGCGCTTCGGGCTGCTCGCCGATGAACACTGAAGCGGCCTGCCTGACGGGCGCCGTGCCCGGCGATTTCGCGCTGAGCGTGGCGGAACTCGCCCCATCGTTGCCGCTCGCGGATTACCTCGCGGCAATGCAGCTCGCCGACGCCGAGGCCAGCGCACGGCTCGGCAGCCACATGCTGCTGTCGTGGTATGACCGCGACCGGGATTTCGAATCGCCCCAGCATGCCAGCGAATGCCATGCGCCCGGCGCCATGCCCGGCTATGCGGTGTACGGCCTGCACCACGGCGCCACGCTGATGGTGAACGTCGAACAGGGCCGCTTCGTGTTCTTCTATTTGCCGCTGGAATGAGCGGCGGCGCCGTGTCGCCAACGCCAACTCTTGGCGCGGGCCACGCCCTA
Organism: Sulfuritalea sp.; assembly: GCA_034376265.1. Lineage (GTDB taxonomy): Bacteria > Pseudomonadota > Gammaproteobacteria > Burkholderiales > Rhodocyclaceae > Sulfuritalea. The sequence goes on from JAXMJU010000127.1 coordinate 7,077, forward strand.
CTCGGTTCGTAGGGCTTCCACCGGATCGAGCAGCGCCGCGCGCCGCGCCGGCAACACGCCGGCGGCGAGGCCGATGGCGGCGGCCAGGGCTTCGGCCAGCAGTACGAATGACAGGGGCGTATGCACCGGCAGCGTCGGCACGAAGAGGCCGATCAGCTGCGCCAGGCCGACGCCGAGCAGCAGGCCGACCAGGCCGCCGATCGCGGCGAGCGCCACGGCTTCGCCGAGGAACAGGCCGAGGATGGTCTGCCGCCTTGCGCCGAGCGCCACCAGCAGGCCGATCTCGTTGGTGCGTTCGGTGACGGCAATGGTCATGATGGTGACGATGCCGACGCCGCCGACCAAGAGCGAAATGCCGCCCAGGGCGCCGACCGCCATGGTCAGCACATTGAGGATGCCGCCCAGCGTGGCCAGCATTTCCTCCTGGCTGATGATGGTGACATCGTCGCGGCCGTGGCGGGCAATCATCACTTCCTTGATCGCTGCTACCACGCCGGCGGCGGGCACGTTCTCGGCGGCGGCGACGCTGATTTCGTTGAGGCCCTCGCGGTTGAACAGCTCCATGGCACGCGCCGCCGGAACATAGGCCGTATCGTCGAGATCGATGCCGAGGAACTGGCCCTTGGCCTCCATGACGCCGATCACGCGGAACTGCAGGCCGCCGATGCGCACCCGCGCACCCAGCGCATTCTCCGCGCCGAACAATTCGTTCTTCAGCTTGGGACCGAGCACCACCTGGGCGCGTGCGGCGCCGGCCTCCTCCTCCGGCAGGAACTGGCCGCTACGCACCCTGGCCTTGAACACCACGAGCAGACCGGGACCGACACCATAGACCGAGACGCGCCGCACCCGGCCGTTGCCGCTGACCTCGGCATTGCCGAACACGCTGGGGGTGACCGCGACCACGTTGGACAGACGCTTCAGGGCTTCGGCATCCTCCAGCGACAGCGGCCGCGCGCTGCTGGGCAGCCCGGTCGTCGCGCCGCCGGTCTTGGTGCGCCCCGGATGCACGCCGACGACGTTGGTGCCGAACTGGGTGAATTCCGCCAGCACGTAGCGATGGATGCCCTCGCCGATCGAGGTCAGCAGGATCACCGCAGCGATGCCGACGGCAATCCCGAGCAGGGTCAGGAAGCTGCGCAGGCGCTGGGCGCTGATGGCGCGAATGGCCAGCGTGAGGAAGTCGGTGAGCTGCATCAGTGTTTCATCAGTGCTTGCACCGGATCGAGCCGCGCCGCGCGCCGCGCCGGCATGATGCCGAACAGCATGCCGGTGCCGAGCGCCGTACCGAGTGCCGCGATCACCGCCCAGTCCGGCGGATAGGCGGGAAACACCGGGTACATCTGGCGCAGGACGAAGGCGCCGAACAGGCCGAGGCCATAGCCGGTGATGGCGCCGACCAGCGAGAGCATCGCGGCTTCGGCCATGAAGGCATTGCGGATCGTCGCCGCGCGCGCGCCAAGCGCCTTGAGCAGACCGATCTCCGCCGTGCGCTGGGTCACCGCGACCAGCATCACGTTCATCACCAGGATGCCGGCCACCGCCAGGCTGATCGCGGCGATGCCGGCCACCGCGGCGGTCAGCGCGCGCAGCAGCTTGTCGAAGGTGGCCAGCACGGCATCCTGGGTGATCACCGTGATGTCTTCCTCGCCGCCATGACGGTTCTTGAGCATGGCACCCACTTCGCGCTTGACGGCCTCGATCTCGTCGCGGCTCCGGGCCTCGATCAGGACACGGAACAGGGTGTTGGTATTGAACAGGCTCTGCGCCACGCCGACCGGAACGAAGATCACCTCGTCGGTATTCATGCCCAGTCCCTGTCCGACCGACTTGAGCACGCCGACGATGCGCAGACGCCGGTCGCCGAGCCGGATCAGTTCCCCCACCGCCGGACGATTGCCGAAGATTTCCTCCTGCAGCTTGGAGCCGATCACGGCCACCGGCGCGCCGCGATTCCAGTCCGCTTGCGGCAGGAAATGCCCCTGCGCCATCTTGAAGCTGCGGATGTCGAGATAGGTCGAGGCGGTGCCGGCCACCACGACTTCGCGCAGCCGTCCGTTGGCGTTGATTTCCGAGTTGCCGGCGGTCAGCGGTGCCACGCGCCGCACCGAAGGCAGGCGCGTCAGCGCGAACGCGTCATCCACCGTCAGGTCGCGCGGCGTCGTGGTCAGCGCATTGGCCGGGCTGAAGCCGCCGGTGGCCGAACGTCCGGGCAGGACGATGACGAGGTTGCTGCCGAGCGCCGAAAACTGCTCGACCACATAGCGCCGCGCACCGTCGCCGAGCGAGGTCAGCACCACCACGGCGGCGACGCCGATGGCCATGGCCAGCACCGACAGCGAAGTGCGCAACGGATAGCCGGCCGCCGCATCGCGGGCGAAACGCAGGACGTCCGCATTGCGCATGGATTCAGGCCGCGCCCGCCGTGGATCGCGCGCTGTCGCTTTTCAGCTCGCCGTCTTCCATCATCAGTTGGCGGCGGGCGCGGGTGCCGATCTTCGGGTCGTGGGTGACGATGATCAGCGTCATGCCGCGCTGGTTGAGCTCTTCCAGCAAATGGATGACGTCGTCGCCGGTGGCACGGTCGAGGTTGCCGGTCGGCTCGTCGGCCAGCAGCACGGCGGGCTGCATGATGGTGGCGCGGGCGATTGCGACGCGCTGCCGCTGGCCGCCGGAAAGCTGGTCTGGCCTATGGTCGGCGCGCTGGTCGAGGCCGAAATCCTTGAGCGCCTGTTTCACGCGCTGCGCCCGTTCGGCCGCAGGAATCCCGGCCAGCATCATGGGCAGGGCGACGTTCTCGGCCGCAGTCAGGCGCGGCACCAGATGGAAACTCTGGAACACGAAGCCGATGCGCCGGCTGCGCACGGCGGCCTGTTCGTCAGGCGAGAGCGTGGTGACGTCGCGGCCTTCGAGCTGGTAGGAACCCGCATCGGGATGGTCGAGCAGTCCAAGCAGGTTGAGCAGCGTGGACTTGCCGGAACCCGACGGTCCCATGATCGCCACGTATTCGCCGGCGTCGATGGAGACATCGAGCCCGGTCAGCGCATGCACCACGCTGTCGCCCAGATGGAACACGCGCTCGATGCCGGCGAGCTGGATCACACTCATGCGCTCACTCCATCCATACGCCGCGCAGCGGCGCAAACATTGTCACCCCCTTGCCAGGCAAGGGGGCTGGGGGGAATGCCGTGTCATGTGCCGTCATTTGGCGGCGGCGCCAGCCGCCGCCGTAGCCCGAGCGCCAACTTTCACGCCCTCGCGTTCGAGCGAGGTGACGATGCGCTCGCCCTCGGCCAGGCCTTCGACGATTTCCGTGAACTCCCAGTTGGCGGTGCCGATCTTGACCTTGCGCTCTTCGAGCTTGCCGCTTTCCGCGTTCAGCACCATCACGCGGCTGCCCTCGATCAGCGCCGCGGTGGGCACCCGCAGCACGTTGGCGCGCGTGGCGAGCACGATCTCGACGTCGGCGCTGTAGCCGACCAGCAGGCCGCCGCTCGCCGGCATGTCGAAATCCACCTCGACATCGACCGTGCGCGCCTGCTTCTCGACCGCCAGCACATAGGGCGCGACGCGCCGCACCTTGCCCTGCAAAGGCTGCTTGGGCAGCGCGTCGAGCGTGACGCGCACCGGCAGGCCGGCCTTGATCTTGGGCGCATCGATTTCATCCATCGGTGCGTTGATGTACAGGCAGGAGTCGTCGATCAGGTCGATCGCCGGCGGCGTCGGCACGCCCGGCGGCGACGGCGTCGAATATTCGCCGAGCTCGCCGACGATGTTCGCCACGATGCCGTCGAAGGGCGCATACAGCGTCATGCGGCCCTGCTCGACTTTGGTCACGTTGATCCGCGCCGAGGCCTGGGTGACATCGGCACGCGCCGTTTCGCAGGCCGCGCTGCGGGCATCGGCCTCGCTCTTCGCGGCATCCTCGCGCGCATCCGAAACGAAGCCCTTGTTCTTCAATGAAGTCTGGCGCTCGGCTTCGCGGCGCGAACTGGCCGCCGTGGTGCACACCTCCTTGACGCGCTGTGCGGATACCGTGCGCTGGGCCTCGGCCAGGGTCTGCTGCGCCTTCTGGTCGTCGTTCCAGAGCTTCATCAGCAACTGGCCCTTCTTCACCTTGTCGCCTTCCTTGACGCCGAGGAATTCGATGCGGCCGCCCATGATGGTGGACAGCCGCGTGCGCTGACAGGCTTCGACCGTGCCGGCACGGGTATTGACCACCGTGGACTCGACGTTGCCGCGATCGACGGACTTCAGCACCACGCTGATCGGCTTGGCCCGCGTGGTCCATAGATAGCCGCCGACGACGAGGATCAGAAGCAGTGCCGCCGGCAGGATGCGGCGCAACAAAAAGGATGTATTCATGGCGCGTGATTATGCCGTGTTTGCCGCGGCCGCGCCCTTCCCCGGAAGGGCATTGAGCGCTAACTTAAGTGTGTCGGCGCATTTCTCCCTCCCCTTCAAGGGGAGGGTCGGGGAGGGGATGGGGTTCAGCGCGGCACGGCGACCGCTTCGATCCACGGCTCCAGGCGCTGGCCGAAGGCGATGGTGGCCTCGAAGCGCGCGCCGGGTTCGTCCGTCGTGCGCCGCTGGCTGCGCAGCACGGGTTCCAGCGTCGGGCGCAAGGCGTGTGGCACGTTGATCTGCGAAACTGCCAGGGCGCTGAGGTAGCCGCCGATGCGGGTCTGCTTGTCCCGCGTCACCGTGCGCGGGCGCAGCGTAGCCTTGACGATCAGGTAACGGCCGCGATCCGGATACTTCGTGCGCAGGGCCGTGCGGTCCAGCCCGGCGTCGATGGCGAACAGCCGGCTGTTCACGTTCTCCTCGCGCTTCAGCTGTTCCTCGGCGCGCTTGGCCTTGTCGGCGAAGGCCTTGCTGTCGGCATTGGCCGCCTGCGCCGCGGTGTGGCGCGCGGCATTTTGCCGCGTGCGCTCCAGCACCTGCTGCCAGGCCGCGCCGCCGAGTTCCAGCACCAGCAGCACTTCGCGCGGCAAAGATCGCTCGAAGCGCCGGCGCTCGGTGTTGTCCGCGGCCACGGCCGCGGTATCGAAGCCCAGCGCCGCCATCTTCGCCGAGTCCAGCCAGTCCGGCATGCCGCCGTTGTTGCCGAAGCCCGAACCGAAGTATTCGCTCGTGCCGGCATCGATCACGCGCCAGTTCAGCGCCAGCGCCAGGCCGCTGTTCTCCCTGACCATGCCGCCGCGCCAGGGCGTGGACAGTTCGCGTTGCGAGAGCGTCATGCGGCTTTCCGCCTCGCCGCTGCGATTCAGATAAACGCCCACCAGCGCCACGGCATTGGCCAGCAGGATCAGCGCCGCGCCGGCCGCCAGGACCTTCCAGGGCGTGAGCTTCATGGCGCGCCCTCCATGGCGCCGCGCCCGATGCGGCGCAGGCGCTTCAACACCAGCAGGATCAGGATCGCGGCCAGGCCCAGCACCAGGAAGAACAGGTATTTCGGCATGATCTCCCACCACCAGTCGAAGAACTTGGTGTAGAGAAAGATGACGAAGAAAGTGATACCGGTATTCACCGTATCCGGCCACTGCCGGCGCGCGCCGATCCAGATCGCCAGGGCGCTGGCGACGAAGCCGGCGAGTTCGTAGATGCCCTCGATGCTGCGTATTTCGACGTCGTGGTTGGCCAGGTAGCTGCCCTGTCCCCAGTGGCCCAGCACCAGCATCGGCAGCAGCAGGCTGAGCAGGCCGAAGATCCGGTAGATCGCGGCGAAGCCCGACAGGCGCCGGTGTTCCGTCAGCGCCGGCACGGCGAACAGCAGCGCCGCGACCGGGAAGAAATTCTCCGGCCGCTCGCCGAAATGCAGCCAGTAGATGCCGCCCCACTCGCCCACGCGCGCGGCGACGAAGGCGATCACGCAGCAGATGCCGGCCGCCAGCAGCAGGCGCAGGTCGCAGGCATAGGCCAGCAGCAAGGCCAGCGCCGCCCAGGGCAACAGGGCCCGGTCGGTCGGCGTGATGTTGAAGATCTGGCCGAGCATGGTCAGGTTCAGCACGAAGCAGGCGAAGGCCACCATCGCCGCCAGCTTGGTGAAATAGCCCGAGGCGTCGCGGGTCTGGATCCACACCGTCAGTCCGAGGCTGGCCAGCGCCGCGCCGAGCAGGATCGCGACTTGCGCGGTCTCGTCGAAATTGCCCCAGAACTGGTAGAAAAGGAAGAACACGCTGGCCGCCAGCGCCAGCGCGCCGAGGAAGGACGCCACGCGCATGCCCAGCGACAATTGCCTGGCCTGCGCGTCGCGGTCGATGTCGAAGCGCCCGGCGAAGCTCGCCAGCAAGGCCGCATGGTGCTCGCGCAGCGCGTGCTGCTGGGCCGCATCGAGGTGCAGCACGCCTTCGCTGTCGAGGCGCGCCAGCTCGACCCGGAAGATCGCGATCTCGTCGGCGCGTCGTTGCGCCTCACTGCGGATAGGGTCATTCATGGCCGGCGATTATGCCGCGTTTGTTAGAATTCGCCCACGCCGAACTCAACGCCCTTAGCTTCGATAGCCATCCCCGGATCATGAAACCTTCGCACCTTCGCTTTGCCGTGGGCGAGCAAGATCGGCCCGCCCCCTTCGCCCCCCCTCGCGGGGGGTTCCCGATCGGCTCGCTTCGCTCGATACCGTCGGCGACGCATCCGGTCACTTCACGCTAACACAGACAATCTACCGCCCATGGTAAAAATCTTCGGCATCAAGAATTGCGACACCATGAAGAAGGCCTTCGCCTGGTGCGATTCCAACGGCATCAGCTACGAGTTCCACGACTACAAGAAACTCGGCGTGCCGCACGACCGCCTGGTGCAGTGGTGCCGCACCATGGGCTGGCAGACGCTGGTCAATACCAAAGGCCCGACCTGGCGCAAGCTGACGCGCGAACAGCAGGCGATCACAACGCAAGGCCAGGCCGTGGCGCTGATGATGGAACACCCGAGCGTGATCCGCCGCCCGGTGGTGGAGAACGACGCCGGGCAGTACCTGGTGGGTTTCGACCCGACCATGTTCGACAGCTTCGTGCGCTAGGAATCCGATGGACGCGGTGCATGGCTTTCTGCTCGAAGACCTCGACATCCGCGGCGCGCTGGTGCAGCTCGGCCCGTCCTGGGCGGCGATCGCCGCGCGGCGCAACTATGCGGCGCCGGTGCGCGACCTGCTCGGCGAGCTGGCCGCCGTCACGGCGCTGATCGGCAGCAACCTGAAGACCCCCGGGCGCCTGAGCTTCCAGGTGCAGGGCCACGGCCCGGTGTCGATGCTGGTGGTGGACTGCAACGAACAACTGCATCTGCGCGGCATGGCCAAGAGCGAGCTGGCAGCCGACGCCGAAGCCCATGTCGGCGGCGTCGCCGACCTGCTCGGCGACGGCAGGCTGGTGCTGACCCTGCAGCCGCAGTCGGCGCAGACGCCCTACCAGAGCGTGGTGCCGCTGCTGGGCAGCACCCTGGCGACAATCTTCGAACACTACCTGGCGCAGTCCGAGCAGCAGCCGGCGCGGCTGTGGCTGGCGGCCACCGCCGACACCGCCTGCGGCCTGTTCCTGCAGAAGCTGCCGGGCGCCGATCTGCGCGACGCCGACGGCTGGAACCGCATCGAGCAGCTCGCCGCCACGGTGCGCCCCGAGGAACTGGCGCTGCCACCCGATATCCTGCTGACCCGGCTCTTCGCCGAGGAAACGGTGCGCCTTTACCCGCCGCGCCAGGCCGCCTGGCATTGTCCGCGCGACGAGGAGAAGGTGCGCAACATGCTGCTCTCGCTGGGCCGCGAAGAAGTCGAGTCCATGCTGGCCGACGCCGAGGCGATCGCCATCGAGGACGAGATCTGCGGCCACGAATACCGCTTCGGGCCCGAGATCGTCGACGAGCTGTTCCCGCCCAGCGGCCGTATCCTGCATTGAACATCGACATCAGCGAGGAAGCCGGCGTCCGCTACCTGCATTTCGGTTCGAGCTGGGTGCAGGGCGCGATGCGCATCGCGCGGCCCTTCGCACTGGAACTCGACTACACGCGCGAAATGATGGTGCCGCTGCTGCTGCACGGCGACGACTGGCCGCGCAAGGTCCTGCAGATCGGCCTCGGCGCGGCCTCGGTAACCAAGTTCCTGTATCGCCACCGACCGCAGGCGAAGCTCACGGTGGTCGAAATCGAGCCGCGCGTGGCCGCCGCCGCGCGGCAGTTCTTCAAGCTGCCCGAAGATCAGCAGCGCATCGACATCCGCTACGGCGACGGCGCCGACTTCGTCATCGAAAGCCGGCAGCGCTACGACCTGATCCTGGTCGACGGCTTCGATGCCGACGCCCGCACCGGCCGCCTCGACACCCTGCCCTTCTATCTCGACTGCCGCGCCCGGCTGGCCGACGACGGCCTGCTGTGCGTAAACCTGCTGTCGCGGCGCAAGGATTTCGGCAAGAGCGTCAAGCGCCTCGAAGAAGCCTTCGCCGGCCGCGCCATCGCCTTCCCCTCCTGCGACAGCGGCAATGCCATCGCGCTGGGCGCGGTCGGCGGGTCGCCAGCGCCATCCCGCAAGGGGATACCGCTTCGCATAACTCTCGAAGAACTCAAGGCGGCGGCGCAGCAATTGAAAAGCGACAGCGGACTCAACCTGCTGCCGACCCTGGCCCGCCTCGCGCAGTCGCGGCACCTGGCCGGCGGCACGCTGCAGCTATGACGCAAGCACACAAGGACCACCGCCGCGGCACGATCTATATGCTGCTGGTGATCGCCATCTGGGGCGGCTTCCTGCCGGTCGGCAAATCGGCGCTGCAAATGGTCGATCCCTACTGGCTGACGGCAATGCGTTACGGCACCGCGGCCCTGATCTTCATCGGCCTGCTCTGGGTGCGCGAAGGCCGCGCCGCGCTCCGCACAGACGGCCAGTTCTGGAAAATCGTGCTGTTCGGCAGCCTCGGCTTCGCCGGCTTCGGCGTCTGCCTGTTCGAAGGCCTCAAGCTGACCCGGCCCGAGATCAGCGGCATGATCCTCGCGCTGGGCCCGATCCAGGTCGCGCTGTTCCAGTGGTGGCGCACGCACCGCCGGCCCGACAACTTCACGCTCGCGGCGATCGCGCTGGCGCTGGTCGGCGAACTGTTTGTCATCACCTCGGGCGAACTCGCGCGCCTCACCGGCGGCGACGCGCGAGGCAACGGCCTGGTGTTTCTCGCCTCGCTGTTCTGGACCGCCTACACCCTGGGCGGGCAGCAGTTCCCCGGCTGGTCGCCGGTGCGCTACACCGCGCTGTCCTGCGCGCTGGGCTGGTTCGCCATCATGGCCGCGGTCGCCATCGCCACGCTGGCCGGCCACAGCCAGCCGCCGCGCGCCGCGCAACTGCTCGCCGTCTGGCCGCAGCTCGCCTTCATCATCCTCTGCGTCTCGGTCTTCGGCATCCTGTTCTGGAACATGGGCGTGGCCAAGCTCGGCCCCCTCAACGCCGGCCTGTTCGCCAACTTCACCCCCGTCATCACCTACCTGATCGCCATCGCCCAGGGCCGACTCCCCGGCGCCATCGAGTTGATGGGCGCCGCCATCGTGCTGATCGCCCTGATCGCCAACAACCGCCACCAGCGCAGCAAAGTCGGCCGCCTCGAAGTCTGAGCAAGAGTTGGCGCTGGCGATACGGCGAACCGGCCCGGATTGGAATGCGAACCCAAAAGCAATTCGATACTGGCCGAATTTTTGGCTATGCTGACAAATCTCTTTCGATTGACGGACGCATGACATGGCCACACTGACCGTTCGCTTGCCCGACGAAAAACACCTGCGATTGAAAGCGCTTGCCAAGAGTCGTGGCACGCCGCTGAACCGACTGATCGACGAAATGACGACGCTGATGCTGACAGAGTTCGATGCCGAGACACGATTTCAACTTCGAGCAAAACGCGGCGCAGGGAAAACAGCACGCGGCCCGGCTTTACTGAAAAAGGCAGCCGGCTGACATCGGATATCGGGGAAGCAAGCCGCTATCAACATGGAGCGGCAGCCAGCACTCGGCCCCCTCAACGCCGGCCTGTTCGCCAACCTCACCCCCCGTCATCACCTACCTGATCGCCATCGCCCAAGGCCGCCTCCCAGGCGCCCTCGAACTGATGGGCGCCGCCATCGTGCTGATCGCCCTGATCGCCCTGATCGCCAACAACCGCCACCAGCGCAACAAGGTCGGCCGCCTCGAAGTCTGAACAAGAGTTGGCGCTGGCGCCACGGCGACTGATGCACCAGCGGCAACAACACCGCTGCCGACTCCGATGGCGATCGCCGTTATTGCCCTCGGCATCGAAGCTGATTATGCTGGCGGAAAATCCGCCAGCAGCGTACCGGGCCAGAAAGGGAGGAAGGGCAATGACCACTGCAACCGCCGATCGCCGGCCGCCGATGCCGCCGGCCGCCAGGGCATTCACACTGAATGGAGTCGTACTGAAAAAGCTGGAGCCGGGCGCCGCCGGGACCAAGCGGCTCGCGGCACGCTTCGACAATGCCCTGGTCTGCGTTCGCTATCGCGACGACCCGACGCGCGGCCGGCGGATGGTGCGACCGCCAGCGCAAGCTCTGGCTGCTACCACGCCCAGCCGTGCGCAAACTAAGACTCGACGATCGCGTCATTGCGGAAAATGCCTAGATATTGAAAACGGCCTATCTCCGCATCTGGAAACGAACTTCCATATCTGGAAAAAGATTGCCAGATATGGAAGTTTTTCAGTGACGTCCACTTCTCGTTAGGTTTCTCTTGTGTCCCTACCCCCGCTGCCCCCGAACGTTTCAATCTGCGAGTCCTGCGGCTCCATCTTCCAAAGTTCGCATGCAAGCCAGTGCATCAAGTGCATGCTAAGCAACGCTCAAGCACGTTTGGAGAAAGAGGCTGTCGAACGCGCACAGAGGAAGCGCGGGAATTCGAGCAAGTCATCGACAAACGTGCCAGAAGCCAGCCCGGCGAAAAAATTAGGCAAGCGCCGGCCGCGAACATTCACGGTCAATACGCCCATTACCTATGCGCCACGTGGCAGACGACTCATCACAAACCGATGCGCACTTTGTGGGCAGTCCATTCCCCTTGGGCAAATGCTCAAGCATAAGGAGGATCGGCATGGAGAGTACCCAGCTACGCCGTCAGCGGTAAAACTCCGCCGGCAAACGACGTGGGTGCGCGTATATCAAGGTGGGCTACCAAGTCTAGGTAAGCGCAGTAGATGAGCAGGCTATTTCAGAAACCTAACCTTTCGGTCGCCCCCGTTGGCTTCGCTCTCTGGGCGCTGCGCGATAAAGCCGCGCAGCGCCGGTGACGTCCACGTTAGACCGCGCTGCTCACCACCTATGCCGCTATTCATAAGCTACTCACACGCTGATGCAGATTTTGTCGAGTGCCTCGCCAAGCAGCTCGTTCGTCACAAGCAATATGTCTGGCTCGATAAGTGGGAACTGAATGTTGGCGATTCTCTCATCCAGCGGATTCAGAGCGCCCTCCATTTGACTCCCGGTCTGATAGTTGTCCTGTCCAAGGCATCCGTAGACTCCGAATGGTGCAAGAAGGAACTCGAAAGCGGCCTACTCCGAGAACTTGAAGAGAAGAGGGTTGTTGTTTTCCCGGTCATCAAAGACGACTGCAAACTGCCGCTGTTCGTTCGTGGAAAGGTATACGCGGACTTCCGGACGAACTTCGATGAAGGGTTCCGAGCGCTAATTGAAGCTGTCTCAAAGATCACCAATGCCTCACAAGGCAGAGTCGAACGCCCGGACTTCCACACAGACTGGGCCATCGACTGGGGCGCGACAGACGGAAGTGCATGGATGCGATTCGTTCTTCTCGATCATTCGCCTCAGTTCCCATATTCCTGCTACTCCGAAGTGCGGTTCTCATTCGATCGTGCCACCTCGGACTGGTTTCAACGGCAAGCCGCTGCCGACAAATCGGAATATGCACAGCTTCAAGTCACGGAGGTGCTAGCGAAGCAACTCGCAAGAGCAGGAGACCTGCGGGTTCTCCTGCCCGATCAATACATCAAGCGCGTAACACTTGAGTGCATTGACGACACAAGTCCAATTCGATTCATGGTCGAAATCATGGCTCGTCGCCTGGGCGAAGACACAGGCCGTGACGTTCTGTTCGACGTCGGTTCGCAACTGATGAAAATCTACGAGGGCTGGACGAAGATCATTCAGCCACCACGCAATGCGGTCTAACACTGCGGTGCAGGGGACGCTGCGCGGTAAAGCCACGCAGCGGCAGTTGCATTCACGTTCGGCAGCACATCCTCCACTAATCCGCAGGTTCTCACAGGGTGAAAAGTATGAAATCTGATATAGCGGTACTCGTCGGGGCGCTTACCGTGGGCGCTTGTATCTTGGTGTCTGGAGGCATATACGAAGGAGTTCCCAACGGAACTCCGTTGATCGTAATCCGGCTTAACAAATTCACAGGAGAAGTCGCCGTTTGCACTCAAGAAGACGGTTGCGTTTCCCAGAAGGGTTACAAGCGATAGTTGAAGGGGGAGTGCTATGCATGCTGGAGATACGAAGCTTTCGTCCCGCATTACCATTAGTCGGTACCGCGAGCTTGAGCAAGTGCGAGACAAAGCAGGCCTTGGAGTATTTATCAAGGAGCGGTTTGAGGAACGATATTTCAAGCCGCTGGAAGATTCGGTGAGCAAACACGGCTTCACGATTCTTGCCGTTGCTTGCTTGGTCATTGAAACGCTTGAGTCGTTTTACCAAGGGCGCGCTGACACTCACGGCAAAAGCGCAAAAATGTTCAGCGACTTTCTAAGAAGGGAAACTCCTCTGAAAGTTTTTGGCAGTTCATGCAATTGGTTTTTTAAAGACATTCGATGCGCCATTCTTCACCAAGGAGAAGTTCGTGGTGGCTGGCGTATTTGGCGTAAAGGCCCGTTGCTTGACATGAACGGAAAGACCATTAACGCAACTCAATTTCTTCGAGAATTAAGAAAGGCTGTGGCAGGCTATGTGAACGAGCTCCAACAAAATGATGAGTGCTGGCGGAAATTTAGAAAGAAAATGAATGCTGTGTGTGCAAACTGCGGGGAAAGCCTCAGTGCTGCCGAACCCATCATTCCACCGGACGCTGCGCGATGAAGCCGCGCAGCGTCCGGTGAATCAAACGTCGGGCCTATCACATTACAGGGAAGCAATCATGAATACCGTATGGATTGTTGACGGCGCGTACTTGATGAAGGGGGCGCCGGGCCGTTTCGAATATGTGAAGCTCAAGAACGAGCTTGAGAAGCTCAACGGTGAGCCATTCACGGAGAGCTTCTATCTAAACTCCACGCCCAATCCCGCCACCGACGCGCAGGACGCCTTCCATTCATGGATAAAGATGGCACCCCCGAAGGGGCCAAAGATGCGAGTTCAACTCTATAAGTTGAAAGACATGCACTGCGAATGCCCGAGCTGCCATACCAAGTTCGACCGAGAGGTTCAAAAAGGCGTTGATGTCGCAATTGCAACGCTACTCATCAAGCTCGCCGTTCAGAAGAAATATGATCGAGTAATTCTGTCCGCTGGCGACGGTGATTTTGAGTCCGCAGTGGAGTACGTAAAGGACGAATTCCAAAAAGAGTTTTGGGTGGCTGGTTTCAATGGCAGTGTGTCCGCCGATTTACAGTCCTACGCAGACAACGCAATCTGGATCGATTCATTTTGGGCATCAATCCAGAAATAGGCCCAACCCATTCGAACGTTGAGGCTGTAGAAAAATCCTTTCGAGAATTTAGACAATGCCATGAAGATACTTCGACCTCTCAAAACGCTCTGTAGCTGCCGATCTTCAGCCGGGGAATGGTCACCCCCACCGGAATCAATCCCAGCCGACACCTCAGGGGATTTTTCTACACCCTCGTTGGGCATCATCAAGGTGAGCCATGGCGCTTCTCGCTGAAGAAATCGTTGAAGAGTGGTTAAACCGACAGGGATACTTCACGATCCGCGGAATCAAGATGGGCGTTCAGGAAATTGATCTGCTCGCGGTCAAATGGCAAACGGATGGAACGATCGAGTGCCGCCACGTTGAAGTTCAGGCGTCTATGCGACCCGTTAGCTACATTTCTCGTGTCCCGAAAGAAGAACAAAAGGCTGGCCGCACCGCCAACAGCGCAAAGCGCTCCGATGAAGAGCTGATTCAAGGTGTCATTGAGTGGGTGGAAAAGAAGTTCCATCGCTCGGACAAGAAAGCCCTTATGGCGAAGCTATGGAACGGCAAGTGGTCATCCGAACTCGTGGTGAATATTGTGAAGTCAGATCAGGAGTTGAAACTCATCGCCAGCCATGGCGTTAAGATTCATAACCTGAATGAAATCGTGTCGTCGCTGGCTAAGGATCGCTTTGTCATTGGTAGTGCTAGCGGTGGCAACATCGTCGACCTCATTCACATGAGCTCGCCACTCACGAGCGCCTATTGACCGGTCGGGAACATAGGTAGCAAATTAGTCCGGAGACATGGCTTACACATTCTTGCCGACCAACACCGAGCCCCTGGCCGCGCAGGGCCCGATTAGCTTCTGTCGTTGGGAGCCAGCATGACAGCGCGTCGCGCAAGGCATGCCGAACCAATCGATCCCGCTGTTCGGGCATTCCTCATTGCGGAAGCCTTTCGCTTTGTCGACGCCATCTGCTCGATGCCCGGCATCGCAAGAATTGCTCTGGTCGGGTCGCTGACTACCGACAAACCCAATCCGAAAGACGCCGATCTGCTTGTCACGGTCGCGGATGATCTCGACCTCGGGAGACTTGCTACCGAATCCAGGAAACTCAAAGGCAGGGCACAGACCAGGAACCGGGGAGCCGACATCTTCCTTGCCAACCCGGCCGGTCAGTACATCGGCCGCGTTTGCCATTGGCGCGAGTGCGCGCCAGGCATTCGCATGTCCTGCGATGCGCAGCAGTGCGGAAAACGAAAGTACCTGCACGACGATCTGGACGCTGTTCAGCTCAGCAGCCAGCTTGTCGCCAAGCCGCCTGTTCAATTGTGGCCGCGCGTCGAGTATCGGGGCAAGCTGCCCGCCGACCTGATGCCGTATATTTCCAGGCTTCAATCAAACGGCAACTCTTGATGTGCGAACCCCTGCCGATTCCACGGCTGATTTTTCCTGCGCCTGGATTTTGTTTGCTCGCCGTACTGCCAGCGCCAACTCTTGGGACACGCGCCCTGCAACGCAGAAAGGACTGATCGAACATGACCACCACACTCGCCGCCCTCACGGGTTTCGTCGCCTGGTCCCTGGCGCTGCTGCTGCTGATGGAAGCCATTCGTTCCTGGCTGGTGATCACCGGGGCGGTGCCGGCAAACGGCTTTTGTCCCGACAACTCGAATCTTTCGCCCTTCATGCAGCGCCTGGCCCGGGCGCATGCCAACTGCCTCGAAGGCCTGCCGACTTTCGGCGGCCTGATGCTGGTCGCGGTGGCCGCCGGGCAGGCGGCACTGACCGATCCGCTGGCCTACGTCCTGCTGGCGGCGCGCATCCTGCAATCGCTGATCCACCTGGCATCGACATCCGCCACCGCGGTCACGCTGCGTTTCACCGCATTCGCGGTGCAGATGGGGATCGGCGCCTGGTGGTCGGTCCTGCTGCTGGCGCTGGCGGCCACGCGACCATGACGACGGCCATGCACCTCTGGGCGCGCCGGGCGGCCGGCGCCGCGCGTCCGGGCTAGCGCGTTCCGTGTTCATCGGCCACTTCGGCGTCGGCTTCGGCGCAAAGTCAGTCGTTCCGGGCGTCTCGCTCGGCACGCTGTTGCTCGCCGCCCAGTTCATCGACCTGCTGTGGCCTACCCTCTTGCTGCTCGGCGTCGAGCACGTGCGCATCGTTCCCGGCGCGACCGTGGTGACGCCGCTGGTGTTCGATCATTACCCCGTTTCCCACAGCCTGCTTGCGGTGCTTGGCTGGCCCCCTGCGTCAGAATAGTTGTCGCCCCGATATGATCTTGAACTTGGGGGCGATAAGGACGAAAGATGGCACGGTACGGAGAAGCATTCAGGAACAGGACGGTGGCTCGGTTGTTGCCGCCGGAGAGCGCCGATGCGGGTGCATTGGCGAAAGAAATTGGAGTGTCGGTGCAGACATTGCAACGCTGGCGTGAAGACGCGCAGTCCAGGCCCGCCCGAGGGCGGGCCTGGACTGCGGCCGCCCGGCTGGAAGCGGTGATCACCGCGGCGGCGCTGGACGAAGCCGGCAAAAGCGCGTGGTGTCGCGAGCACGGCGTATACCCCGCCGAACTGGACAAGTGGCGACTGAACGCCACCACGGCGCTGGCGGAGCCCGAGGAGGCCCGTGCCAGCCCGCAGGCGACGCGGCAAGACAAGAAGCGCATCAAGGAACTCGAACGCGAGTTGCTGCGCAAAGACCGGGCCCTGGCCGAGACAGCTGCGCTGCTCGTGCTGTCAAAAAAAGTCGCGGCGATCTTCAACAAGGGAGAGGGCGAATGATCGGCCTCGAAGATCGCCAGGCGTTGGCCCGAGACATCCACACCGCCCATACGGCGGGTGCCCGGCTCAAGCCGGCCTGCGAGATTGCCGGCATCGACCTGCGCACCCTCCAGCGCTGGCAGGCCGCCGACGGCCTCGTCAGCGGTGATCGCCGGCCACAGGCCGTGCGCCCGCCACCGCCCCATGCCCTGAGCGAAGCCGAGCGTGCGCACCTGCTGGCCGTGGCCAACGAGCCACGCTTTGCCGCCGTGCCGTCGGCGCGCATCGTGCCCATGCTGGCTGACGAAGGCATCTACCTGGCCAGCGAATCCACCTTCAGCCGTGTGCTGAAGGCGCAGGGACAAACCGCTCATCGCGGCCGGGCCAAGGCGCCCAAGGCGGTCAGGCCGCCGACCACGCATATCGCCACCGCACCGCGCCAGGTCTGGTGCTGGGACATGACCTATCTGCCGGCACAGGTGATGGGACGCTGGTTCTATCTGTATTTGATCCTGGACCTGTACAGCCGCAAGATCGTGGGCTGGGAGGTGCATGGCGCCGATCATGCCGACCATGCGGCGCACCTGGTACGCCGCACGGCGCTGGCCGAGGGGATTGCCGCCATGGGCACCAAGCCAGTCCTGCACGGCGACAACGGCTCCACGCTCAAGGCCACGACCGTACTGGCGATGCTCAACTGGCTGGGCATCAAACCCTCGTACTCCCGGCCGCGCGTCAGTGATGACAACGCCTATGCCGAGTCGCTGTTTCGTACCGCCAAGTATCGGCCCGAGTTTCCCGCCAAGGGCTTTGCCGACCTCGATCAAGCCCGCACCTGGGCGGCCGGCTTCGTGCACTGGTACAACTTTGATCACCGTCACAGCGGCATCCGCTACGTCAGTCCGGCCCAGCGCCATGCCGGGGACGATCACGCGATTCTGGCTGCCCGTCATGAGGTGTATCTCAGGGCGCGCGAACTCAATCCGGCGCGCTGGTCCGGCGACACGCGAAACTGGCTGCCCATCGGCGCCGTGACGCTCAATCCCGAGCGTGACTCCATCATAAAGACGCATTTGGGTGGTGACCATATTCAACCGTTGGCTGCATGACCGAGGCGACAACTACCTTGACGCGCGCCGCTGGGCGGGGCTGGTGGGCAGCATGCATTTTTTCCTGAAGCGGAATCGCCTTGCCGCGCTCGCGCTCGGCGTGCTGGTCGTCAGCCATTGGGCGCTCGACGCGCTTGTTCATCGACCCGACCTGCCGCTGTTTCCCGGCAGCGCCACGGTCGTCGGCTTCAATCTGTGGTCGTCGTTGCCGGCCACCCTGATCATCGAAGGCGCCTTGTTCGCACTGGGCGTGTGGCTGTATGCCCGCGTGACCTCGCCCAGCGATGCTGTTGGCCGCTGGGGCTTCGTGGCGCTGGTGATTTTCCTGGCGGGGATTTATGCCGGCAACCTGTTTGGCCCACCGCCGCCGAGCACCGAGGCCATTGCCTGGGCAGGGCATGCGCAGTGGCTGCTGGTGCTATGGGGCTACTGGATCGACAGGCACCGCCAGGCCGCAACCCGCGCCCTCAGGCCGTGAGGCTATCCACCGCCGCCCTGCCCGCGGCATAGCGCGCGGCGTCCTGTTGCCAGCCAGCCGGCGGCGAGAGGCGCGCGAGACGTGCGGCGCGCAGCGGATCGGCCGCGGGCTGCCAGTTCTGCAGTACCGTGGCGACGGCATCGGGCGAGTTGCAGATCAGCAGCACGTCGCAACCAGCGTTCCAGGCCGCGTCCGCGCGCTGCACCATGTCGCCGGCGAAGGCGGCGCCTTCCATCGACAGGTCGTCGCTGAAAATCACGCCGTCGAAGCCGAATTCCTTGCGCAGCTTTTCCAGCCAGACCGGCGAGAAGCCGGCGGGCCGGGCATCGACCTGCGGGTAGATCACGTGCGCCGGCATCACGGCGTCGAGCTTGAGGCGCCGGTAGGGCGTGAGGTCGGGTTCCATCTCGGCCAGGCTGCGCTCATCGACCGGAATCGCCAGGTGGGAGTCGGCCGCAACCCAGCCGTGACCGGGGAAGTGCTTGCCGCAGCAGCCCATGCCGGCGGCGCGCAGGCCTTCGATCAGGGCGCCGGCCAGTTCGGCGACGGCATCCGGATTCTTGTGGAAGGCACGGTCGCCGATGACGCCGCTGGGACCCCAGTCGAGATCGAGCACCGGGGTGAAGGAAAAATCGACGCCGCAGGCGCGCAGTTCGGCGGCCAGCAGGTAGCCGAGATCGACGGCAGCCTGACGCGCGGCGGCGGGATCGGTATCCCACAGTTCGCCGAGGCGGCGCATCGGCGGCACATGGGTAAATCCCTCGCGGCAGCGCTGCACGCGCCCGCCTTCGTGGTCGATGGCGATCGGCAGCGCCGGGCTGCGCAGGGCGTGAATCGCGGCGCACAGCGCGGTGAGTTGGGCAGTGTCGCGGTAGTTGCGGGCGAACAGGATCACGCCGCCGACCAGCGGGTGGGCAAGGCGCTGGCAGTCGAGATCGGACAGTTCGAGGCCGGCGATGTCGATCATCAGCGGTCCGAGAGGCAGGCTGTTCATGACTTCTCCAATATGACGAAGGCGACGGCATAGTCCTGCTCGTCGCTGATGGACAGGTGGGCGGTCAAGCCGCGTTCGGCGAAATGCGCGGCGAGTTTGGGGGAATAGCTGAAGCACGGCTTGCCGAGTTCGTCGTGGCCGACGGCGATCTCGGGCAGCAACAACGGGGCGCGCACGCCGGTGCCGAGCGCTTTGCCCAGCGCCTCCTTGGCGGCGAAGCGCTTGGCCAGGAAGCGTGCGGGATCGAGGCTGCCGCGGCAGTCTTCACGTTCTTCCGGCGCCAGCATCTTTTCCAGGCCGCGCTCGCCGTGGCGCTGCCAGTAGTCGGCCATGCGCTTCACTGCGACGATGTCAGTACCGATGCCGTGAATCACTGGGCCGTCTCCGCCGGGCCGCCCCAAGTAGACGGCGAGCCAAACACACGGAGCGGGCAGCGCCCGCGAACCGACGTCACCCCCGCCCCGGGGGCGGGGGCCGGGGGGTGGGTCGTTAACACTGCGCCTCGCGCATCAGGCGCTTCATTTCGGCGACGGCTTCGCGCATGCCGACGAATAGCGCGCGGCTGACGATGGCGTGGCCGATGTGCAGTTCGCGCACTCCCGGCAACGCGGCGACCGGCTGCACGTTGAAGTAATTCAGCGCGTGGCCGGCATTGAAGCGCATGCCGGCGGCGCGGATCGCGGCGCCGGCGCCGCGTATCTTGTTGAGTTCGGCGACCACG
>JAXMJU010000128.1:0-8215 GCA_034376265.1 Sulfuritalea sp.
GTGATCGAGCTGAACCGCGCCGTGGCAGTGGCCATGGAGGACGGCGCCGCGGCCGGCCTGGCGCTGGTCGATGCCTTACTGGCGCGCGGTGACCTGTCCGACTACCGCTTCGCTCACGCCACGCGGGCCGACCTCTGCCGCCGTCTGGGCCACAAGGACGAGGCCCGCGCCGCCTACCGGCGCGCCCTCGACCTGACGCAGCAGGCGCCCGAGCGGCGCTTTCTCGAACGCCGCCTGACCGAACTGGACCGGCCATGAAAAAATTTTCGCGGCCTTGTCGATTTCGCATCC
Organism: Sulfuritalea sp.; assembly: GCA_034376265.1. Taxonomy (GTDB): domain Bacteria; phylum Pseudomonadota; class Gammaproteobacteria; order Burkholderiales; family Rhodocyclaceae; genus Sulfuritalea. Next base: position 292 of record JAXMJU010000128.1, read on the forward strand.
GCCAGTTCGACCAGTAATCAGGAAGCGGCTCAAAGCGGGCCGCAATCCCCAACCAGCCAAGGAGAAACACCATGCGCTTCATGATCATCGTCAAAGCCAGCGCCGACTCGGAAGCCGGCGTGATGCCCGAGGAATCTCTGTTGACCGAGATGATTCAATTCCACCAGGAAATGGCGCAGGCCGGCGTCCTGCTCGACGGCTCGGGCCTCAAGCCGAGCAGCAAAGGCTGGCGCATCCGCTACTCGGGCGGCAGTCGCAGCGTCGTCGATGGGCCCTTCGCCGAGACCAAGGAACTGATCGCCGGCTACACCATCATCCAGGTCAAGTCGCGGGAGGAAGCCCTGGCCTGGAGCAAGCGCTTCCCCAACCCGGTCGGCCCCGGTCGCGATGGCGAGATCGAAGTGCGCGAATTCTTCGAAATGGAAGACTTCGTGCAGTGCCCGGCAATCGAGCTGGCCCGCGAAATCGGCCTCGGCGAAAAGGTCTGAATCCCTCCGGCGCGGCTTGCGCGCCAAGCATCGAAAGGAGAAGCAATGAACGAGAATCCCGTCCGCTGGTTTGAGATCTACGTGCAGGACATGGCGCGTGCCCGGCGTTTCTATGAAACCGCGTTCGCCACCACGCTGCAGCAGCTCAATGCGCCCGCCGGAGAACCGGAAATGTGGGCCTTCCCCATGGCGATGGACAGAGGCGGCTGCGCCGGATCGCTGGTGAAAATGGAAGGCTTCCCCTCGGGCGGCAACAGCACGCTGGTGTACTTCGGCTGCGAGGATTGCGCGGTCGAGGCCGCGCGTGTCGCCGGCGCCGGCGGCAAGCTGTTTCGCGAAAAAATGTCCATCGGCGAACACGGCTTCATCGCGCTGGCGATCGACCCTGACGGCAACATGCTGGGCATGCATTCCATGAAATAGCGACGCGCCGGGCCGCCGCCACACCCGGCGCCGGCCCGGTCTCATCCACGGGAGCGCACGATGAAATATCTTTGTCTGGTCTATCTCGACGAAAACCGGCTCGACGAACTACCCGACGCCGAGTGCGTCGCCTATGACGAAGCGGTCCGCCGCAGCGGCCACTGCCTCGCCTCCGAGGCTCTGCAATCGGTGCACAGCGCCAGCACCCTGCGCGTGCGCAACGGCAAGCTGCTCATCACCGACGGCCCCTTCGCCGAGACCAAGGAACAACTCGCCGGCTTCTACCTGATCGAAGCGCGCGACCTCAACGAAGCCATCCAGGTCGCCGCGAAGATTCCGCCTGCGCGTGTCGGCAGCATCGAGATAAGGCCGATCCGGCCGATCCGCGAGGACGTCGCCGCCGCGGCAGGGTAGCAGGGGCGCTGACGCGCGGAGCGTTGCACGAGCCAAGGAGCCCCGCGTCGGCGTGTCGCCAGCGCCAACTTTCGAGCATCCGTAGAGTTCGCGCAGGCATACGTGCTGGTTCAGGAAATGGGTGGCGTGAAGGCGGCTGTGCCGATGGACGGCGGCATGATCAACGCTGGTGTTCGGCCTCAATGGTCATTAAAGGCTTGATGCTTGAATGACTGCTGCACTTCGCTTTGCCGCGGTTCGAACCGTTCTGAAGAAATGGATCTGAGCCTATGAACCCGAGCGGCCGCTTATTACCGCTTCGCCCTATTGAACTCGTATCGCAGGTTCTTGTCTGGGATACCTCTCGGTTGTGTAGGTTACGATGGCGTATTGAGATCGACATATGGGTTAGCGCCATGGCACGACGAGGATTCTTTGCGGAGCTTCAGCATCAGTCTCGCGTGGCCGCACGAGAGCGAGAGCGGGCAGAGCGAGAAGCGGTTCAACGCCATGTCGCGGCGGTTCGACAAGCCGAACAGGCGAAGAAGACCTCGGAGCGTGCCCAGAATCAACTCGCGAAGGCAGCCGATTCTGAACGCAAGCGCCTTGAGAAGGAGGCTCGCGAAGCTCATTTGGCCGATATGGAAGCGGAGGTTCTTGAGCGAAACGGGAAACTCGAACAGATTTACGCGGAGATAGACTCGCTGCTCGCCTCCACGCTTGAGGTGGATGACTATGTCGAACTCAACTCGCTTCGCATTAAGGTGACCCAGCCACCATTCGATCGTACTGATCTTGAAGTACCAATTTCTCAGCCGAGCCACATACCCGATCCTAAAGAACCGGTTCTGGTTCTGCCCATCCCTCCCTCCGGTCTAGCCAGTTTCTTCGGCAAGAAGAAGTACGCCGAGGCGGTAGCCAACGCGCAGCGTGTACATGAGCAGGCTTTGATTGAGTGGCGCGAAGCATGCCGCGATGTCGTGACACGTCGCCAAGATGCCGATGATGTGCGCGCCCGGTATGAAGCGAGGCGCCTTGGCTCGCTCAAGGCCAAGCGTGAGCGGTACGCCCAAGAGTGTGCAGCACGCGAATCTGAGGCTGCCGACAGTAACAGGAGGCTTGACGAACTAATCACGAATCTGGGGTATGGGACTGCCGACGCGATCCAGGAGTACGTCTCTATAGTTCTGTCGAATTCGGTATATCCGGACCAGTTTCAAGTAGTACATGAGTTCGAATTTGATCCATCAACGGCCGAGCTTCGCCTACGCGTGCTGGTGCCCGGACCAAGTGATATCCCCGAGATCAAGTCATACAAGTACACAAAGGCCACTGACGAGATTGCTTCGACGACGCTTTCACAAAAGGAATGTCGCGACCGATACGCCGGTGCGATTCATCAGGTAGCGCTTAGATCTTTCCACGAGATATTCGAGTCTGACCGTCGTGGCCTCATCAAGACGATTTCGCTGGAGGTTGGTACCAACACAATTGACCCTGCGACTGGCCAGCAGATCTACGTGCCTTTCGTGATCGCTGCCGCCGAGCGCGAAACGTTCCTTGCGTTCGAATTGTCGGCAGTTGTGCCCGCGCTTACGCTGGCACGCCTCGGCGCTGCCGTTTCAAAGAATCCGTACAACCTTGTCGCCGCCGAGCGTTCCGGAGTCCGTCGGTCGTGACGCAACCCAGTCGGGTAGTCTTCAACCCGCCGCCAGGGTGGCCTAAGCCCCCAAAAGGGTGGACCCCGCCGAATGGCTGGAAACCAGATCCTGCTTGGCCTGCCCCGCCTCCCGGGTGGCCGCTCTGGATTCCAGATGGCACTCCAATGGAAGATAGCGTATTCGGCAGCGAATTAGATCCCGCCACCGCGATGCAGAAGCCTCAAGGTGAATCTGAGCCGCATTCACCGAACAGTATGGACAAGCGGATCACGCTCTTGGAGGCGGAGAACTCGGCCCTGCGCGCACGTTTGGAGTCCCTCGGTACGGACCCAGACAACGTCGTCGTCCTCGACGACGAACGCGTTCTTCAGGACGTCGGGATCTATCGGTATCACCACCCGCTTGAAAACGCGCTTGCTTTCCGGGAACGACTCGATGACATAGCAGCTCGGATCGCTGTGACGATCAAGGGGGGCACCGCGATTGAAAAGTCGAACATGTTCACCTTCGATGGCTCGTTGGCGAAGGGCCGCGCGATGACGAACGACTTGGCGAAGCTGATGCTCCGTGCCTACAACGCTGAAGCGGAGAACGTGGTGCGGTCGCTTCGCGCAGGAAACACCGTGACTGCGATCAAGCGGCTTGACGCCGCCAGAACGGCGATCGCCAAGCTCGGCAAGATGATGGAGATGCATATCGGAGATGGGTTCCATGCCCTACGCATCGAAGAAGTTGAGCTCACGGCCGATTACTTGATGAAGAAGGAGGAAGAGCGAGAAGCGGCGCGCGCTGAGCGGGAGCGGTTGCGTGAGGAGCGCAAGGTTGAACTAGAATTTGCTGCTGCGCGAGAACGTCTTGAGAAGGAGCGAAGCCACATCTTGACGGTGATCGAGAAGGTCCGGGCGAACGGCTCGAGCGACCCCGATCTCGAGCGCAAGCTCGCGGATATCGATAGTTCAATTGCTCTGAACGACTACCGTGCAGCTAACATTCGCGCAGGCTACGTCTATGTCATCTCGAACCGCGGTGCGTTCGGCGATCGCGTCGTGAAGATTGGGCTAACCCGCCGCCTAGAGCCACTCGATCGCATCTACGAACTTGGAGACGCGTCGGTTCCATTCCGTTTCGATGTGCATGCAATTTTCTTTTCGGAGGACGCCGTAAGCCTTGAGAACGAACTCCACGAACGCTTCTCGGCGCGCCGTGTGAACTGGGCGAATAATCGAAAGGAGTTCTTCTTTGCGTCACCTGCTGACGTGCGCACTGTACTTTCGGAAAAGTTGGGAAACCTGCTGGAGTTTGCAGAGCATGTTGAGTCGACCGAGTACCTTCAGAGCGTCCGGTACTGGCCGGATCACATTCAGCCACCCCAACCTTCGCACGCTACAGAGCCGACACCCCAAGTCGCCCCCCCAAGGATTGAAAGAGTAAGTAGCGACTTTCGATAAGCGGCCGCTCGTATTCATTGGCCCAGAATTTCCTTCAGAGCGAATCGAATGGTGGCAATGGGAAGTGCAACTGCCGTTCAAGCGTCAAGCCTTCAATGGCCGTTCAGGCCGATATGCCGACGACGATGCTGATGTCCTCGCAGACGAGTTGCTATCAGGCAAGCTCAAACAGCGCCAAACCCAGCGCCTTGGTCGCGCTGCACAACTGCTTGTCAAGACTGGCGAGTCGGGCGCCCAGGCGGCGAGCGACCGCCAAATGTAGCGCGTCCCCGGCACGCAGGGCGATGGGCGAGTCTATGAGCGCGGCGGCGGTACGGAAATCGGTCGGTTCGATTTCTGTCATGCTCAGGTGCGTGGAGGCAAATCGCTGAAAGTTGGCGAGGGCCTGCTGGCGCGTCTCGGCGTTTATTGAGCCGGTGCGCTGCTTGATGCCGCCGATGCTGGCCATTTCGGTCAAGGTCCAGGCCGAAATCATCAACCGTCCTGTACGCTGACGCTCTAGCCTACCCACCAGACGGGCCGCGCCGGGCTCTCGAAAGAAGATCGCGCCCAGCACTGATGTGTCGAGGTAGATCACAAAAGGTCCTGCTCGCGCATTTCGGCAACGGTCAGACCCGACGCTGCAGGTCCGGCCACCCATTTACGCAAATCAGACCAGTCGAAGCCCTCCGCATCCGGTTCCGGAATCAGGCGTGCCACCGGCTTGCCGCGGCGGGTGATGATTACGCCTTGGCCGGCCTCGACGGCGGCGATCAAGGCGGATAGGTGCGACTTGGCGTCGGCAACGGTAGCGGTCTTCATGGTGCAGGATCCTGTAAATGGTCATCCAGTGGCAAATTATTGATCGAGATGGTCATTTTGTAAAGGCACCGCTTGTTATCATCGTCGCCGCAGTCCTTGCCGGATTCATACTTGACGGGAACCGAACATGAGCCAACTTTTTTCGCCTTATTCGATTGGTCATCTGCAGCTCAGGAACCGCATCGTGGTCGCGCCGATGTGCCAATACTCCGCTGAAGACGGCGAAGCGATCGACTGGCATCTGATCCATATCGGGCAGTTGTTGCTTTCCGGCGCGGGTTTGCTGATCCTCGAGGCGACCGCGGTGGAAGCCGATGGCCGGATTACACCCGGCGATCTCGGGCTTTGGTCGGACGCGACAGAAGCCGCCCTCAAACGGACGCTGACGGCGGCGCGCCAGTATTCGACGATGCCCGTCGCCATCCAGTTGGCCCACGCCGGACGCAAGGGGTCCAGCCGTGCTCCCTGGGAAGGCGGCCAGTTGATTGCGCCGCAGGACGGCGGTTGGATTCCGTCTGCGCCGTCCGCCATACCCCATGCGCCCGGCGAGTCGGCGCCACAGGCGCTCGATGCATCCGGCTTGCGGCGAATTCTGCAGGCCTTTGCCGCCGCCGCCGTGAGAGCGCAGCGGATCGGCATCGATGCGATCGAGCTGCATGCGGCACACGGCTATCTGCTTCACGAGTTTCTGTCGCCGCTGTCGAATGCGCGAACGGACGAGTACGGCGGCTCGCTGGAAAACCGCATGCGCTTTCCGCTGGCCGTGTTCGACGCCGTGCGCGACGCGGTGCCGCCGCAAATGCCCGTCGGCATCCGCCTGTCCGCCACCGATTGGGTCGATGGCGGCTGGGACATCGGGCAAAGCCTGGCCTTCGCGCAGGCGCTGCGCCAGCGCGGGTGTTCGTTCATCCACGTCTCCAGTGGCGGCGTGTCTCCGCAACAGAAGATTCCGGTGGGCCCGGGCTATCAGGTTTCGCTGGCTGAGCAAATCCGCGCAGCTTGCGGGCTGCCGACGATAGCGGTCGGCTTGATCACCGATCCGGAGCAGGCCGAAGCCGTCATTGCCGAGGGCAAAGCCGATATGGTGGCCTTGGCGCGCGGCATGCTTTTCGATCCGCGCTGGCCCTGGCACGCCGCCGCCAAACTGGGCGCGCAGGTCGAGGCGCCAAAACAATACTGGCGTTCGCAGCCGCAAGGTCTGAACAAGCTGTTTGGCGAAACACACATCGGTCAGCGCTAGTGGCGTACTCGTGAAACAGCCGTTGTGGGGCAGACTTCGGTTTGCCGTGGCCGGCTGCAGCCGACCCAGCAGTGGTTGCATCACTTTTCCCTTGTTAGCCGTCGATCTCCATGCCGTCCGATTCTCCCTGGTTTGAAATGCCCAACCCCTTCGATCCCGACGGTGGCCGGGTGCTGCTGCTGGAGCCGCCTTGGGCCAGCGCGGAGGCGCTGCGCGCGCAGTTGCTGGACGAGACTTATCCCAAGCCCTATGTCATGGACGACGGCAAGCGGCGCTTCCTGCATTTCAATGAGCGGTTGATCCAAAGCGCCATGCGTCTTGCCGCGCCCAACGAGCTGGACCTGCGCTACACGCAAAAGATGATGTCCTTCCTGCTGTTCCGCTCCCGGCCGCGGCGTCTCCTGCTGATCGGCCTCGGCGGTGGCTCGCTGGTCAAGTTCTGCCATTCCCGGCTGCCGGCCACGGCGCTGACCGTGCTGGAAAACAATCCCGACGTGATCGCCTTGCGCGAGGCTTTCCTGGTCCCCCCCGACGGCCCCAATCTCAAGGTGCTGGCGGCCGACGGCGCGGAATATCTGGAGCAAGCGGAGACGGGAATCGACGCCTTGCTGGTGGATGCCTTCGACAGCACCGGTTTCGCCCCCAGCCTCGCCAACCGGGAATTCTTCGAGCAGGCCCGCGCCAGGCTGACGGGAAGCGGCGTGCTGGTGGTGAATCTGGCGGGAGACAAGGCGAGCTATGCCGGACTGATCGGGGTGGCGATGCAGGTCTTCGATGATCAGGTCATCGTGGTTCCGGTGCGGGAGGACGACAACCACGTCCTGCTGGCCTTCCGGGATCCCATGTTCGAACCCAATTGGCGCCGGCTGCGTGGCTTGGCCAAGGAATTGCGCGCCAAGTACGGGCTGGACTTTCCCGACTTCCTGGAAAAAATCGAACGTTCGGCCAAGCTCGGCCTGGCCCGCCGCGAAGCCGGCCGCGGGTATTGATTGGGCCGACCCAGCGCAAGTGTTTTCGGACGGCCGGGGCGCCGTGTCGCCAGCGCCAACTCTTGCGGCCATGGTTTTGCGCATGCTCAGGGAATCCGATGTAACCCTGCCCACGCCAGTGATACATCCGCCTGGTTGCGCTTCCCTATTCCCGTATGACATGGCAACATGCGAATCGGATAGCCGACGGAATGCCAAATACCCTTGTAATCGGTATGGGCAAGCGGCAGCGCGGTCCGCGCGACCGGTCTTGCTCACATCAGGAGTCTTGCAGATGCTCAAGTACTACGTTTTCTGGGGATTGTTTGCCCTGGTCCTGATCGGTATTGCGGCGACCCTGATGCGTGACCGGCAGCGGCGCCTGATGCGGGAAGCGGCGGAGGCGAAGCCCCGCGCCACGCCGGCGCCGCCGCACCAGCCGGTGGCGCGTCCGCTGCAAGCGGTTTACGATCCGACCGCGACGCGGGTTCATGTCCGCACC
>JAXMJU010000129.1:0-12275 GCA_034376265.1 Sulfuritalea sp.
ATTCCCCACTGCTGCCTCCCGTAGGAGTCTGGACCGTGTCTCAGTTCCAGTGTGGCTGGTCGTCCTCTCAGACCAGCTACGGATCGTCGCCTTGGTGAGCCTTTACCTCACCAACTAGCTAATCCGATATCGGCCGCTCCAATCGCGCGAGGTCTTGCGATCCCCCGCTTTCTCCCTCAGGACGTATGCGGTATTAGCTATCCTTTCGGATAGTTATCCCCCACGACTGGGTACGTTCCGATACATTACTCACCCGTTCGCCGCTCGCCGCCAGGGTTGCCCCCGCGCTGCCGCTCGACTTGCATGTGTAAAGCATTCCGCCAGCGTTCAATCTGAGCCAGGATCAAACTCTTCAGTTCAATCTGTCTGTTTTACTACTCGCTCAAACGAATCTCAGAGGCTAAATTTGCATTTAACCTTACTGTTTGTTTCGCGTAAGCGCTTGCTTCAATACTCTTAGCATCCAGCAGCAGCAGATCCTTCACGTCACGCTTTCGCACTCCGCTCAGAACTTAACCCTCGTCTTTCAACTCGGGTCAGCAGCCATCCCTTCGATTTCGGAATGACTACCCACCACCACCTCCAGCACAGCAAGCACCTACACCTATCGGTTGTTTGGTTTTTAAAGAACTCCGCCCTCAATCACTTCCTTCAGCGGCTCCGCATGCAGCAGAGAGGGGCAATTATAGGGGGCCATTTTCAATGTGTAAACCCCTTCTGGTTTTTTTCTTTCGAATGTTGATGAAATTCTTCGCAGAGCCCGCATCGTAGAATCCTCCGCCATGATTCCATATGCCTTGATTCGGCCCTTACTCTTTACGCTCGACCCCGAGCGTGCACATGAATTGACGCTTGGCCTGATCGCCATCGGCGGCGCTCTGCATTTCGGCCAGGCCGCCACGGCGGGCGCCGATGCGGTCGACGTCATGGGCCTGCGTTTTCCCAATCGTGTCGGCCTGGCGGCCGGCCTCGACAAGAACGGGACGGCCATCGATGGACTCGCGCGCCTCGGCTTCGGCTTCCTGGAAGTAGGCACGGTCACGCCGCGCCCCCAACCCGGCAACCCGAAGCCGCGCCTGTTCCGGCTGCCGGAACACCAGGCCATCATCAACCGAATGGGTTTCAACAATGAAGGGATCGACGCGCTACGCGAGCGACTGGCGCATGTCGGTTACCGCGGCATACTCGGCATAAACATCGGCAAGAACTTCGACACCCCCATAGAGAAGGCGGTAGACGACTACCTGATCTGCCTCGACAAGGCCTATCCGCTGGCAAGCTACATCACCGTCAATATTTCCTCGCCCAATACCAAGAACCTGCGCCAGTTGCAGGGTGCATCGGAACTCGACGCCCTGCTCGGTGCGCTCAAATCCCGGCAAACGGCGCTGGCCGATCGCCACGGCAGGTACGTACCGCTGGCGCTCAAGATCGCACCGGATCTCGATTCGGGCCAGATCACCAACATTGCCGACGCGCTCAAACGGCACCGGATCGACGCCGTCATCGCCACCAACACCACGCTTGGCCGTGAAGGCGTCGAATCGTCGCCGCTCGCCGCCGAAACAGGTGGACTGTCCGGAAGTCCGCTGTTCGACAAATCCACCGCGGTGATTCGCGACTTGGCGCAGGCTTTGGCCGGCGAACTGCCGATCATCGCCGCCGGCGGCATCACCAGCGGCATTCGCGCGCGGGCCAAACTGGACGCCGGCGCCGCCCTGGTGCAACTCTATAGCGGACTGATATATCGGGGCCCGCAACTCGTCGCCGAATGCATTGAAGCCACCAGCAACGCAACGCGGCAGTAAAATCAATATCTTTCTTGCGCAAATACCATTAAAAGCGAGATAATTTGATCTCCACCAATTGTTGCGGACTACGCGCTGCGCGCTGCGCATCATGACAAGTTATCTCTTCATCGTTCTCGGCGCCGTCCTCGTAAACAACGTCGTCTTCGTGCGCATTCTCGGTTTGTGCCCGTTCATGGGCGTATCCAAGAAGCTGGAAACCGCGCTCGGCATGGGAGCTGCCACGACCTTCGTCCTGACCATGGCCTGCGGCGCCAGCTTCGTCATCGATCGCTGGCTGCTGATACCCAATCATCTGGAGTATCTGCGCACGCTGTCCTTCATCGTGACCATCGCGGCCATCGTGCAGCTCACGGAACTGGTGATCCAGAAGACCAGCCCGCTGCTGCATCAGGTACTGGGCATCTACCTGCCGCTGATCACGACCAATTGTGCGGTGCTCGGCATCCCGCTGCTCAACGTCAGCCTGCGCCATAACTTCCTCGAATCGCTGCTGTTCGGCTTCGGCAGCGCCGTCGGTTTCACGCTGGCACTGATCCTGTTCGCAGGCATCCGCGAGCGCCTCGAAGCGGCCGACGTTCCGGTGCATTTCCGCGGTACCGCCATCGCCATGATCACCGCAGGCCTGATGAGCCTTGCCTTCATGGGATTCGCCGGTCTGGACAAGTACAAATGATCGAAGCGCTGCTGGTCATGGCGCTAGGCGCCGTGCTGCTGGGTGCCGCGCTCGGCTACGCGGCCGTGCGCTTTCGCGTCGAAGGCGATCCGCTGGTCGAGAAGATCGATGCCATCCTGCCGCAAACGCAGTGTGGCCAGTGCGGCTTCCCGGGTTGCAAACCCTATGCCACAGCCATCGCCAAGGGCGAGGCGGAAATCAATCAATGTCCGCCGGGGGGCGAGGAAGGCATCCACAAGCTCGCCGATCTGCTGGGCCGCGAGTTCAAGTCGCTGTCTGCGGAGCATGGCATCGAGAAACCGAAATCCGTCGCCGTCATCGACGAACAGGCCTGCATCGGCTGCACGCTGTGCATCCAGGCCTGCCCCGTGGATGCCATCGTCGGTGCGGCAAAACAAATGCATACCGTGGTCGCCGCCCAGTGCACTGGTTGCGAACTGTGCGTCGCGCCGTGTCCCGTCGATTGCATTCGGATGGAAGCCATTCAGGAAACAGTCGACACATGGAAGTGGAAATATCCTGTGATCAAGCTGCGCCAGGCCGCATGATCACCAAGCTGTTCAGATTCAAGGGAGGGGTCAAGCCCAACTCCCACAAGGACGTGTCAGCAGCCGCACCGATCCGTGTCGCGCCGCTGCCTTCGCACCTGATCATTCCGCTGCGCCAGAGCGCCCGCGCCATGGCGCGCTGCCTGGTGCAGCCCGGCCAGACCGTGCTCAAGGGAGAGATGATCGCGGCCGCCGAAGGCCCGCTATGCACCGCGGTACACGCGCCGACCTCCGGCACGGTGCGCGCCATCGCGCCGCAGCCCGTGCCCCATCCATCGGGATTGCCGGCTCCCAGCATCATCATCGATCCGGATGGACTGGACCGCTGGATCGAACGGCGGCCCTTCGACTACCGCTCCGTCCCGGCGCAGGAAACCCGGAATTACCTGCGCGACTGCGGCGTGGTCGGCCTCGGCGGCGCGGGCTTTCCCAGCCACGTCAAGCTCGGTCCCGGCGAAAAGGGTATCGAGACACTGATCCTCAATGGCGCCGAATGCGAACCCTGGATCACCTGTGACGACCGTCTTATGCGCGAACGCGCGGACATGATTCTTGCCGGCGCTGCGATCATGCGCCATATCGCCGGTGCGCGACGCATTCTGGTGGGTATCGAAGACAACAAGCCGCAGGCGATCGAATCGATGCGGGCCGCCGCCAAAAGACTCGGCGAACCCGATATCGAAGTGGTCGCAGTTCCCACCCGTTATCCTGCCGGCGGCGAAAAACAGCTGATCCGCGTCCTCACCGGCATCGAGATTCCCTTCGGCAAGCTCGGCACCCATTTCGGTGTCCAGTGCTTCAACGTCGGCTCGGCCCACGCCGTTTTCCGCGCCATCGGGCACGGCGAACCGCTGATCTCGCGCGTCCTCACGCTGAGCGGCAACATGGCACATGCCGGCAACTTCGAAGCCCTGATCGGCATGCCGATCCGCGAGTTGCTGCCGCTGGCCGAACCCCGTGCCGATACCGACCGCTACCTGATGGGCGGACCGATGATGGGCGTCGCCCTGCTGAGCCTCGACACCCCGGTGATCAAGGGCACCAACTGCATCCTGGCCGGCTCGCCGACCCTATTTCCGCCGCCGCCGCCGGAAATGCCCTGCATCCGCTGCGGCGAATGCGCCAAGGTCTGCCCGGCCGAACTGCAGCCCTTCGAACTGTACTGGTTCAGCCGCGCCAGGATTTTCGGCAAGGCACAGGAATACTCGCTGTTCGACTGCATCGAATGCGGCTGCTGCTCCTACGTCTGCCCGTCGCGCATTCCGCTAGTGGATTATTTCCGCTTCGCCAAGGGCGAAATCTGGGCGCGGGAAAAGGAAAAAGCCGCGGCCGACATCGCGCGCGAGCGCTACGAATTGCGCCTGGCCCGTGAAGAACGCGAAAAGGCAGAAAAAGCGGCGAAGCTCGCCGCCAAGACCGAGGCCGGCCGGCAGAAGGCCGCGGCGGCGCTGGCCGAAGTCGCGAAACCGGCCGCAACACCGGAAGAGGATGCCAAGAAGGCGCTCATCGCTGCCGCGCTGGAGCGCGCGCGGGCACAGAAGGCGCAGGTGCAACCGGAGAACGTCAGCAACCTGACGCCGGAACAGCAAGCCGAGGTCGCCGCCATCGAAGAACGCCGCGCCGAAATTCGTGAAATGGCCAAGCCCCACCTGCGGCAGGACGACTAGACGAATCTGTGAACCCAGTGAATAACTCGCCCTACTCGCTCAAGCCCGCCAGCGTGCAATCCGTCATGCTGCGGGTGCTGTGCGCCCTGTTGCCCGGCATCGCCGCCTACGTCTGGTTTTTCGGCGCCGCGATCCTGGTGCAGATCGCCCTGGCCTCGGTGACGGCCCTGGCCGCCGAAGCCTTGATGCTCAGGCTGCGCGGCAAGCCGATGCGGCAATTCCTCACCGACGGATCGGCACTGGTCACCGCCTGGCTGATCGCCCTGACCTTTCCCTCGATCGCCCCCTGGTGGCTGACGGTGCTCGGCACGCTGCTCGCCATCATGGTCGCCAAGCATCTCTATGGCGGGCTGGGGCAGAACCCCTTCAATCCGGCGATGGTGGCGTTTGCCCTGATGATCGTCGCCTACCCACAGCTCATGTCGCAATGGCCGGCGGTCGGCGCCACCGACTTCGCGATGCAGATCAACGCAATCTTCGGCGCCCGCCAGCTCGATGCGATGACCATGGCGACGCCGCTCGATGCCTTGCGCACCGTCCTGCGCGACCCGGAACAGCGCGCCGCGATCGGCGGCCTGCTGGGCAGCAACGCGACCTTCGGCAACATCGGCGGCAAGGGCTGGGAATGGGTCGCCGCGGGCTATCTGGCCGGCGGCCTGTGGCTGATACAGCAACGCATCATCACCTGGCACATGCCGACCGCGTTTCTCGCCGCCCTGTTCGCCGTCGCCGGAATTTTTTCCCTGATCGACGCCACGCAGTTCGCCCCGCCGCTGTTTCATCTGCTCACCGGCGGCGCGATGCTGGGCGCCTTCTTCATCGTCACCGATCCGGTCTCGGGCGCCACCACGCCGAAGGGCAAGCTGATCTTCGCCGCCGGCGTCGCGCTGCTGACCTGGATCATCCGCAGCTTCGGCGCCTATCCGGATGGCATCGCCTTCGCCGTGCTGCTGATGAACATCGCCGCACCGCTGATCGACATGTACACCCAGCCGCCGGTGTTCGGCCACAAGCGGAAGGAGGGGGAGCCGCGATGAGCGAGCCCATCGAAGTCGCCCCAAGAGCCTCCGGGGCATTTCGCATCTCGGTGCGCACGGCCGCCATCATGCTCGCCTTCACCCTGGTGTTTACCGCGCTGATGGCCGGCACCTACAAGGCCACCGCGCCGCTGGTTGCCGCCAGCACGCTGGCGGAAAAACTGCGACTGATCGGCGAAGTGCTGCCGCAGGCCAGCTATGACAACGACCTGATGGCCGACGCGATCACCCTCCCCGCACAAAAAGCCCTTGGCCTCGATGACGAAACCAGGCTCTGGCGCGCCCGCAAGGATGGCGCTCCGGTGGCGCTGGTGCTGGAAGCCGCTGCGCCCGACGGCTATTCCGGTCGCATCGGGCTGATCGTCGCCGTCGGCGTCGACGGCAGGCTGATCGCCGTGCGCGTGACGACCCACAAGGAAACGCCGGGCCTGGGCGACTACATCAACCCGAAGAAGGATCGCAACAAGGCGCGACCGTGGATCACCCAGTTCGGCAATCTCGGCTTTGATACCGTGCCGCGCGAACAATGGCGGGTGAAGAAGGACGGCGGCCGCTTCGACCAGATGAGCGGCGCGACCATTTCCGCCCGCGCCGTAACCAACGCCAGCGGCCGCGCCCTGGCCTGGACGCTGGAGCGCCGCGACACGCTGTTCGCCCTGCCGGCCAACAGCCGCTTCGAGGAAAAGGAAAAACCATGAGCATCTACACGGACATCGCCCGGAACGGCCTGTGGAAGCAGAACAGCATCCTCGCCCAACTGCTGGGCCTGTGTCCGCTGCTGGCAGTAAGCACCACGCTGGTCAATGCCGTGAGCCTGGGGCTCGCCACCATCCTGGTCATGATGGTCGCCAATTTCGCGATTTCGGCGCTACGTGCCCTGATTCCCTACGAGATCCGCATTCCCGTGTTCATCCTGATCATCGCCGCGCTGGTCACCATGGTCGACTTGGCCTTCAATGCCTTCCTGCACGACATGTACCTGGTGCTCGGCATTTTCATTCCGCTCATCGTCACCAACTGCATCGTGCTGGCCCGCGTCGAAGCCTTCGCCGCCAAGAACGGCCTGCGCGCGGCGACGCTCGACGGTCTGATGATGGGCATCGGCTTTGTCTGGGTGATCGCGCTGCTCGGCGCGGTGCGCGAGCTGGTCGGGCAGGGCACGCTGTTTTCCGGCATCGAGATGATTTTCCCGACGCTGTCCGGTATCCAGGTTCTGCCGGAGAGCTATCCGGGCTTTCTGATCGCCCTGCTGCCGCCCGGTGCCTTCTTCGTCCTGGGCCTGTTGATCGCCGGACGCAACTGGATCGAGGCGCGCGCCAACCAGCGCCTGCGCGAGCAACGCCTGAACGACCAGCCGCCGCCGGCCTCCGTCCCGGCATGACACCCAAAAAAGTTCGCGAGTTTTTCGCCCGCCTCGCGGCGGCAAACCCGGACCCGAAAAGCGAGCTCGAATACGCCACGGCGTTTCAGCTGCTGGTGGCCGTGGTGCTCTCCGCCCAGGCCACCGACAAGGGCGTCAATCGCGCCACGCGCGCCCTGTTCCGCCACCACCCGACGCCGCAGGCCATCGCCGCGCTAGGCGAGGAAGGCCTGATCGACTACATCCAGACCATCGGCCTGTATCGCACCAAGGCGAAGAACGTGGCAAACCTGTCGCGCCTGCTGCTGGAACGCCACGACGGCGAAGTGCCGCACGACCGCGCCGCGCTCGAAGCCCTGCCCGGCGTCGGCCGCAAGACCGCCAACGTGGTACTCAACATCGCCTTCAAGGAGCCCACGATCGCGGTGGACACCCACATCTTCCGCGTCGGCAACCGCACCGGCCTGGCGCCGGGCAAGACGGTCGAGACGGTGGAACAGAAGCTGCTCAAGGCAGTGCCCGCCGAATTCCGTCTGCATGCCCACCACTGGCTGATCCTGCTGGGCCGCTACACCTGCAAGGCGCGCTCGCCGGATTGCGTGCACTGCCCGGTCTTCGACCTCTGCGCCTTCAAAGAGAAAAATGTTTAACCCGTCCCGCGACCAGGCGCGCCAGTTCCTGATCGACGCCTGGGCCAAGCGCCGCCAGCGGCTGCCCGGCACGCCGATGGAGACGCTGGCCGCCGACCTGGTCGCGCTGCATCCCGAATATCACGCCCTGCTCGAAGCCGAGGATGCGCTGACCCGCGAATGGACGCCGGAGCAGGGCGAGACCAATCCCTTCCTGCATCTTTCGCTGCACCTGGCGATCGAGGAACAGCTGTCGATCGACCAGCCGCCGGGCATCCGCGCCGCCTTCACGCTGCTGCAGAGCCGCCGCGGCGACCGTCACGAGGCGCTGCACGCGGTGCTCGAATGCCTCGGCGAAATGCTCTGGCGCGCCCAGACGAGCGGCCTGCCGCCCGATGGCGAGGCCTACATCGATTGCGTGCGGCGCAAGGCCGGTTGAGAGTTGGCGCTGGCGATACGGTGAATACGCGGCGAAATGCGCGGCGACAAAGCCCCAGCTCTGGGATAATCTATTGCTTCAACCCTGAAAGAAATCATCATGCGCTTTGAAGGAACCGACACCTACGTCGCCACCCCCGACCTGATGCTCGCGGTGAATGCCGCGATCACCCTGCAACGCCCGCTTTTGATCAAGGGCGAGCCCGGCACCGGCAAGACCATGCTGGCCGAGGAAGTCGCCGGCGCCTTGGGCGTGCCGCTCTTGCAGTGGCACATCAAATCCACCACCAAGGCGCAGCAGGGCCTCTACGAATACGACGCGGTGTCGCGCCTGCGCGATTCGCAGCTCGGCGACGAGAAGGTCAAGGACATCGCCAACTACATCGTCAAGGGCGTGCTGTGGCAGGCCTTCGAGCAGGGCAAGCCCTCCGTGATCCTGATCGACGAAGTGGACAAGGCCGATATCGAATTCCCCAACGACCTGCTGCGCGAACTCGACCGCATGGAGTTCCATGTGTACGAAACGCGCGAGACCGTGCGCGCCGCCGTGCGCCCGATTGTCATCATCACCTCGAACAACGAAAAGGAACTGCCCGACGCCTTCCTGCGCCGCTGCTTCTTCCACTACATCAAGTTCCCCGACAAGGAGACCATGGGGCGCATCGTCGACGTGCACTTCCCCAACCTGAAGAAGGACCTGCTGCGCGAAGCCATGGAAGTCTTCTTCGAGCTGCGCGAAGTGCCGGGTATGAAGAAGAAGCCCTCGACCTCGGAACTCATCGACTGGCTGAAACTCCTGGTGGCCGAGGACATCCCGCCGGAAGCCCTGCGCTCCAAGGACCGCAAGACCGTGGTACCGCCGCTGGCCGGCGCGCTGCTGAAGAACGAGCAGGACGTGCATCTGTTCGAGCGCCTGGTGTTCATGGCGCGACAGAACCGCTGACTTCTTGTCCGCAGATTTCGCAGATTTGCGCAGATGAAAACCAGCGAAGGGAAGCACCCCTTGACTGACCCTCAGATGAGACATGACTCGTTTTTTCCGTTCGATGTTCAATCTGCGCAATCTGCGTAATCTGCGGATTGAACTGAGGCGACCTTGATGAACGCAGATACACCCATTAGAGATGTGCAGACTCACGCGATCATTGGTGCCGCGATTGCAGTTCATGGAGAACTCGGGCACGGCTTTCTGGAGGCGGTCTATCAGGAGGCACTCGTCGTGGAGTTCGCTGCCCGAGGCATCGCGTTTCAACGAGAAGCGGCCTTACCTGTTCATTACCGGGGCAAACCGCTGTCGTGCGCCTATCGCGCCGACTTTCTCTGCTATGACGACGTAGTTGTCGAATTGAAAGCAATAAGCAAGCTTACGGCCAGCGACTCTGCCCAAATCATCAACTACTTGAAAGCTGCACGGCGAAGCAAGGCCCTGTTGCTCAATTTCGGCGCCCCAAGCCTCGAGTACAAACGATTGGTTCTAAATCTGCGCGAATCTGCGAAATCTGCGGATAATTCTTCTTCCCTACCATGCTGATCGATTTCTTTCTCCACCTCAAGGCAAAGAAACTCCCGGTCTCCACGCGCGAATTCCTCACGCTGCTGGAAGCGCTGAAGGAGCACGTCGCGGAGAATTCGATCGACGCCTTCTACTTCCTCGCGCGCACCTGCCTGGTCAAGGACGAGACGCACTACGACAAGTTCGACCAGGCCTTCGGCGAGTACTTCAAGGGCGTCACGCAGATTCCCGGCCTCGAAGCCGACATCCCCGAAGAGTGGCTGAAGATGATGATGAAAAAGCATCTGACGCCCGAGGAAAAGGCCAAGCTGGAAAAGCTCGGCTGGGACAAGCTGATGGAGGAATTCAAGAAGCGCCTCGCCGAGCAGAAGGAACGCCACGCCGGCGGCAGCAAGTGGATCGGCACCGGCGGTTCATCGCCCTTCGGCCACGGCGGTTACCATCCCGAAGGCATCCGCATCGGCGGCGAATCAGCGGGCAACCGAACCGCGATCAAGGTCTGGGAAAACCGCGAATACCGCAACCTCGACGACACCGTCGAGCTCGGCACGCGCAACATCAAGATCGCCCTGCGCCGCCTGCGCCGCTTCGCCCGCGAAGGCGCGCAGGACGAACTCGATCTCGACGGCACCATCACCGGCACGGCGCGCAATGCCGGCTGGCTCGACATCAAGATGCGCCCCGAGCGCCACAACAAGGTCAAGGTGCTGCTGTTCCTCGACATCGGCGGCTCGATGGACGACCACATCAAGGTCTGCGAGGAACTGTTCTCGGCGGCCAAGAGCGAGTTCAAGCATCTCGAATACTTCTACTTTCACAACTGCATCTACGATTACGTCTGGAAGGACAACCGCCGCCGCCATGGCGAGCGCTTCCCGCTGTGGGACGTGATGCACAAGTACGGCGAGGACTACAAGGTGGTGGTGGTCGGCGACGCCACCATGAGCCCCTACGAAATCCTGCAACCCGGCGGCTCGGTCGAATACTCGAACGAGGAAGCCGGCGCGGTCTGGCTGCAGCGCATGCTCGACACCTGGCCGCGCGCGGTCTGGCTCAACCCGGAGCCGGAGCGTTTGTGGGATTACCGCCATTCGATCGAATTGATCCGCAGCATTTTCAACAGCCGCATGTTCCCGCTGACGCTGGCCGGACTCGAACGCGCCATGAGGGAGCTGAACAAGTAGCGGTCTTTTACCGGAGGAAGCGCCATGCAACTACGTCGCCGCATCTTGAAAGCCCTCGCCGCCGCCGGCCTGCTCGGCCCCGCGGGAATCTCCGGCCTGATCGGCAAGGCCCTGGCCAAGGGCAACGCCCCCGTGGCACCCGGGCTGCACAAGCTGCGCGGCACGGTGACCGTGAATGGCAAGCCGGCGAAGGAAGGCCAGATAGTTGGTGCTGGCGACACGGTGGCCACCGGCCCCGGCAGCGAAGCGATCTACGTCATCGACCAGGACGCCTTCCTGCAGCGCGAAAGCTCGACCGTCAGCTTCGGTGCCGATGCCGTGCAGAACCTGATGCGCGTGGTGACCGGCAAGATCCTTTCGGTGTTCGGCAAGGGCGCGCGCAGGATCCAGGTCTCGACCGCCACCATCGGCATCCGCGGCACCGGCTGCTACATCGAGGACGAAGGGAGTGGCGCCACGGCGCGCACCTACTTCTGCCTGTGCTACGGCGAGGTCGAACTGACGCCCGCCGCCGCGCCGCAGGAACGCGAGGTTTACAGCACCACGCACCACGACAAGCCGATCTACGTGCACAACGACATGAAGATGCCGAAGATGATGGTGCCGGCCGCGGTGATCAACCACACGGACGACGAACTCAAGCTGCTCGAAGCCCTGGTCGGGCGCTGGCCGCCGTTCTATGGCCAGGGCGGGCCGCGCTACTGAACGTCGCCGGCGCGGCGCGACGCAACGGCAAATGCAGGGTCAGTGTTCCTCCAGTCGGGGAGTTCCGTTCTCGGCGAATTCCCCGGTGTCGGGATTGACCCACTGCGCCAGGCCGACTTCGTTCTCGGCCTCTTCCAGCGACTCGCCCGGCTCATAGTCGGATGCCGCGCTGAATTCCATGTCGGCCACCGCATCGACCAGCGTCGGGAACGGGCCATACTCGTCATTGGTCGCCGCGTCCTGCCAGTAGAAGCCGTCGGGACGCTCGATGATCCGCGTGTGGTCGAAGTCGGAGGTCGTTTCGGGAATCATCGCCGCCATGGCCGGGTCCTTTCGTGTGGATTGACGCTGCGCCGGCGATCGATGCGCCGCTGGCGATGGCCGCAACGCAAGCGCCGGGAAGCGGCGCTGCGACGCTTCCAAGATACCCCCGGTAGCGACCAAGCAAATACCGCGGTCCCGGTATTGTCGCTACCGGAAATCGGTAGGCGGAGCGGCCAGTCCCCGACTCAGGCAGGGCAATCGCATGCGACAAACTCCCTCCCCTTCAAGGGGAGGGCTGGGGTGGGGATGGGCAAACGGGTGGTGAGACGCCGGCGCAGTGCCCCATCCCCCTCCCGGCCTCCCCCTTGAAGGGGGAGGAGTGTTGCTTGCAGGCTTCGCGCGATTGCCCTGCCGGCTCAGGCCGGGTCGAACATCGGCGGTGCGAC
>JAXMJU010000130.1:0-3258 GCA_034376265.1 Sulfuritalea sp.
AGCAGGTCCTGGACGAAGCTTTCGGGGATCACGGAGTCATTATGCCCGGAAGCCGCGAAGCGGCTGAACCGGTGTCACCCCTTCCCGCGGGGAAGGGGCGGGGGATGGGCCCGCGCTATGCGCCGGCGAGTTTCGCCTTGACGAGCCTGGAGACCTCGCCCATGTCGGCGCGGCCGGCGACCTGGGGCTTGACCAGGGCAATGACCTTGCCCATGTCGGCCGGTGCTATGGCGCCCGATGCGGCGATGGCGGCGACCACGATCGCCTCGACCTCGGCGGCACCGAGGCCCTGCGGCATGTAGTCGGCCAGTACTGCGGCCTCGAACTTCTCGGCGTCTGCCAGATCCTGGCGTTTGGCGGCTTCGTACTGGGTGATCGAATCCTTGCGCTGCTTGAGCATCTTTTCGATCACCGCAATTACCGCGGCATCGGTGATTTCGATCTTCTCGTCCACCCGCTTCTGTTTGATTGCGGCGCGCAGCAGGCTCAGGGCGTCCTTCCTGGCCTTTTCGCCGGCCTTCATGGCGGCTTTCCAGTCGTCGTCGATACGGGTTTCGAGGCTCATCGGATCATCCTTTCCTCAAACACAAAAACCGCCTGGCGGCGGTTTCGGTCATCAAGCGGCAAAACGAACGCGGTTCAGGTTACAGAACCGCAATCCGGCTCAATACATTTTCGGCGGCAGAAGCTGGCTGCGAATGCGCTTGTGGTGGCGCTTGACGGCAGCCGCGGCCTTGCGCTTGCGCTCGGTCGTGGGCTTTTCGTAGAACTCGCGTGCGCGCAGTTCGGTGAGCAGACCTGTCTTTTCGATGGCGCGCTTGAAGCAGCGGATCGCGACTTCAAACGGCTCGTTTTCCTTGAGGCGAATACCCGGCATTGCAATTATCCTGGAGAGGCGGGAAAGGCGCGCATTCTAAACGCTTTGCCATTGATGTCAATTGTTTCTGCGCCGGACATGGCATGGCCCGGTGCCTGATCAGCTCAAGCCCAATGCTTTCACCAGCCGGCGCGCCGCGTCGTCGGCACCCGTGGTCGCCGGTCGGGCGGGCACCGGAGCACGCCACAGGTCCTGCAGGACTTCCACGAAGTCGCCAGCCAGCAGTTGCCCGCGGGTCAGCATCGCGGCGCGCGCATTGCGGGCGAGCCAGTCCGTCAGATGGGGCGTTTCCGGCCAGTCCCCGCGCTCCAGATACAGGATCGGAATGCCGCTGCCGGCCGCTTCGACGAAGGTGCCGTAGCCGGGTTTGGTGATCACCGCGTCGACGCTGGCCAGCAGGTCGGAAAAGTCCAGGGTCGCCGCGTCGAAGGCATGCGCGTCCTGGCGCTCGAGCATCCAGGCGCCGGGCACCAGCCAGCGCAGGCCGGGCGTGTGCGGCCAGCGCTCCAGCGGCGGGCGAAACTCCATGCCGCCCATGGCCAGCAGGACCCAGCGCTGCGCTGCATCCAGCCCGAGCCGGCGCGCCACCAACGCCCGGTCGCGCCGCCCCAGCCGGGCGATCGGCGCGATCTCCTGCCGCCCCGGCAGGTCGCTCATCGGCAGGCCCGGCGTGAGGCGCAGGAAGCAGCGGCCGGCGCCGTAGGCCGCCAGTATCTGTGCATGGATGGCCGGCGTCCAGGGCTCGCCGGCGAAATAGTGGGCGAACATTTCCGCCCAGTTCAGCGAACTCAGGCCGGCGGCCGGGATGCCGGCTTCGGCCGCCGCGGCCAGCGGCAGGTAGGCGACATTGGACAGCAGCGCATCGACCGCATGCTGGCGCAGCCAGGCGGCTTCCTCCGCGACCCGCTGCGCCCAGTCCGCGTGGAATTCGCGATAGCGCCGGGCGCTGGCGGCGAGGTCGATATCGACCGCGTTGTGCATCACGTAGCCGAAGTCGCGCGCCTCGGCGACATGGACGAAATCCGCGGCGATGCGATGCGCGAGGTGATGTTGCGGAATTGCGCTGCGCACCGTCAGACGCAGCCCGGGAACCATCGCGGCCAGGGCATTGATCACCGGCGCGGTCTGCGCCAGATGGCCCAGGCCGTGGGCCGAAATATCGACCAGCAGGTGCACCCGGGATCAGCCCGGCAGTTGCAGGCGGCGCGCGACGCGCTTGTCGACGTGGCCGCGCGCCGCGAAATCCGTCGCGCCGGCCGCTTTCGCCGCCTCGACCGCAGGGCCGTCGAAAGTCGCGGCGCAGGTGATGATGTCCACCTGCGGGTGCAGCGCGCGCAAGCGGGCGATCTCCTGCAGCGCGTCGCGCCGGCCGAGGTCGATCACGATGCAGTCGGGCGTTTCGCTGCTGGTTCGCGGCAGCATGGCGACGCCGGCGGCCGACCAGACGTGGGTCAGGCGCAGGCGGGTGGTCAGGTCGTGGCAGAGGAGCAGGATTTTCTTTGTCATACGTTTCGCGTGCCGGATCGCCGTGTCGTCAGCGCCAACTCTTGGAGTGTTCGAAGCGGGATTCTGCCATGGGGGAAGGGAGGCCGCGCCGGGACTCGCCCCGGCGGGCGACCTACTTTCTTATTCGCGCAAGAAAGTAGGCAAAGAAGCGCTCCCCGCCTCCCCGGCCCTGCGGGCTCCCCTCGCTGCGAAAGCTTCACCGGGCCGGTCGCTAAACTAGCCGTCCGCTACGCGGCCGTCGTCGGACAACGCGACCGGAATTCCCCGGCGAACCTTCCTCGCTTAGCGGGTCAGAGGGGAAGGAAAACCGTCGCGGATTGTGGGCGGTGGATTCAATATAGGCTACAGCTTGCTCATAGCGCAGATTCCGCTGTCTTAAGCTAACCCCATAGATCTTTAAGGATCAGATGGTCGGAGTCTGCCGCTGTAATTCTCACGATAACGGGACCGTGCTCGACGTATAGAGCATCAAAACTCGGGATTCGATTCCATCGATCCTGAATTAACGGGCGAAGAAAACTGATGGCTGTTGCCAAATCAATAGGCGGGAGCGGCAAGTTGTCATAAACAGCCAGCCAGTTCTGATCGAACTTGGCAAAATCAGGACGAGCGAGCTTCGCGAGTTTCGTGTCGACAATACTTTGAATGAATAGCGCCCATTCACGCTCTGGGCGGTCGCCTACCCAACCATCGGAGCTTAGTTGGCTTTGGCGCAACAAGTCGCGCATTTGATTGGGTGTAGGTCCACCCCTGACAATAAAAACAATTACTTAGATGCGTTACCTGACGCACGGAGACGAATTTGGTGTGCTGAGGTGCTGGAGGTGGGCCGACCTTTATGCTAAACGGTAGCTGTCTTGTCGAGAGATAACCAC
>JAXMJU010000131.1:0-2622 GCA_034376265.1 Sulfuritalea sp.
ATTGCGCGGTGACCCGTCTAGCGATGTGTCGGGGTCTGAAGACACGAGTCCTATCGATGCTGTACGGGCTGGTATCAGTCGCATCAATGACGAAATCACGCTCAAGTGGCTCGAAGGCCCACACGACGCCGGGGCGACCAACCTCTGCGGGCGCGGCCACAGCGAACCATAGCGCAGCGAGTGGATTCTGCGTCCAGTCGAGTAGTCGCGTCGCCAGGCCGTGGTGTTGCGCAACACATAGCCAGTCCCACTCCGTTTGAGGTTGCTGAACGAGAAATGGCAGAGCCTGGCGTTTGAACGAATCAATCATGCGGCGTTCGGCAACGAGTATCGAGACTCCATCCCTTGGCAATAGCCGCCCAAGTTTTGGAATGAGCGGTTTTTCCTCGCGCTGACCGCGGAACAGCACATCGTCGGCATCTCCGTAACGCTCAAGGAAACGAATGTAGTCCTTTAGCTGACTTACGGTTTTCGAACTCGTTTTTAAGCTTGGCGTGGCCATTCTCGTATGCCTAATGGTGTCGGATAATCGGGATAGGAGAAAGCCTCTCGGCTTCCCCCTCCCACACCACCGGACGTACGGGTCACGTATCCGGCGGTTCGATGAATTGAATTCCTACCGTGGTGCAAGATTCGGCAGTCCCAAGTTGGTGAAGTAGCGCAATGGTAGCGCGAGTGCCAGTGCCGGTGTCTTCGATAACCGCCACGGGCCATGAGCCGACTTGCTGGTGTTCCACGCTTCGCGGACCGACACGCCGCGCTTGCGCAGTTGCCGATAGCCCGATGGCCCCCATTGTTTCCAGAGATAGCAGCGTAACTTGCGTCGTATCCATTTGTCGATGTCGCGCAGAGGACTCAGCACTTCGGCGATACCGAAGTACGCTTTCCAACCAAGCAGGGTTTGTCTTAGCTCCGCAACGACAGCGCCAATGCTGGTGCCTCGTGTACGACGGGTCAGTTCCCGCACCCGGACCTTGAGCCGCTCGATGGCCTTGTCGGCCACCTTGAGCTTGGCCCCGGTACGGCTGACCGTGAAGCCCAGGAACTTGCGGTTCATGGGCCGATCCACCGCGCTTTTCAGCCGATTCACTGTGAGTCTCAGTGTGTGGCTGACGTAGCGTGTCACGCTTGCCATCACCCGCTCTCCCGCTCGTTTGCTTTTGACCAGAATATTGCAGTCATCGGCATAGCGGGCGAAGCGGTGGCCGCGCCGGTCCAGTTCCCAATCCAATTCATCCAGTACCACGTTAGCCAACACCGGCGAGAGCGGTCCGCCTTGCGGCACGCCCATCGTTGTTGCCTCAACGGTCCCCTCCACGTTCACGCCCGCCTTCAAATACCGATTGATCAGTCGCAGCAGTCTGGCTTCCGTGCAGCGGCCTTTCAGGCGCGCCATCAGCCGGTCGTGATTGACTTGATCAAAGAAGGATTGCAGGTCCGTGTCCACCACCCAGCGGTATCCTGCACGGATGTTCGTCTGCACTTCACGCACGGCTTGATGGGCCGAGCGCCGCGGACGAAATCCGTAGCTGTGGCGGTGAAAATGCGGTTCCCATTGCGCCGATATGACTTGCGCTATGGCTTGCTGAATGAAACGGTCCAATACCGTGGGAATGCCCAAGGGACGGGTGTTCCCATCCGACTTGGAGATGTCCACACGCATGACCGGTTGCGGGCAATAACTATCCGCCTCCAGTTGCGCGCTTATCTCCAGCCAGTGGTCTCGGAGGTACTTTGGCAATTCATCGACTGTCATGCCGTCGATGCCAGGCGCGCCTTTGTTCCGGCGCACTTGCTTTAATGCACGCTGCAAATTAGCCCGATCCAGCACGTGGGCCAGCAGCGCTTCGGGTTGAATCGACTCGGGTTGTCCTGACAATCCAGCGACGAGTTCATCCTGCGGATTTCCCGCAGCCTGCTCGCGCAGGTGGTCAGATGCGTTCCCGTCTCTCTTTGTCACGGTCCCTCGTCTTTCATCGTTCGGGCCTTCGGCGGGGGCACCGCCTACTATGCCCTTTGCTGACTTCTGCCGTTCGTTCGGCTCGGCTTGCGCCTTGCCCAGTTGGCGTGGGAATACTCGCTAGCGCCAACAGTCCGGCAGATCTCCCGGGGTAAGACACGTTACCTTCCCTGCATAGACGCCGGATTTACAAAGTGCATCCCAACCGCAGATGGAGGGCTTCGCGGTCACGTGCCCGCTCGCCCCGGATGCACCACGCCTCATATCCGGTTTTTGTTCATCGCCCCGCAGTTTCGGATTGGGCTTCCTTCAGACCCCGCCTCGCGGCAACGCCCTTGCCCTTCTCCTTGCCTTCGGCTCTGCGAAAACCTGTCAATCGGACTTGCAGCGACTAAGTAACGCGCCATGCCCGGCGCACACGTTTGCGTTCAGCGGCGCGCGGCTTTATGCGCGTCCGCTGCGACGCATGGTTGGGCGCTGATCGAAGCGGCATCAGCTTCACAGTTTTCCTCCCTCAGCGAGGGCAGCAAACACCTCGCGCAGTGTTTCGACGACATCGTCGATGGCTTCTATGACTTCGGGTGACGCCTCCGACTGCAACGCAATATTCCGAATCAATGTTGTCATTGTACGCATTCGATTGAGATCCCTTACGCATTCCC
>JAXMJU010000132.1:0-12514 GCA_034376265.1 Sulfuritalea sp.
CAGCGAGCAGGCTCTGCGGGAATTGCTGGCCCAGACCCTGAACGCTTCGTCTTCCGGATTGGACCGGACCACGGCAGCCGCCTCCGTGGTCAATACGAGCGGCGTGCTGCGGGCTGCGTCTGCCGACGAATCGCTCAGGGCGCTCAACGCGCTGCCGACGTCCGATCTCGGACTGGCGGCCACCGCGCTCGATACGGGAATCGGCGCAGGCTTGGCGCAGAGCGCGCTCAACGACGCCTCCAGCCTGGCCTTCAATAGGTTGCTGGCAACCCGGCTGGAACAGGCGATCGGCGAACTCGACAGCAGCCGACCGCGCCGACGCCCCGGTGGCTCCGCGGGTGCAAGCGATCTGCTCCTGTCGGGTGTTTCGCTGCTGACCGCGGCGACAGACGCGGCGGCGCTCGTTGGCGAAGCTGCCCTGACGGCCGACGAACTCGCGCTGGCGCAGGGTCTGTCGGCGGAATCCCTGGTCCGGCTTGCCCTGCAGACGCCGCGCCGCGCCGACGAGGCTGCGCCGACCGGAAATACGCAGGCCTTGTTCGCCACCGAGATCACCGAAGCAAGTGCGCCACGCGCCAGCGCGGCAGGCCTGCAGGCGACAGCCCAGAGTGGCGCCGTCACACCAACTGCCGCGGCACTCAATCCCGCGCCGACGCCGCTGCGCGCCATGACGGATGCCCCGGGCGCTTCCATCACCCTGGAACCGCGCTACGCCGAACTTGCCGCCTCGATGACCATGGGCGCGGCCGTGTATCGCTACCAGGCCAGCGTCGCCTTAGGGGTTCCGCCCGGCGCAGTCGATCCGGCACGGACTGTGCGGCCGATCCGCCCGGTACACGAAGTCGAGCGGGTGTCCTAGCCGCCGCTCGTCCGGCGAACGATTCCTGGCCCGGTAAGTGGCCAATGCAGCCGCGCAGCCCAGCACGCAAGGCGGAGTTTCCGGTATGGTTCCGGGCGCATGGAACTCATTCAACGCCGCATCGCCCACCTCGATATGGATGCCTTTTACGCCTCCGTCGAGCTCCTGCGCTACCCCGAACTGCGCGGCCTGCCGGTGGTGATCGGCGGCCGCCGCGACCAGCAGCCGGAATTGCTGGCCGACGGTAGCCGGCGCTTTTTCCGACTGCGCGATTATGTCGGCCGCGGCGTCATCACCACCTCGACCTACGAAGCCCGCGCGCTGGGCGTGTTCTCCGCCATGGGCGTGATGAAGGCGGCGAAATTGGCGCCGGATGCCATCCTGCTGCCGGTCGATTTCGATGCCTACCGCCATTACTCGCGCCTGTTCAAGGCCGCCGTGGCGGCCATCACGCCGCAGATCGAGGATCGCGGCATCGACGAAATCTACATCGACCTGAGCGACCTGCCCGAGGACACGCTGACGCTCGCGCGCCGCATCAAGCAGGCAGTGCAGGATGCCACTGGACTCTCCTGCTCGATTTCCATTAGTCCCAACAAGCTGCTGTCGAAAATCGGCTCGGACCTGGAAAAACCCGACGGTCTGACGCTGCTCGACACAAGCGACATCCCGTCGCGCATCTGGCCGCTGGCCGTGCGCAAGATCAACGGCATCGGTCCCAAGGCCGAGGCGAAGCTCGCAGCACTGGGCATCACCACCGTCGCGGAGCTGGCGAGCGCCGAGCCGGCCATGCTGCAGGAACATTTCGGCCGCAGCTACGCCGAGTGGCTGCATGCCGTGTCGCACGGCATCGATGACCGTCCGGTGGTCACCGAGTCCGAGACAAAATCGATCAGCCGCGAAACCACCTTCGAGCGTGACCTCCATGCGCGCCGCGACCGCGCCGTCCTGTCCGAAGTATTCACCGCGCTGTGCACGCGCGTCGCCGCGGATTTGCAGCGCAAGGGCTACCTCGCCCGCACCATAGGCATCAAGCTGCGCTATGAGGATTTCCGCATCGTGACGCGCGATCTGACGCTGCCCGAGCCGACCGCCGACCCGGCGGTGATCCGTCGCGCCGCGGGAGAATGCCTGCGCCGCGTGCCGCTGGTGAAGAAGCTGCGTCTGCTCGGCGTGCGCACCAGCGCGCTGGCATCGAGCAGCGCGCCGCCAGTGAAAGC
Source organism: Sulfuritalea sp. (assembly GCA_034376265.1). GTDB lineage: Bacteria > Pseudomonadota > Gammaproteobacteria > Burkholderiales > Rhodocyclaceae > Sulfuritalea. The sequence goes on from JAXMJU010000132.1 coordinate 2,080, forward strand.
CGAATCGCCACAGGGCGAACTGCCACTGGTCGCACCCACTCGCTGAGAGGGGCACCCAGGATTCACAGGATTGGCCGCGTCTTGTAATTGCGCGGTCGCCGCCTGTTGTAATCCTTTACAACGCCCATTGCTGTTGCTACGATTTACAACATGCAGGCAGTGCTGATCCTCGATGACCGCTACCCGCACGGGGATCATGCATTTGTCGCCGTGCGCGTGTTCCGGGTGCCGGCCCAGGTGCCCGGCAGTGCGCACGACCTGAAGTACAGCCTGGCTTACGTGGTGGATGGGGTGTGCGTACTGCGCTTCAACAACGAAGCCGGCAAAGGTGACCACTTCCACCGGGGCGAGACGGAGACGCCGTACCCATTCACTTCGCTGGAACAGCTTCTGGCGGACTTCTGGACCGCTGTCGATGATTGGAGAACGTGACATGACAAACACCGTAACCATCGGCGTCGCCTCTCGCGAGGAGATCAATGCCCGCTTCACGCGCGCCATGACCACCGGCAAGCGCACCGCGCCCTTCATCGGCTTTGTCGACGAACGCGCGCTGTGGAGCACGCTGACGCCGCTGCGTTGGGAAATACTCAAGGTGATGACCGGTGCGGGACCGCTCGCACTGCGCGAAATCGCCCGGCGCGTGGAACGCGACGTGCGCGGCGTGCATACCGACGTGCATGCACTACTGGCCGTGGGATTGATCGAGCGCGACGAAGCGGGGTTTCGTTTTCCGTACGATGCGGTGCATGTGGATTTCGTGCTCAAGGCCGTATGATTCCCATCATGAGAATCTTTAAAGTAGTGCGTCGCTGGCCGTTAGCCATTGTTCTGCTGCTGTTGGTCCAGGTCGCTCCCGCCCACGCCGGCAAGACGCTCGATCAGGTCAGGCAGCGGGCGCAGCTGGTATGCGGCGTCAGCACTGGCGTCATCGGCTTTTCGGCGGCCGACAGCCAGGGCCGCTGGAACGGGCTCGATGTCGATGTTTGCCGCGCCATCGCCGCCGCGGTGCTGAACAATGCGACCAAGGTCAAATACGTGCCGCTGAACGCCCAGCAGCGCTTCACCGCATTGCAGTCGGGCGAAGTCGACCTGCTCTCGCGCAACACGACCTGGACGCTGACGCGCGACGCCTCGTTGGGACTGCATTTCACCGCCGTCACCTATTACGACGGCCAGGGATTCCTGGTGCCGAAGAAACTCAGGATCACCAGCGCCAAACAATTGAAGAATGCCGATATCTGTGTGCAGTCGGGCACTACGACAGAGAAAAACCTCGGCGACTGGTTCAAGGCCCGGGGCATCAAGATCAAGCCCGTAGTGTTCGAGAAATTCGAGGCCTCGATCAAGGCCTTCTTCAGCGGCCGCTGCCAGGCCTACACCACCGACGCCTCGGCGCTGGCCTTCATCCGCAGCAAGGAAGCGCCGAAGCCGGACGACTACATGGTGCTGCCCGACCTGATATCGAAGGAGCCGCTGGGGCCGGTGGTACGGCGCGGCGACGACGAGTGGTTCGCCATCGTCAAGTGGGTGATCTTCGCCCTGATCGAAGCCGAGGAATACGGCATCACCCAGGCCAATGTCGAGCAGATGAAGGCCGGCAGCGATCCGGCAATCCAGCGCCTGCTCGGCAGTGCCGAGGACAGCGGCAAGCTGCTCGGACTCGATCGCGACTGGGCCGCGCGCGCGATCAAGGCGGTGGGGAACTACGACGAAATGTTCCAGCGCAATGTCGGCAGCGCCTCGCCGCTGAAGCTGTCGCGCGGACTCAATGCGCTGTGGAGCAAGGGCGGATTGATGTATGCGCCGCCGGTGCGCTGACGCGCCGTAGCGCCAGCGCCAACTCTTCGCCGACTCAGCAGCGATGCAAGGCCGACACCGAAGCGGACTCGCAATCCAGGCACTGCTCGCGGCGGCGCTTGTGGCCGCGCTGTGGTGGCTGCTCGACGTCACCGCCGCCAACATGGCCGAGCGCGGCATCCGCAGCGGCTTCGATTTCCTGACGGAGCCGGCCGGCTTCGCCATCGGCGAAAGCCTGCTGCCCTTCGATTCGACCGACAGCGCGCTGTGGGCGCTGGCCGCCGGTCTGGCCAACACGCTGCGCGTGGCCTTGCCGGCGATCCTCGCCAGCACCCTGCTCGGCACCCTGATCGGCCTCGGCCGGCTGTCGCCCAACCTGCTGCTGCGCGGTCTGTGCGCCGCCTACGTCGAAACCCTGCGCAACGTGCCGCTGCTGCTGCAGTTGCTGGCCTGGTACTTCGTGGTGACCGACCTGCTGCCGCTGGCCAGCGAGGCGCTGCAGCTCGCGCCGCATGTATTTCTGAGCAAGAGCGGGCTGGCCATTCCCTGGCTCGGCGGCGACAGCGGCGTATTCGACCTGCCACTGCGCGGCGAATTGAACATCGTCGGCGGCGCGACGCTGACGCCCGAGTTCCTCGCCCTGTTCCTCGGCCTCAGCCTCTACACCGCGGCCTATGTCGCCGAAACCGTGCGCGCCGGCATCCAGGCCGTGCCGCGCGGGCAAAGCGATGCGGCGCTGGCGCTGGGCCTGACGTGGCTCCAGCTGTTCCGCCTGGTGCTGCTGCCGCAAGCCCTGCGCAGCATCATTCCGCCGCTGACCAACCAGCACCTGAGCCTGACCAAGAATGCCTCGCTGGCCGTCGCCATCGGCTATCCCGACCTGGTCTCGGTGGCCAACACCACGCTGAACCAGACCGGCCGCGCCGCCGAATGCATCGCGCTGATCATGGCCGTGTACCTGATCCTCTCGCTGCTCACCGTCTGGCTCAGTGCCTGGTTCGAACGCAGCAGCGGGCGCTGGGCAGAACGCGCATGAAGCCCGCCGTGCACGACTGGCTGCGGCGTAACCTGTTTTCCGATGCCTTCAGCAGCCTGACGACACTGGCATTGCTCGCCGCGGCCCTCTGGTGGCTGCCGGGCCTGATCGACTGGCTGCTGCTGCAGGCCGTGTTCAGGCCCGACGTCGCAGCCTGCGAAGCCGCGAAGCATGCCGGCGCCTGCTGGGGCGTGATCGCCGAAAAATACCGCGTGATCCTGTTCGGCCGCTATCCCTACGAGGAGCAATGGCGGCCGCTGCTGGCGACCGTCCTGCTGCTGTCGGTGATACTCGCCAGTGGCTTGCGCCTGCTGCCGCGTGGGCCGCTTCTGGCAACGTGGGCGCTGGCGCTACCGGGCTTCCTGCTGCTAATGGGCGGTGGCTGGTTCGGCCTCGGGCCGGTCGGCAGCGACCAGTGGGGCGGCCTGCCGCTGACGCTGCTGCTGGCCACCCTGGGCATGCTGCTGGCCTTGCCGCTGGCACTGCTGGTGGCGCTGGGCCGCCAGTCCCGTCTGCCGCTGCTGCGCGGCTTGTGCACGCTGTATGTCGAACTGGTGCGCGGCGTGCCGCTGATTTCGGTGCTGTTCCTCGCCTCCTTCCTGTTCCCCATCATTCTGCCGCAGGGCACTTCGGTCGACGTGCTGCTGCGCGTGCAGGGCGGCATCGTGCTGTTCGCCGCGGCCTACCTGTCGGAGACCATCCGTGGCGGATTGCAGGGCGTGTCTGCTGGCCAGCACGATGCGGCGGCGGCGCTGGGCCTCGGCCGCTGGCAGGCCATGCGCTGGATCATCCTGCCGCAGGCGCTGCGCGCCGTGGTGCCGTCGATCATGAACAGCGCAGTGAGCATCTTCAAGGACACCTCCCTGGTCACCGTGGTCAGCATGTACGAACTGACCGGTGCGCTCTCGCTGGCGCTGGCGGGCGACGCCGCATGGCGCTCCTTCCATCTCGAAGGCTATTTGTTCATCGGCCTGATCTACTGGATCGGCTGTTATGCGATATCGCGCTTCAGCCGGGGATGGGAACAGGGCGGAAGTATGTCGCGCGCCATGCCCTGAATCGGGAAGATCGGCTCGCGAGAAAGCGTCTGGGGCTCTCCTGTGCGCCGACAAAGTGCATAATATGCGCAACGCGGATTGCCGAAACAAAGCGGAACACCAACAAAAAAAAGAGGGAGCATGAAAATAGAATCGGACAGCCCGACCTCCATCCAACAGGAAGAGCTGCGCGGGATATCGCGCTCTGTCGGCGAAATAGAGTGGCTGCTGATGGTGGTGGTGCTGCTCTACCACGCCTTCGGCGGCATCGAAAAGGACGATCAGCCGGCCCTCGTGATGGCCATGGTCTTGTACGCCCTAAGCATAATGGGCTTCCGCTACGCGAATTTTTTCAAGCACGAATCGCGCTGGAAGCTCGCGGTGGAAACCTGGATCATGACCGGCTTCATCACCTGGGCGCTGTTGCATAGCGGGCGCCTCGAAAGCCCCCTGCTCAACACCTACCTGCTCGTCATCATCACCAGCGCCCTGGCCCTGGGCAAGCTCACCACGCTGCTGGAACTGGCGTTGATCGCCGTCTGCATCGTGTTCCTGGGTGGCGAAAGCTCGCTTCGGGAAATGATCACCCTCAAGTTCGCGGCCGGCGTCTTTGCCCAGTTCGCGCCGTTCGTGCTGGTCGCCTACATCACCACCATGTTCGCCTCCGACATACGCTTTGGCCTCAACAAGGCCAAGCTCCTGTCGGAAACCGACGAACTGACCACCGCCCTGAACCGGCGCGGATTCGCCATCATTGCCGACCAGTTGTTCGGCCAGGCCGTGCGCTACAACAGGCCCATCAGCCTGCTGGTCATCGACTGCGACAACCTGAAGCGGGTGAACGACGAGCAGGGTCACAAGGCCGGCGACAACCTGCTGATCTCCCTGGTCAAGTGCGTCAATGAACAACTGCGGCATACCGACATACTGTCGCGCCAGGGCGGTGACGAATTCGTCGTCCTGCTGCCTGAAACGCCGGCCAAGGGTGCGTACGACGTCGCCGAAAAAATACGCCAGGCAGTCGGCGCGACGTCCCTGGTACTGGCCGGCAAGCACGTCACCACCAGCGTCAGTATCGGCATCGCCAGCTACCCGAATGACGGCGACAACCTCGATCTGCTGCTGGCCCAGGCCGACCGCAACATGTACCAGGCCAAGCAGGCCGGCCGCAACCGCTCCGTCCAGTAACTCAGGGATACAGCCCGCGCTGTTCGCGGGCCGCCAGCACGCGCTGGCAGGCGATGATGAAGGCCGCGGTACGGACCGAAACCTTGCGTTCCTGGGCCGTCTGCCAGATCGTCGCGAAGGCTTTCATCATGATGCTTTCCAGGCGGGCGTTGATCTCCTCCTCGCTCCAGAAGAAGCTGGAAAAATCCTGTACCCATTCGAAGTAGGACACGGTCACGCCGCCGGCATTGGCCAGCACATCCGGAATCACCAGAATGTTCCGCTCGTGGAGGATGTCGTCGGCGGCCGGCGTGGTCGGTCCGTTGGCGCCCTCGACGATGATCCGGGTGCGCAGGCCGCGCGCCCGCTCGGGCGTGACCTGGCCTTCGAGCGCGGCGGGAACGAAATACTCGCACTCGGATTGCCAGAAATCCTCGTCGCTGATCGGCTCCGCGCCGAAAAACCCCGCCAGACTGCCATGCGCCGCGGCGTGGGCCAGGGCCGCGGTGATGTCGATCCCGTCCGGATTGGCAATCGCCGCCTGCGCATCCTGCAAGGCGACGATCTTTGCGCCGTTCTCGCGGAAAATCCGCGCGGCGACGCCGCCGACATTGCCGAAGCCCTGCACCGCCACGCGCGTGCCGGCGATCGGCACGCCGATGCGCAGACCGGCTTCGCGGGCCGCGATATACACGCCGCGCCCGGTAGCCTCCAGCCGCCCCAGCGAACCGCCCAGCGCAATCGGCTTGCCGGTGACAACGCCGCTCGCGGTGTGGCCGACGTTCACCGAATAGGTGTCCATCATCCAGGCCATGGTCTGCTCGTTGGTGCCCACGTCGGGCGCCGGAATGTCCTTGTCCGGCCCGATCACGATGCCGATCTCCGAGGTATAGCGGCGCGTGATGCGTTCCAGTTCGGCGGCGGAAAAAGCGCGCGGATCGATGCGCACGCCGCCTTTCGCGCCGCCGTAGGGCAGGCCCAGCGCCGCGTTCTTGACGGTCATCCAGCCGGCCAGCGCCATCACCTCGTTCAGCGTGACGGCTGGATGGAAACGCACGCCGCCCTTGCCCGGACCGCGTGACAGGTTGTGCTGCACGCGATAGCCCTCGTAGTGCGCGATCGAGCCGTCATCGCGGACGATGGGCACATCGACGATCAGCACGCGCTTGGGGCGCTTGAGGGTTTCCAGCCAGTGCGAAAAGTGCCCCAGGTGCGGCGCAACGCGGTCGATCTGCTCGATGAAACTGGCCCAGGGTTCGGGCCGCACCGGATCGAGATAGGAAAGCGGGGTGTGATTGGCCATGATGCTTCAAGCGCTCCCGAAGATTGCAATCAGATGGAAGAGGCTGCCCTGGCGCCCTGGTCATAGCGACCGGACAGGGTTCGCAGCAATCGTGCCATATCGCCGATGCTCAGGTTCTCCTCTTCAGCGCCGGAAAAGCCCGGCATCAAACAGGCTTCGCGCACCTGGCGATAACGTTCGCAGAGCGCCTGACCGGCCTCGGTGGTCGACCAGAACACTTCCTTGCCGCGCCGCTCGCCCGACACCAGGCCGAGGTTCGCCAGTTTCTTCAGCGCGTAGGAAACCACATGGGTGTCTTCGATATTGAGCACGAAACAGATGTCCGCCAGTTTCTTCTCGCGGCCGCGGTGATTGACGTGATGCACCACCAGGATCTCGGTTTCGGTCATGTCCTTGACCCCGGCGCCGGACATGCAGCGCGTCATCCAGCGGCCGAAGGCGTGGCTGGCTATGATCAGGCCGAATTCGAGTTCCGACAGTTCCGGACACTTGTCCGACACCAGATGTTCGGAGGAGACTATGCGGCGCACATCCGACTCGACGATGGGCGCCGGCGCCGATGATTTCTTGCCTTTGCTTGTCATGGTGACTACTTTCCGGTTGTGTTCCGTGGAATTATTGGAACATTTTATTGACGTTTTGTAAACGTAATGTTAACGTTATGTCCGCTTGATCTCATTATCCCTGCCACCCTCGTGAGGAATCCGCCGATGAAAACCTGCCTTCGTACGCTCGTCGCCGCACTCGGTTTCACCGCATTGTCCGTCTCGGCCCAGACCAAGTGGGACATGCCCACCCCCTATCCGGCCGCCAATTTCCACACCGAAAACATCACCCAGTTCGCCGCCGACGTGGATAAGGCCACGGCCGGCAAGCTCAAGATCACCGTGCATGCCGGCGGATCGCTGTACAAGGCCAACGAGATCAAGCGCGCGGTGCAGGGCGGCCAGGCGCAGATCGGCGAAATTATTCTCGTCGGAGCCTCCAACGAATCCCCCGTATTCGGCGCCGATGGCGTTCCATTTCTCGCTACCTCCTACGCTGAAGCAAAGAAACTGCTGATCGCCCAGAGACCGGCCGTCGAAGCGCTGTTGGCGAAGCAAGGCATGAAGATGTTGTTCTCCGTGCCCTGGCCGCCGCAGGGTATCTTCTCGGCCAAGCCGATCAACTCGGGCGCTGACCTGAAGGGCGTCAAGTGGCGCGCCTACAGCCCGCAAACCTCGCGCATCGCAGAGCTGCTCGGCGCCCAGCCGGTAACCATCCAGGAAGCGGAATTGTCGCAGGCGCTGGCCACCGGCGTGGTATCGGCCTTCATGACATCCGGTGCGACCGGTTTCGACAAAAAGGTTTGGGAGCAAGTGAAGTATTTCTACGACGCCCAGGCCTGGTTGCCGAAGAACGCCGTGCTGGTCTCGCAGAAGGCCTTCGACGCGCTCGACAAGCCGACCCAGGCCGCCGTGCTGAAGGCCGCCGGTGAAGCCGAAACGCGCGGCTGGAAGACCAGCGAGGAGAAGGCCAAGTTCTACGTCGAGCAATTGACCAAGAACGGCATGAACGTCGCCGCGCCGTCCGCCGCCTTGAAGGCCGACCTCAAGAAAGTCGGCGACACCATGATCGGCGAATGGCAGAAGACCGCCGGCGCCGAAGGCCAGGCCATCCTCGACGCCTACAAGAAGTAAGCGCCGGTCGATGCGGCACCTGCTCGACCGCGTATACGGTGCCGCCGCCTGGGCGGCGGCACTGTTCATGATCGGCACCCTGGCCATGATCCTGCTGTCGGTCGGCGGGCGGCTGCTCGACTTCCATGTGCGCGGCACCGACGCCTACGCCGGTTACTGCATGGCGGCAGCGGCCTTCCTGGCGCTGGCGCATACCCTGAAGAGCGGCGAACACATCCGCGTCACGCTGATCCTCGATCACACCGGGCCGCGCACGCGGCACGCGCTGGAACTCTGGAGCCACGCCGCCGGACTGCTCTGCGCCGTACTGCTGGCCTGGTTCGCAATGCGCCTGGCCTGGCAATCCTTCCAGTTCAACGACATCTCGCAGGGCACCGACGCCACGCCCTTGTGGATTCCACAAACCGGCATGGCCCTGGGCAGTGCGATCTTCGCGATTGCAGTGGCCGACGAACTGATCGCCACGCTGCGCGGCGAAAGGCCGCGCCACCGCGCAGTCGACGGCGAACCCGTGCGAAGCGAGTAGACCATGGACATGGCAATCACCTTCGGCCTGATCCTGGCCCTGTTCGCCCTGCTCGGCAGCGGCATCTGGATCGGCCTGGCCCTGCTCGGCGTCGGCTGGCTGGGCATGGAATTGTTCACCTCGCGGGCCGGCGGCGACGCCATGGCGGTCACCATCTGGGGCGCCTCTTCGTCCTGGACGCTGACCGCGCTGCCGATGTTTCTCTGGATGGGCGAAATCCTGTTCCGCACCCGGCTCTCCTCCGACATGTTCAAGGGCCTCGCGCCCTGGCTGGAGAAACTGCCGGGACGCCTGCTCCACGTCAACGTCATCGGCTGCACGATATTCGCCGCGGTGTCCGGGTCTTCGGCCGCGACCTGCGCCACGATAGGCAAGATCACGCTGCCCGAACTGAAGAAGCGCGGCTATCCGGAGGCCATCACCATAGGCACCCTGGCCGGGGCCGGCACCCTGGGCCTCTTGATCCCGCCCTCGATCATCATGATCGTATATGGCGTCGCCGCTGAAGTCTCGATCGCCAAGCTGTTCATCGCCGGGGTGTTTCCCGGCATCCTGCTGGCCAGCCTGTTCATGGGGTGGATCGTGGTCTGGGCGCTGTTGAATCCCGATGCGGTGCCGCCCGCCACCGAGCAGACCAGCTTCGGCCAGAAGCTCTACGCCTCGCGCCACTTGATTCCGGTGGTGTTGCTGATCGCGCTGGTACTCGGTTCGATCTATACCGGCGTCGCCACCGCCACCGAAGCCGCGGCGCTCGGCGTGGTCGGCAGCCTGGCGGTGGCGGCGGCACAGGGTTCGCTGTCGTGGACCACCTTCCGCGAAAGCCTGTTCGGCGCCACTCGCCTGTACTGCATGATCGCGCTGATCCTCGCCGGCAGCGCCTTCCTCACGCTGGCCATGGGCTACATGGGCCTGCCGCGCCACCTTGCGGAATGGATCGCCAGCCTCGGCCTCGGCCAGTTCGGCCTGCTTTTCGGCCTGATGATTTTCTTCATCATCCTCGGCTGCTTTCTCGACGGCATCTCGATGGTGGTGCTGACCATCGCCGTGATCCAGCCGACCATCGTCGCCGCCGGCATCGACCTGATCTGGTTCGGTGTGTTCCTCGTGGTGGTGGTCGAAATGGCGCAGATCACGCCGCCGGTCGGCTTCAACCTGTTCGTGCTGCAAGGCATGACCGGCAAGCAGTTGCCGTGGATAGCGCGCACCGCGGCGCCGGCCTTTTTCCTGATGATGGCAGCGGCCGGCCTGCTCTACGCCTTTCCCGCCATCATCACCTGGCTACCGCAGCGCATGGTGGGATGAAACCGCGTTTGCTCGCGCTCGGCGACGGCGCGCTGACGCTCGAATTCGGCGAGCGCATCGATCCCGCGCTCAATGCCAGGGTCATCGCGGCGCGCGACGCGCTGGCGGCCATGCAGCTCGACGGCATCAGCGACCTGGTGCCGACCTGGCGCTCGCTGACGGTGCACTTCGATCCACTGCGCCTCGATCGCCAGCGACTCGGCGAACATCTTTTGCAATGCGCGCAAGCAGAAACGCAAGAGTTGGCGCTGGCGAGACGGTGGCAAATCCCCGTGGTCTTCGGCGACGAGTTCGGGCCGGACCTCGCGGCCGTGGCACAGGCCACCGGGCGCAGCGCAACGCAGATCATCGAGGCGTTGTGCGCCACCGAACTGCGCGTGTTCCTGATCGGCTTCCTGCCCGGCTTTCCCTACCTCGGCGAGCTGCCCGACTGGCTGCGCCTGCCGCGCCTGGCGACGCCGCGCGCCGCGGTGCCGGCCAACAGCCTGGCCATCGCCGGCGCGCAGGCGGCCATCTACCCTTGGCCAAGCCCCGGCGGCTGGCACCTGCTGGGACGCACGCCGCTGCGCCTGTTCGACGTCGGCA
>JAXMJU010000133.1:0-2665 GCA_034376265.1 Sulfuritalea sp.
GCGCTCGGCCAGTTTGCGCACCTCGTCGGCCACGACCGCGAAGCCGCGTCCCTGCTCTCCGGCGCGGGCCGCTTCGATGGCGGCGTTCAGCGCCAGCAGGTTGGTCTGGTCGGCAATCTCATGGATCACCTTGACGATGCCGGATATTTCGCTGGAGCGTTCCCCCAGCGCTGCGATGACTTTGGCGGATTGTTCGACCGATTGCGCAATGCGCCCTATTTCGCTCGACGCATCGAGCACGATCGCCGCGCCACGGGATGAGTCGGCGCGCGCCAACTGCGCAATGCGGGCAGCATCTTCTGCGCGAGCCGCCGCGTGATTCACACCCTGCACCACGTCGGCGACGCCTGCCGCGGCTTCCCGGGCCACCTCGATTTGCTGCTCGGAGCCTTCGGCAATTTCGCGTGCCTCGACATTCAGACGGGTCGCCGCCTGCGCCACCTGGGTCGAGGCGAACAGGATGCGGGTGATGATGCCCTGCAGCGTTGCCATCAAACCGTTGTAGGCGCCAGCCGTGGGCGTGATCACCGAATTCGCTGGAACATCGATGCGACGCGCCAGATCGCCGTCATTGCGGGTCTGGGCAATCACCTGCCGCAGGTGTTCGATCGGCCCGGAGAGGTCGCGCTGGAAGTAGATAGCGGGCAGGACCGCCACCGTCACGCCAAGGGCGACCAGGATCAGGATGACGTCCATGCCGAGTTTGCCTTCAGCATAGGTGACGACGCCGGCGCCGCCGGCGGCAATCAGCAAGCCGGCCGCGATATGGATCAGCGGAATACGGATTTTTGCATTAAGCATCTGATGGGTCCTCATGGCTGCTGGATTGTGGGGTGGTCGCAAGATTCATCGGGTACATGGCGATCGGTTCAGGCACGCAAGGCATTGGTCAGGGAGTCTACTTCCATTGCGGACTCTTCAAGGATGCTGCTCAGGGTTCGGTCGCCGAGCATGACGTCGATACTGGCTACTGTGCCTTCATTACCTGTGCCGGCAAGTTGGGAGAGCGGCGATTCCAGTGGGGCCAGCTGGTCGGCGAGAAGCAGGGTGTCGGCAAGGGATTGCGGTGGCAGCGCCAGGTAGCCCTGCCACATTCCTTCGATCCCCCCCAGTACCGCGTCGGGGGCTCCAAGATGCTTCAATACCGCCCGTCCGACCCGCGCCGCGCCACCGTTGTCCCAAGCCAGCAGACTGCCATGCTCCGCCTCCAGCAGGCCGGGATGGTTCCCGGCGCGGGCGATCAGGTAGAAGCCGCCCACTTCATGGATTATGCCGGCAAAAAACGCCATATCCGGATCGACGTGGGTAAAGCGGCGCGCGATGACCTGGGCCAGCGCCGCAACATGCGCCGTATGCTCCCATAAACGCACGGCCATCCGGCGATGCTCGGCAGTGGCCGCCATGCCTTCCATCTGGCGCACCACCACGGCGGCGGCGAGGACACGCAAGGTGTTGAATCCGATCCGCGCCACTGCGCTTTTTACGTCCGCAATGCTGCGCCCCGCGCGCTTGTAGATCACCGAGTTGGCAACGGCCACGACGCGCGCGGCGAGCAGCGGATCGGCCTGGACCAGCCGGGCGAGCTGATCGACGGAACAGTCCGGGTCGTCGAGAGTCCGCTGCAGTTTCAGGGCGATTTCGGTCGTGGTCGGGAAGATCATTTCGTCCCGGCTCGCCGCGTCGGCGATCTGCGCCAGTATCGCTGGCACGTCCATGCCTGATTCCTGTGTCGGAGCCTGGTGAAGTAACTGGGATCGATGCTGGTCTGGGTTCATGGCCGGTTCAGAACAGTTCGATTTTTTTCCCGGCATCCGCGCGCAGCGGGCGGGCCAGCGATTGTGCGTAATCCCGTTCGGCCTTGACCACCTCATGCACGCCGGGCTGGCTGATGGGCAGGCGGCGACAGAAGGCGTCCCCGCCATCGGGCGTGAACAGCACCTTGCGCGACCAGGCGCCACCAAAATCCTGAGCCGCAAGGGGGATGCCCTCTGTTTCCAGCCATTCCTTGGCGAATTCCGAGTTGCGTTGGCCGATGGCCATCAGGATCGAGGTGACGATGGTGCCGCCGCCAAAGGCCTTGGCGATGATGCGCTGCTTGGCCGCACCCTTGTTCAGCATGGTATTGAGCAGCACTTCCATCGAATAGTCGCCGGCCATTATCACATCGGTGTCATCGCTGGCCGAGGTGGTGCGGCTGGGCAGCAGGAAATGGTTCATGCCGGCCAGCCGCAGCTTGGGATCGTAGAGGCAGACCGCGACGCAGGAACCCAGCAGCGTGGCGATCGGCCGTTCGGTCTCGACCGCCCAGCCGCCGGGGTTGATGCTCCGGGCGCGACGCTCGAGGTCCTTCGGATCATGGTTGGTGGGCGGCATGGTCGGGCGCGGCGCGATCCGGTATCAGCCGTAGGCAATGATTTCGGCGGAAATGCGGTCGAGCGGCACGATCCGATCCACGCCGCCGTGGCGGATCGCCTCGCGCGGCATGCCGAACACGACACAGCTCGATTCGTCCTCGGCGATCGTCAGCGCTCCGGCGTCGTGCATTTCCTTCATGCCGCGCGCGCCATCGTCGCCCATGCCGGTCATGATCACGCCGAGCGCGTTGCGCCCGGCGACTTGCGCCACGGAGCGGAACAGCACATCGACCGAGGGTTTGTGGCGATTC
>JAXMJU010000134.1:0-21859 GCA_034376265.1 Sulfuritalea sp.
CCCGGTATTATCGGCGAAACCGGGTGGATCGCGCTAGGTAGACAGCTAGGTGCTTGATTCGCTGACGCTCATGCCCTTTTGCGATTTTCCATCAGGCGCAGAATCAGGGGCGTGAAGATCAGCTGCATCGCCAGTTCCATCTTGCCGCCGGGCACCACGATGATGTTCGGCCGCGACATGAAGGAACCCGCCACCATCGACAGCAGGTAGGGGAAATCGATGCCTTTCGGATTGGCGAAGCGAATCACCACGAAGCTCTCGTCGGCCGTCGGAATATCGCGGGCGATGAAGGGATTCGAGGTATCGACGGTCGGCACCCGCTGGAAATTGATATGGGTGCGCGAGAACTGCGGCGTGATGTAATTGACGTAGTCGGGCATGCGGCGCAACACGGTATCCACCACCGCCTCCGTCGAATAGCCGCGCTGATGCTTGTCGCGCTGGAGCTTCTGGATCCACTCCAGGTTGATAATCGGCACCACGCCGACCAGCAGGTCGGCCTGCTGGGCGACATTGACGTTGTCAGTGACCGCCGCGCCGTGCAGGCCCTCGTAGAACATCAGGTCGGTCTCTCCGGGAATGTCTCCCCAGGGGGTGAATTCACCCGACTGCTGGCCATACGGTGCCGCCTCTTCGGCGTTGTGCAAATACTTCCGCACCTTGCCCTTGCCGGTTTCGCCATAGGTCTTGAACAGACCCGCCAGTTCCTCCAGCAGATTGGCTTCCGGACCGAAATGGCTGAAATGATTGTTGCCCTGCAGGCGCGCGTCCTCCATCGCCACTTTCATGGCCTTGCGGTCGAAACGATGAAAGGAATCGCCCTCGACGATGGCCGCCTTGATGCCTTCACGGCGAAACACCAGATCGAAGGATTTGGTGACCGTGGACGTGCCGGCGCCGGATGATCCGGTGATGGCGACGATGGGATGCTTGACTGACATGCGAGCCTCCTGGTTTATTGGGTCCTGAACAACGAGCGCGTTGAAAACAGCGGTGACTTCAAGGTATCCGGCTCCTTGCCGCGGGCATACTCGTCATGATAGTGGGTGAGGCGCTCGACTTCGTTCTTCGAACCGAAGACCAGCGGCACGCGCTGGTGCAGGTCCGTCGGCGCCAGGTCCATCACCCGCTCGCGGCCGGTGGTCGCCGCACCGCCGGCCTGCTCGATCATGAAGGCGATCGGATTGGCTTCATACATCAGGCGCAAACGGCCCGGCTTGGAGAGATCCCTGCTGTCCTTCGGATACATGAAAATGCCGCCGCGGGTGAGGATGCGGAAGGTTTCCGCCACCAGCGAGGCCACCCAGCGCATGTTGAAGTCCTTGCCGCGGGGGCCCGTCTGGCCGGCCAGGCACTCTTCCACATAACGCTTCACCGGCGGTTCCCAGAATCGCTCGTTCGATGCGTTGATGGCGAACTCGCGCGCATCGACCGGAATGCGCATCTGCGGATGAGTCAGGATGAAGGCGCCGATGTCGCGATCCAGGGTGAAGCCGTCGACGCCGTCGCCGGTGGTCAGCACCAGCATGGTCGCCGGCCCATAGAGCGCAAGACCGGCACAGACCTGCTCGGTACCCGGCTGCAGGAAGTCTTCGAGACTGGCGTGGCTGCCGGGGTTCGGTGCCCGCAGGATCGAAAAGATGCTGCCCACCGTCAGATTGACGTCGATGTTGGAACTGCCGTCGAGCGGATCAAAGACCAGCAGATACTTGCCGCGCCGGCAATGGTCGGGAATCTTGTATACGTCCTCCAGTTCCTCGGAGGCCATGCCGCTGAGATAGCCGGTCCACTCGTTTTCCTGCAGCATGACTTCGTTGCTGATGACGTCGAGCTTCTTCTGCACCTCGCCCTGGACGTTGACCATCACCCCATCCTCGCCGGCATTGCCCAAGGCTCCCACCAGGGCGCCCTTGTTCACCTGGTTGGAGATGACCTTGATCGCCGTGGCCAGCGAATTGAGCAAGCCGGAGAACTCTCCGGAGGCACCCGGATGCTTGTGTTCCGCCTCGATGGTGTAACGCGTCAGCGTGATGCGCTTCTGGTGCATGAGCCCCACTCCCTAAAGTTTTGTCGAAGTATCCGCAACCCGCTGCCGGCCCGCGTATCCCCGCTTGCTTAGCGGCCAATGTAATCGTATCGATCTATAAGCACCATTCACTTTTTCTTATCCTTCAAATAAGCCCGCTATTTTCCCGGAAGCATCGGCGGAAAGCCTGCGGCGATCGCCTCTAGCGCGTCAGCTCCAGATACAGGCTGGGCAGCGTCTCGGGCAGGCGCTCGATGCGGTCGAGCACGCGCCAGCGCTTGCCGAAGATGTCGCGCACATAGTCGTCGGCCCGCGGATCGAGGCTCAGACAGAAAGTCGTGACGCCCTCGGCCGCCAACTCTTCCACAGCCTTGCGGGCATCGGCGCGCAGATGGCCGGGTTCGGTGACGTCGATGTCCGCCGGCTCCCCATCGGTCAGCAGCAGCAGGATCTTCTTGTCGGCGCGGCGTGCCGACAGATAGTGGCCGGCATGGCGCAAGGCCGCACCCATGCGCGTCGAAAATCGCGCTTCCATCGCCGCCAGCCTTGCCTTGACCGTGTCGTCCCAGCGTTCCGAAAAGCCCTTGATGTGCTGGTAGCGCACCTCGTGCCGGGTATTGGAATGGAAGCCGGCGATGGCATAGGGATCGCCGAGACAATCGATGGCCCAGGCCAGGAGCGAGACGGCTTCCTGCGATAGTTCAAGAACCGTCTGCCCGCTCGCCGTGCCGCCAGCGCCAACTCTCTCATTGAGCGATGCCGATAAGTCGAGCAGCAGCAGGACCTGGATGTTGCGGCCGTCGCTGCGGTGGCTCATGTTGATGCGCGGATCGGGGGTGGCGCCGCTCTTGAAATCGATCAGCGAGCCGACGGCGACGTCAAGGTCGAGTTCGCTGCCCTCCTCCTGATAGCGGATACGTACCTTGTCCTGCGGCTTGAGCAGATCGAGCAGGCGCTTGAGATGCTTGGCCAGCGCGGCATGCTTGGCCAGCAGACGATCGATCTCGACGGCATTGCCGCTCGGGTGCAGCGCCTCGTATACGCTGACCCAGTCCGGCCGGTAGGTCTGGCTCGCGCCGTCCCATTCGGGGTAGCGGCGCGGCGGCAGGCCGCGCAATTCTTCGCCGGGTTCCAGCTTGCGTTCCTCGTCGAAGGCTTCTTCCTCGTCGCCTTGCTCGATGAATTTCCACAACTGGCGATTGTCGTCGCGGTAGTCGATGACCGTGTCGTCGAAATGTATTTTGGCCAGCTGGTCGCTCTGACGGCGGGTCTGGGTGACGTAGGCGAGCGCCAGCGCGACGCTTTCCGCGGTGCTGGCTTCACGACCGGCCAGCATTTGATGGAAGCGCCGGACGAAATCGAGCAGCACCGGTTCGCCGTAGCCGTGGCCGGGATCGAGCAGGGCACGCGAGACCATCGCCAGACGATGGCGCAGGCACGATGTGGTTTCCGGATCGCAGGCATCCGCCAGCGGCTTTGGATGCAGGGCCAGAAAGATGCGGCGCAGGCCCGGATATTCGCGCATCAGCAGGGTTTCGATGCGACAGTCCTCGAAGAACTCGACCGCCATGCGCTGAAAGGGGCTCCAGTTGTCGGCGATCTGCGCCTGACTCCAGCGGCGATGGCCGACCATGTGCGCCAGTACGGCGCGATAGGGTCGAGGCCGCTGACTTCGCCATCGGGGCCATTGGCCGCGTCGAACACGTCGGGCACGCGCAGGCCCAGATGGTCGTAGTAGGGCACGGGCTTGCGCAACTCGCCGGTCGTCAATGGCGCGGTCGAATACGGCACCAGCTGCTCGCTGTCGCGCCACAGCGCGCGCAGATACAGATCGAGTTGGCGCTCCACGTCGGCGAACAGCGTACCGTGGCGTTCGCGCTGCAGTACGGCATGGCTATCGGCCGCCTGCAGGCTGAAATAGTCGACCTGACGCTCCGGATGATTGGCGTAATTGCGAATGCCGTATTCCGTCCAATGCTGCAGGCCGGTGGTCGACAGCAAGCCGAGCAGGCGCGGCGCCGGCTGGAAGAACTCAGGCAGGCCGGGACTGGGAAAGGTGGTGTGATGGCCGTGGATCGACCCCGAGGTGCGCGCCATCAAGTCCTGTGCGATGTCCAGATACACATGCAACTGATCAACCGACGGCAGGCGCCGCGCGACCGCAGCCAGCGTTTGCAGGAAGGGCGTGATGGCGCGGCTGTTGGGCGACTGCTGCATGGCGCGAATGGCGCCCATGACCAACGGCAGCAGGTCTTGCTGATCGACTCCGGCGGCGGCGACCACCGCCGGCCATTCTTCGAGAAAGGCCAGCAACGGCTCAGGCCCGCGGCCGAGCTTGCCGATGTAACGCGCGGCCTCGATGAATGCCTCCATCTGCGGCTTGCTGAAGCTGCTCAGCGCCTCGTACAGACACTCCTCGAAGACATCGGCCACCGGTTCGAAGCCGCAGTCGAGCGCCTGCCACCAGGCCTGCACCTGGGGATGCGCCATCTGCCGCTGGCGCGCGTCGCTGACGGGGCGAAATCCGGTCGCCATGGTCGGAATCGCCGTGTCGCCAGCGCCAACTCTTCAGGCGAAGACTGCGTCGATGGCGTGATCGAGCGTGGCGCGGATGTCGGCGTCGTCGGTGATCGGCCGCACCATCGCCATGCGGCAGGCGTCCGTAGGCTGAACGCCGCGCAGCATCAGCGTCGCCGCGTAAACGATCAGCCGCGTCGAGATGCCTTCATCGAGGCCATGGCCCTTAAGGTTGCGCGCCACCTGGCCGATCTTGACCAACTGGCTGGCGACGGCTTGCTCGATTCCGGTTTCCCTGGCGACGATCCGGGCTTCCAGGGCCGCCTCGGGATAATCAAAATCGAAAGCCGTGAAACGCTGCTTGGTCGATTGCTTGAGATCCTTCATCAGGCTCTGGTAACCGGGGTTGTAGGAAATGACGAGCTGGAAATCGGCATGCGCCTCGATCAACTCGCCCTTCTTGTCCAAAGGCAGCACGCGGCGATGGTCGGTCAGCGGATGAATCACCACCGTGGTGTCCTGGCGCGCCTCGACGATCTCGTCGAGGTAGCAGATGGCGCCGATGCGCGCGGCGGTGGTCAGCGGGCCGTCGAGCCAGCGCGTGCCGCTGGCGTCGAGCAGGTAGCGGCCGACCAGGTCGGACGCCGTCATGTCCTCGTTGCAGGCCACGGTGATCAGCGGCTTGCCCAGCTTCCACGCCATGTACTCGACGAAGCGCGACTTGCCGCAGCCGGTGGGGCCTTTCACCATCACCGGCAGACGGGCTGCGTAGGCCGCCGCGTAGAGCTCGATCTCGCGGCCTTGCGGCGCGTAAAACGGTTCAACCGAAATCGAGTAGGTGCCGTTCATTTCAAATTCGCTTTATCCGCAGATTGCGCAGATTGACGCAGATGAACATCGTTTCAATCTGCGCAAATCTGCGTCATCTGCGGACCAAAGCCTTTACCTGTGCGAACCGATCTTTTCGCGCCAGCCCGGATACAGCATGTCGGCATCCTTGGGGAAGGAATCGAAGGCGCGGGCGAATTCCTTGTGCTCCCTGGCGTACTGGATCGGATCGGCGCCGGACTTCCAGCACTCGTAGGCCTGGCGCAGCGACTTGGCGCCGGCGGCCGGGCTGTCGATGTGGCCATAGGCGCCGCCGCCGGCGGTGTTGATCACGTTGCCGTGGCCGAGGTTCTCGAAGAAGCCGGGCAGGCGCAGCGCGTTCATGCCACCGGAAATGATCGGCGTGGTGGCCTTGATGCCGTCCCACTTCTGGAAGTAGACCGGGCCCTGGCACTCGTCGCGCTCGATCATGTAGGCGATGATCTTGTCGTCGCCCTCGCCTTCCATCTTGCCGTAGCCCATGGTGCCGACGTGGATGCCGGAGGCGCCCTGCAGACGCGACATCTTGGCCAGCACGAAGGCCGTGTAGCCGCGCTTGGCCGAGGGCGACGTAATCATGCCGTGGCCGGCGCGGTGGTAGTGCAGGAACTGCGCCGGATACTGGCGCCGGGCGGTGGTGACCATGCCGGGGCCGCCGACGAAACCGTCGACCAGGAAGGCCAGCTTGTTGGCATCGGTGCCGAAGGTTTCCAGCGCGAAGTCGGCGCGCGCGCACATTTCGTAATGGTCGTCGGCGGTGATGTTCATCGAGAACAGCTTGGCCTCGCCGGTCTCGTCCATGGCGCGCTTCATGGCGTCATAGACCAGCGGCAGGGTCTTCTTGATCGGGGCGAAGACCTGGTTGCCTTGCGGCTCGTCGTTCTTGATGAAGTCGCCGCCGAGCCAGAACTGGTAGGCCGCCGCGGCGAAAGGCTCCGGGCGCAGGCCGAGCTTGGGCTTGATGATGGTGCCGGCGATGTAGCCGCCATCCTTGACCGGGCGGCCGAGAATGCGCCACATCTCCTCGATGTTGGTGGCCGGACCGTCGAACTGGCGGACGACTTCGGGCGGCATGTAGAAGTCGATCATCTTGGCGTGGGCAATGTCGCCCATGCCCTGGTTGTTGCCGCTCACCAAGGTCAGGAAGGAGACCAGCATGAAGCGGCCGTCGATCACGTTGCGGTCGAACAGTTCCAGCGGATAGGCAATCCGCATGTCCTCGGTGGCTTCGTCGATGTGATAGACCAGCGCATCGACGCCCTTGGTGAAGTCGTCGGTGGTGGAGACTTCGACGTTGGTGCCGGTCGAGGATTCGGCGGCGAAGTGGGCGGCGGCTTCCAGGTAACCGGTACCAGCCTTCGGTTTCATCTTGTAGGCGACCAGGATGTGCCGGCCGCCCTTGATCAGGTCCTCTTCCTTGAGGCTCAGGTCGGCGTAGCGATTCGATTGATCCATTCGGTTCTCCTCGTTCTCAACGTAGTGAAGTATTGCATTCAGCGCAACGTGGGAGGCATCTTAGCCACGGCCACATATAAACAACAGTCACATATTTTTATCATTACCATCACTTCTTACTGATCGCTTCCCCATGCCAGATCCTGAGCAGTTCGATATCGACGCAGGACTTGCCGTGCATATCGCCGCGCCGCACCCGGGCCGGACAATCCGGCACGCCCAGGTCGGAAAGCACGGCCAGGGCGCCGCTGAAATCGTGGCCACGAGTGTATTCGCCGTCGGTCACCACGGTGGCCAGGCCGGCACCGAGGCTGGCCTTGAGCCCGTTGCCGGAATCCTCGAAAACCAGGCAGGCGCTGGCCGGCAGTCCGAGCTTGTGCAGCGCCCACAAATAGATGTCGGGTGCAGGCTTCTTGGCCGAGACCACGTCGCCTGCGCCGATCACCTCGAACCAGCTTTCGGCATCGTTGGCCAGGCTGGCGCGCAGCAGCGCCGCGACGTTCTCCGGCGAAGTCGTGGTGGCAATCGCCAGGCGCAGGCCGGCGGCACGGGCGGCGCGAATCAGCGGCGCCACACCCGGACGCAGGGGTACATGCCCGGCGTGCACCCGTTGCACATAGTGCTCGGTCTTCAGCGCATGCAGCTTGCGCACCAGGTTGCCGAAGCCCGGCTTGGCGGCCAGGTCGGGTGCATATTTGTGCGCGTAGTGGATCATGCGTTCCTTGCCGCCGGTCACCGCCAGCAACTCGTCGTACAGCGCCACATCCCAGTGCCAGGGCAGTCCGGCCGCCTTGAAGGCGGCATTGAAGGCGGGACGATGGCCGTCGCGTTCGGTATCGGCCAGCGTGCCATCCACGTCAAAAATCAGGGCTTCCAGCATGAAGCGCAGCATAGCCGTCAATTACCCATAAGCGACAGTCATGCTTTCTTATGGCAGTGATAAGATTATTCAAATTCTGTCGCACCATGCCACCGGCCCCGGAAGTTCCTTGTCGATGAAGAACATCACCCTGCGTCAGCTCAAGATATTCGAAGCCGTTGCGCGCCATCTTTCATTTTCGCGCGCGGCCGAGGAACTGCACCTGACCCAGCCTGCCGTGTCGATGCAGGTGCAGGCGCTGGAAGATCAGGCCGGCTTGCCGCTGACCGAGCAGGCAGGAAAAAAGGTGCGCCTCACCGCCGCCGGCGAAGAGGTGGCGCGTCAGGCACGGCGCATCGCCGAGCAACTGCGCGAAGCCGGGGAAGCATTGGCCGCGCTGAAGGGCGTCGAAGCGGGACGCCTGAAGATCGGCGTGGTCAGCACCGCCAAGTACTTCGCGCCCTCGCTGCTGGCCGAGTTTCGCCGGCGTCATCCGGGCGTCGAACTGCAACTGACGGTCAACAACCGCGGCGCCATCGTGCGCCACCTGGCCGAGAACGACATCGACCTGGCGATCATGGGCACGCCGCCGGCCGAATTCGAAACCGTGGCGAAGATATTCGCCGAGCACCCGCTGGTGTTCATTGCCGCGCCCGGCCACCGCCTGGCGGACAAGCGGCGTATCGACCCGAAACAACTGGCGGAGGAAACCCTGCTGATCCGCGAGCCCGGCTCGGGCACGCGCGGCGCACTGGAGCGCTTCCTCGACGAGCATCAGGTGACGGCAGGCAAGCGCATGGAACTGGGCAGCAACGAGACCATCAAGCAGGCCGTCATGGCCGGCCTCGGCCTGTCCTTCATTTCGGAACACACGATCGGCCTCGAACGCTCGGTCGGCCGCCTGGTCGAGCTCAACGTCGCCGGCTCGCCGGTGCAGCGTCAGTGGCGTCTGGTTTATCGCACGGACAAACGCCTGATGCCGGCCGCAACCGCCTTCGTTCAATTCATGGACAGCGAAGGTTCGCGCCTGATCGAAGCGCAGGTCGGCAAGCCGAAACCCGCGGTCGCCGAACCCGCCTCGCGCGGCGGCAAACGCCGGGCGCCGAAGAAGCCGCCCCCCGCGTGAGACCGAATATGCGGTAAAAATGCGCTTGCCGACCTCGATCGGCAGCAATGGAATTTGCCCCGGAGGATGCCGACAGATGAACCAGACAGTTCCCACCCAGCAATCGCAGCTCAGCGCGCTGCAGGACCGACTCGATTTTGCGAAGAAGCTGCAGGCCCTGTCCACCAGGATCCATGCGACCGACAATATTTCGCAGATCATGCTCGGCCTGGCGCCGGACATTTGTGCGCTGTTCGAATGCGAGCGCCTGACCCTCTATGTGCTCAACAAGGAACAGGGCAGCCTGATCTCCAAGGTAAAAACAGGCATCGACGCGGACAAGGATCTGGTGCTGCCGATCAGCCGGCAGAGCATCGCCGGCTATGTCGCGTTGACGCGCAGTACCGTGCGCATCAACAACCTCGACGATCCCGCGGAACTGCACGCCATCGATCCCGAACTGCGCTTCTTCAACGAGGTCGACCGCGCCACCGGCTTCAAGTCGAAGCAGATGCTCGTGGCGCCCCTGTTGCAGGGAGTCGGCAAGGAACTGGTCGGCGTGCTGCAACTGATCAACCATTGGGGCGACGGGCGTTTCGACAGCATCGCCGAGGAAGGCCTGGAGACCTTGACGGCCACCCTGGCGCTGGCGTTCTTCCAGCGCATCAAGACCGGCGCCTTGCTGCCCAAGCGCTATGAAGCCCTGGCCAGCCAGGGCGTGATTTCCGCACCCGAGCTGGAACTGGCCCAGCGCTGGGCACAGCGCAAAAACAAGGATCTGGAACGGGTGCTGGTGGAAGATTTTCAAGTGCCGCTGGCGGCGCTGGGTAGCGCCCTGGCCAAGCAGGCGAATCTCGCCTATCAGCCCTATGACGCCGGCTGGCGCGCGAACCCGGAACTGGTGAAACGGCTGAGCCGGGCCACCTGCCAGCAGTATCAATGGGTGCCCCTGTCGCAAGAGCAGAACCTGTTGGTGGTGGTCACCACCGACCCGGACAATCGCATCGGCAGCGACAACCTGCATCGCAGCTTTCCCTACAACGAGATCCTGCTGCGTTACACCACGCGAACCGAATTCGACAAGATGCTGGAGAAATACTTTCCCACGATGCAGTGAAGCGGCGAGCTGGCCCGGTCATGAAGCCGGCTGCCGTACCAGGCGTGCCGGGCCGGCGCGGCGCGCGGCTATTTCCTCGGCGGGATCAACCAGAGCGTCGCCGTCACCCCGTACGGGGTGATGAAGGCCTTGACGTGATAGCCCCCGATGGCGAGTCGTTTGCCACCCTCGGGCAGGGCGCTCATGAAAATATCCGTGATCTGGTCGTCCGAGAGCGTGGTCGTGCCGGCGCCATGCCAGACCCTGACGTGGCCGCAATTGTCGCGATCGAGCAGCAGGTCCTTGTCGGTCCGCGCGTCGGGCAGGCGGATGGTCACGCTATCGCCGCTCTCGTAGGCGCGGGCGGGGCCGAAGCTGGTCGGGACTTCTTCGCCACCGCCGGGTTTCGCGGACGCCTCGAGCGTCATGACCTCGTCGTCGGTCAGCTGGCTTTCCCCCTCGGTATGCCAGACCGTAAAGCCAGCCGGCCGCAACTGGATCAGCAGCACATTGTCGGCCGCACCGGCCGCGGTCGCGGCCAGCAGCGCCGCCAGGAACAGGGCGGTTCTGCCGACGACCGCCGCGCGCAGCGGCGCCAGCACGCACCGGAACTTCGCGATCATGGCGTCCGCCACTTGATCGAGCAACCGATGCCGGCGAATTGCTGCGCGGGACCGGTCCCGCTCAAGGCGACCTGCCGCATCGCCTCGAACAAGTCGCGCCGGGGTCGTCCAGCGGCGTTCCCGTGCGCGGTTTGCTTGCGCGACTCGTCGAGCCGGCCGCGGTACTGCAGTTCCAGGCGCTCGTTGTAGCCGAAGAAATCCGGGGTGCACACGGCGCCGTAGGCTTTCGCCACGGCCTGCGACTCGTCCAGCACATAAGGGAAGGGGAACGCCAGATCGCGCGCCAGCTGCACCATGTTGTCCAACGAGTCCTCCGGGTAGTCGGTCGGGTCATTGCTCATGATGGCAATGCTGCCGACGCCCAGCGCGGCCAGCTCCCGCGTGTCTTCGACGATGCGGTGGATCACCGCCTTGACATAGGGACAGTGATTGCAGATGAACATGACCAGCAAGCCCTTGGGGCCGCGCGCGCTGACCAGGCCATGGCGCCGGCCGTCGACCCCGTGCAGTTCGAAGTTGATGGCCGGACGACCGAAGTCGCACACCGGCGGTGAAAGACTGACCATACCTTGGCTCCAGAAATTGGTGATAATCGCTGCATGATACCGAGATTTTTCTGCCCCTTCCCGCTCCACCCCGGCGCCACGGTCGAACTTGCCGCCGAGACGGCCCACCACGCACTGAAGGTCTTGAGAGTTGGCGCTGGCGACACGGCGATGCTGTTCGACGGCCGCGGCGGGCAATGGCGGGCCACGCTCAACCCGGCCGGCAAGCGCTTGCGCGCGACGTTGCAGGCGTTCGACGCCAGCGACTGCGAGCCGCCGCTGGCGCTGACCCTGGTGCAGGCGCTGGCCGCCAGCGACAAGATGGATTTCGTGGTGCAGAAGGCCGTCGAACTGGGCGTGCGGCACATCCAGCCGGTGGCGACAAAACGCAGCGTCATACGCCTGTCGGGCGAACGCGCCGAGCGCCGTGTCGAGCACTGGCGCAACATCGCCATCGCCGCCTGCGAGCAATGCGGGCGCAATCGCGTGCCGACCGTCGCGCAGATTCTTGATCTGCCGCAATATCTTGGCCTCGCGGCGCAGGACAATGCGCTACGCTTCGTCTGCGCGCCGGGAGCCACCGGGTCCCTGCGCGACTTGGCTGCACCTGCACTACCGGTCAGCCTGCTGGTCGGCCCGGAGGGTGGCTTCGAGGAAGGCGAATTGTTGGCGGCGCGGGCCGCCGGCTTCCAGCCCATCGGCTTGGGGCCGCGCATACTGCGCACGGAAACCGCCGGACTTGGCGCCGTGGCGGCAATGATGGCACTTTGGGGAGACTGGTGATGTTCGAATCCGCGGAAATCGGTCACAAGATCGACAAGGATACTTACCGCAAGGCGGTGCCCGAATTGCGCGCGGCCCTGCTCGATGCGCAGTTCGATTTGAAGGAAAACGGCAAGATCCCGGTCATCGTGCTGGTCAGCGGCCAGGATGGCGCCGGCAAGGGCGAGACCATCAACATCCTCTACGAGTGGATGGATCCGCGCTACATCTCGACGCTGGCTTTCTCGGCGCCGACCGACGAGGAGCGCACACGGCCCTTCATGTGGCGCTACTGGCGGGCGTTGCCGCCCAAGGGGCGGGTCGGCATCTTTGCCGGCTCCTGGTATTCGAGCCCAATTCACGACCGTCTCGAAGGCGGCATGAGCAAGGCGGACGTGGATGCGCGCATCGACCAGATCAACCGCTTCGAGGCGATGCTGGTCAATGAAGGTGCGCTGGTGCTGAAATTCTGGTTCCACCTGACCAAGGATGGTCAGAAGCGTCGCCTTAAGGCACTGGAAAAGGACCCGAAGACGGCGTGGCGCGTCACCAAGTGGAACTGGGATCGCCTGAAGACCTACGACAAGCTGCAGGACGTGGTCGGCCATGTGCTGCGCATGACCAACACGCCCTGGGCACCCTGGATCATCATCGAAGGCGAGGATGACCGCTATCGCTCGCTGATGACCGGCAAGATCCTGCTCGACGCGATCCGCCACCGCCTGGACAATGCCGGCATGCAGACCACGCCGGTGGCGCCACCGATCCGGGTCAGCATCGATGGCCGCAATGTGCTCTCCGAACTCAACCTGAACAGGAAGCTGACCGACAAGGAATACGATGATCAACTGGCGCAGTGGCAGGGCAAATTGTCGGAACTGGTGCGCGACCCGCGCTTCAAGAATCGTTCGCTGATCTGCGCCTTCGAGGGCGCGGATGCGGCCGGCAAGGGCGGCGCCATCCGCCGCATCGCCGCGTCCATGGATGCGCGCGACTACCAGATCGTGCCGATCGCCGCGCCGACCGAGGAGGAACGCGCGCAGCCTTTCATGTGGCGTTTCTGGCGCCACATCCCGCGCAACGGCCGGGTCGCGATCTTCGACCGCACCTGGTATGGCCGCGTGCTGGTCGAGCGCGTCGAGGGCTTCTGTGCCGAGGCCGACTGGCTACGTGCCTATTCGGAGATCAACGACTTCGAACACGAACTGTCCGAAGCCGGCGCCATCGTCTGCAAATTCTGGCTGCAGGTCAGCCAGGAAGAACAGCTGAAGCGTTTCAAGGAGCGCGAGAAGATCGAGTTCAAGCGCTTCAAGATCACCGAGGAAGACTGGCGCAACCGCGAGAAATGGGATGCCTACCAGCAGGCGATCTGCGACATGGTCGATCGCACCAGCACCGGCAGCGCGCCGTGGACCCTGGTCGAAGCCAATGACAAGGGCTATGCCCGGGTGAAGATCCTGCGCACCCTGTGCGAAAGGCTGGAAGCCGAACTGGAAGGCAAGGCGATCCCGACCGCGAAGCCCGAAAAGGCGTCCAAGAAGGACAAGAAAGCGAACAAGGCGGCCGCCAAGTCAGCGCCGCCGGCTGCGCCAGTCACCGCTGCTGCGCCCATGCCGAAACCGGCACGGCCCAAGGCGCCGCCCGCGCCCAGGAAAGCCGCGCCCAAACCAGCCACGC
Source organism: Sulfuritalea sp. (assembly GCA_034376265.1). Classification (GTDB taxonomy): domain Bacteria; phylum Pseudomonadota; class Gammaproteobacteria; order Burkholderiales; family Rhodocyclaceae; genus Sulfuritalea. The sequence continues at coordinate 13,533 of JAXMJU010000134.1, forward strand.
CCAAGAAAGGCAAATCCGCCACATGACCCTGGAAACCCGTAGCAGCCAGCCCGACACCGACGCCCGCCTGGTGGCCTGGGTGCGCCAGGCCGCGCCCTACATCCACGCCTTTCGCGGCCGCACCTTCGTCATCGCCTTCGGCGGCGAGGTGCTCGAAGCCGGCGCCGCACAGGCACTGATCCATGACATCGCACTGCTCGACAGCATGGGCATCCGCCTGGTGCTGGTGCACGGCGCGCGGCCGCAGATCGATGCCGAGATGCAGGCACGCAGCCTGACGCCGAAGTTCCACAAGGGCTTGCGCATCACCGACGCCGCGGCGCTGGAATGCGTCAAGCGTGCCATGGGCGTGACGCGCATCGAGATCGAGGCGCTGCTCTCGCAAGGCCTGCCCAACACACCGATGGCCGGCGCCTTCCTGCGCGTCACCGGCGGCAACTTCATCACCGCACGCCCGGTCGGCGTGGTCGACGGCATCGACTTCCAATACACCGGCGCCATACGCAAGGTCATCGCCGAAGAAATCCAGGCCGATCTCGCGCAGGAAAACGTGGTGCTGATTACCCCGATCGGCGCCTCGCCCACCGGCGAAATCTTCAACCTGGCCTGGGAAGAAGTCGCCGAGGCGGTCGCCGTGGCGGTCCAGGCCGACAAGCTGATCTACCTGTGCGACGCGCCGGGATTGGTCAACGCCAAGGGCGCGCTGATCGACGCCCTCACCGCCGACGAGGCGCAGAAACTCGCCGCCAAGCATTTGTCCGCCCAGGCACCGGAAGTCGCCCGGGTCCTGCCCAGCGCCATCCGTGCCTGCCGCGCCGGCATCGGTCGCGTGCATTTCCTCGACCGACAGGCCGACGGCGCCATGCTGATGGAATTCTTCACCCGCGACGGCGTCGGCACGGTGATGACCGACGCCCCGCTGGCCCGCCTGCGCGACGCCAGCATCGACGACGTCGGCGCGATTCTCGGCCTGATCGAACCGCTGGAGGCCGACGGCACGCTGGTCAAGCGCGGGCGCGAACGCCTGGAAATGGAAATCACGCGCTTCTCGGTGGTGGAACACGACGGCGTCATCGTCGGCTGCGCCGCGCTCTATCCCTTCTCCACCGAAAAATCGGCCGAACTGGCCTGTCTCGCCGTGGTGCCGGATTTTCGCCGCAGCGGCTACGGCGATCAGTTGCGCAACCACATCGAGACGCGTGCCCGGAAGATGAAGCTCAAGCGCCTGTTCGTGCTGACCACCCGCACGGCGCACTGGTTCATCGAACGCGGCTTCGTCGAGGCCGGCGTCGACGAACTGCCCGCAGCGCGACGCGAACTCTACAACCTGCAGCGCCGCTCGAAGGTACTGGTGAAGTCCCTGTAGATCCCGGCACAACTAGAGGTAAACTGGGCGCCTTCTTGTATCTTTGCGAAAGGAAACACCGTGGCACGCATGGTCAATTGCATCAAGCTCGGACGCGAGGCCGAAGGCCTCGACCTGCCGCCCATGCCCGGCGAAATGGGCAGGAAACTGTATGAACACGTTTCCAAGGAAGCGTGGCAGCAATGGATCAAGCTGCAGACGATGATCATCAACGAGAACCGCCTGAGCCTGGCCGACGCGCAGCATAGAAAGTATCTGGCCGAGCAGGTGCAGAAGCACTTCTTCGGCGATGGGGCAGACCAGGTCGGCGGCTACGTGCCACCCGCCAAATGACCGCGGACCGAAGACAATAAGACTTGCGGCGCCTGGCGCCGGTGAACTTCTGTCAACAGTCCCCTGTCATCTTGAAGCGACTTCCTTTTCCATCGCCTCCAGGCCGATGTGGCGCACGTCACGCCCCTTGACCAGATAGACCACATACTCCGAAATATTCTTCGCGTGGTCGCCGATGCGCTCGATGGAGCGGGCGACGAACAGCAGATCGAGCGAACTGGAAATAGTGCGCGGATCTTCCATCATGAAGGTGATCAGCTGGCGCATCGCGGCCTTGAAGCCGGCATCCACTTCGCGATCCTGACGCACCACTTCGGCCGACGCATTGACGTCGAGCCGGGCGAAGGCATCGAGGGCCTTGCGCAGCATGGCCACGGCAATATCCGCCGGGGGACGCAAATTGACCCGCGGCACGACGCGGGAGTCGCCGCCATGGATGTCGCGGGCCATCTTGGCGATCTTTTTCGCCTCGTCGCCGATGCGTTCGAGGTCGGTGATGGTCTTCACCACGGTCATGATCATGCGCAGGTCGACCGCGGCCGGCTGGCGCCGGGCGATGACGTTGTTGCAGGCCTCGTCGAGTTCGACTTCGTGCCGATTGACCTGGCGATCGTTGGCGATCACCTGCTCGATCAGCGCCATGTCGCCTGACTCCAGCCCGTCCATGGCGCGCAGCAGTTGCTGTTCGACCAGGCCGCCCATCGCCAGAACGCGCGTGCGCAAGCCCTCGAGATCGGCGTCGAAGCGCCGGCTGATGTGTTCCTGGTTCATAGCGTCACCTGTCCGTCCAATGCCGACACTATAGCGAACGCGCGTGAAGGAATTATTTCAGCGCACCGCATCGGCGTAAAAGCTCTGCACGCCCTCGGCGGTGGCCAGCAACAGCACGTCCGCGCCGCGCGCGGCGAACAGTCCGTTGGTGACGACGCCGACGATCTGGTTGATGCGCGCTTCGAGGCCGACCGGGTCGGTGATGGCCAGGCCATGCACATCCAGGATCAGGTTGCCGTTGTCGGTCACCATGCCTTCACGCAGTTTCGGCGTGCCGCCGAGTTTCGCCAATTCGCGGCTGACGTAGGCACTCGCCATGGGGATCACTTCCACCGGCAACGGAAATCTGCCCATGGTCTGCACCCGCTTCGAGGCGTCGCAGATGCAGACGAAGGTGCCCGCCACGGCGGCCACGATCTTCTCGCGGGTCAGCGCGCCGCCGCCACCCTTGACCATGGCCATGCTGCCGTCGATCTCATCGGCGCCGTCGACATAAATGCCCATCGCGTCTATGTCATTGAGATCGAGCACGCGTATGCCATGGCCGGCCAGGCGCTGCGCCGTCGCTTCGGAACTGGCCACGGCGCCGCCGAGCCGGTCCTTGATGGCGGCTATCTCGTCGATGAAAAAGTTCGCCGTGGAGCCGGTGCCGACTCCGAGGATTTCGCCGACCGGCAAGCGGTCAGCCACGTAATCGCGCGCGGCGCGCGCGACGGCCTGCTTCAATTCGTCTTGGGTCATAAGATCTTTCAGGAAATACGGGTAAATTCGATTCGGTCGTAGTCCGGCCCGCGGTCGAGCAAGGACTCGAGCCGCAGCCGCCAACGTCCCACTTCGCTGCGCACGTCGACCTCGATCTTGTCGACAAAGGCTCCCGCCGGCAGGATCAGCTCCCTGCCCGGCTGGCTGACGATGACGGCGTCCGACCAGCCATGGCCGCCGCCGTCGGCCGCGCGGGTCCAGGCGCTTTCCTCGCCGACCGGCTTGGCCAGGGCGCAAATCGATGGCCAGGCCAGGGTTTCGATGCCGACGCTGGGACGATTCGCGGCGTCGCGGCCGATGCGGCGGATCAGGCCCAGTCGCCAATCCATGCCCTCGGCCTCGCGCAGACAGATCAGCAAGCCGATGCGATGGCGCGGCAACACGGCCGGCATCACGGCGCCGAGCCCCGTCGCGCTGGCATCCACCTGCGTCCAGTTTTCCATCTGCGCCTGGTCGCCGCCGGTTTCCAGCCGACGCAGGATCTCGAGCGGCGTCTTCGCTGCTGCCGGTTCCTTGGCCGCAGCTGTTTCCGTTTTCAATCCTGCCTCTTCCGGCGCAACGGTGCCGAAACGCGTTTCATCGAACAGCCGCAGCACGTCCTCGCCTTCATACTCGAAACTGCGCCCCATGCGGGCAAATTGCGCGGTGGCGATCATGCGCCGGGCGAGGCCGAAGCCGAGCACCACGCGCAGTTCGCCTGCCTGGCTGACGCGATCGTTGCCGCGCGTGGGCGGTGCCTGCGCCCAGTGATTCATCAGGATCAGGACCGTGCTTTCGATCTGCTCGCGGCTGGCGGGAACCTGCGCCAGCCATGCGGGCGCTTCGTTCGGCTTTTTTACCTGGGCGGCAAGGCGCAGCACGGCGCCGCGCAGCTTGCGCACCGAACAATAGCGGACGCTGCTGCCGCCCGGATCGCCCTGTTTCAGCCGCTGCGGCCCCAGCGCCGCAGCCAGGTCGATACGATCGGTGCTCAACTCGTTGGGCTGCGACATCAGGTCGAGGCCATCGGTGGCGCGCAGGAAGCACTCGGCGAATTCGAGTTGCTGCGGCACCACGTTGCCGACCGGCACGAATTCGAGATAAAGCCCGATCAGGTACTCGCCCAGCGGCGTCGACTCCGCCTCGTTGCGGTAGGGCACGACGCGGGTCTTCAACAGGCCCAGGCGATTCAGCACCTGCAGCAGGTCGTGGGCTTCCTGCCACAGATCCGCGCCGGGCGTGCGATAGCGGAAGCGCTGCAGCTTCTTGCGCAATGCCCATGCCATCAGCGCACGCGCAGCGCAGCGGGCGGTGCGCACTTTGTCGTCGTCCGTGGCGAGCTCGATCGAGGTGTTCAGGAAGGAACGGTAGCAACGGAACTGATGTACGGCATGGGTGTCCAGCGCCGACCAGACCGAATCCGCCAGGTATTCGCGTTCCCCGATCGACAGATAGCGCGTAAGCAATTGCACCACGCTGGGCCGGGCAAACTGGTCGAGCCGGGCCAGCGCCCGCAGCGCCAGCTTGGGGCCGATTTCGGCAATGGTGGCATCGAGCCCGGCCAGCGATTCATCGACGTCGAACAGCAGGCGCCGCGGATCGGACTGCGGGATGTCGGCCATCAGCGCGTTCAGACTCGCGTCCGAAGCCCATGGATGGTCCGACGTCTTTTTTTCCTGAAAACGCGAGAGGAACTTGTTGAACACAGTTCCGCGAGTGTACCCGGATCAGCTCACTTTTTGCGCATCGGCGGCAGGTCGGTGCAGCTGCCGTGCGCCACTTCGGCCGCCATGCCGATCGTTTCGCCGAGGGTCGGATGCGGATGGATGGTCTTGCCGATGTCGACCGCATCGGCGCCCATTTCGATGGCCAGTGCGACTTCACCGATCATGTCGCCGGCATTGGGACCGACAATGCTGCCGCCGATCACGCGATGGGTTTCTTCGTCGAATACCAGCTTGGTGAAACCGTACTCGGCGCCGTTGGCGATCGCGCGCCCCGAAGCCGCCCAGGGGAACTTGGCGACGCTGACCTTGCGCCCGGACCTCGAAGCCTCGTCCTCGCCGACGCCGACCCAGGCCACTTCGGGATGGGTATAGGCGACACCCGGAATCACCGTCGCGTCGAAATGGCTCTTCTGTCCCGCCGCGGCTTCGGCCGCGACGTGCGCCTCATGCACCGCCTTGTGCGCCAGCATGGGCTGGCCGACGATGTCGCCGATGGCGTAAATGTGCGGCACGTTGGTGCGCATCTGGCTATCGACGGGAATGAAGCCGCGCTCGTTGACCGCTACACCGGCCTTCTCGGCACCGATCTTCTTGCCATTCGGCGCGCGACCGGCGGATTGCAGGATCATGTCGTAGCGCTGTGCCTCGGCCGGCGCCCGAGTTTGCCCATCTGCGCCCTCGAACTTGACCCAGAGTCCGTCGGGCCTGGCGTCGACGGCGACGGTTTTGGTCTTCAGCATGATCTTGTCGAAACGCCTGGCGTTCTGTTTTTCCCAGACCTTGACCAGATCGCGGTCCGGACCCTGCATCAGGCCGTCGAGCATTTCCACTACATCCACTTGGGCGCCCAGCGTCGAATACACGGTCGCCATTTCGAGGCCGATGATGCCGCCGCCGATGACCAGCAGGCGTTGCGGCAGCTTGCCGTCGACGGCGCGCAGTTCGAGCGCGCCGGTGGAATCGACGATGCGCGGATCCTTCGGTATGAAGGGCAGATGGAAGGCCGCGCTGCCGGCAGCGATGATGCATTTCTGGAAGCGGATCACTTTCTTGCCGCCCGTCTTCTCCTGCGCGGAACCCGCGGTCTCCTCGACTTCCAGATGATTCGCGTCGAGGAAGTGGCCATAACCGCGCACGGTGTCGACCTTGCGCGCCTTGGCCATGCCGGCCAGGCCGCCGGTGAGCTTGCCGACCACCTTGTCCTTGTAGGCGCGCAGCTTGTCGATATCGACCTTGGGTGCGGCGAAACTGACGCCAAGATCGGCGGCGTGATCGGCTTCTTCCATCACGGCGGCGACGTGCAGCAGCGCCTTCGACGGAATGCAGCCGACATTGAGGCAGACGCCGCCCAAAGTTGCGTAGCGTTCGACGATGACCGTCTTCATCCCCAGGTCGGCGGCGCGGAACGCCGCCGAATAGCCACCGGGGCCGGCGCCGAGCACCAGCATTTCGCATTCGAGATCGGCTTTCCCCGCGAATGTGCCAACGGCGCCTCCGGCGGAATTCTCCCTCCCCTGGCCTTGCCTGCCGGGGAATCCGCTTCGCGGGCCGGCAAAGGGGAGGGTTGGGGAGGGGATGGGTACGGCCGCCGTAGCGCCAGCGCCAACTTTCGCATCGGCCGCGGCGATCAATGCCACCAGCGTACCTTCGGCCACCTTGTCGCCGACCTTGACTTTCAACTCCATCACCACGCCCGAGACCGGCGAAGGCACATCCATGGTCGCCTTGTCCGATTCGAGGGTGATCAGCGAGTCCTCGGCCTTGACCACGTCGCCGACCTTGACCAGCACTTCGATGACCGGCACATCCTTGAAGTCGCCGATGTCGGGAACCTTTACTTCAACGCTGTCACTCATTGGGCTTTCCTTCCAGCTTGAACTCATGGACCACGATCGGCGGCCCGGACGAGGTATCGAATTCGATGCCGGCGGCGACGCCGGCCTCGGCAATCTGCGCCGCCGACAGCTCGCCGTCGTAGAGCGCATGCATCGCGCCGAGCGCGAAGCTGCGCCCGGAGCCGGCAGCCCAGACCCGGTCGAACTCGAACACCTCGCGGTAGGAATAGACGCCATAGATGCCGGTGGGATTGGCGATCAGCGCCGTGATCTGCGAACTCTCGTAGGGATCGTCCTCGTCCTCCTTGGTGTTGAGGAAGGCGTGTTCCTTGAGGATCGGATGCAGGCGGCGGAAGGTTTCATACACTTCCATGCGCGTGCCGAGACGGATCTCCTCCAGCTTCGAAAACGCCGAGAGCAGCACCAGATGGTGGGCCGAGGAGCCGCAGATGCCGATCTTGGAGCCGGCGATGTCGAGGATCTTGTCGTGCTCGCCCTTGTAGCTGCGCGCCAGACGCGTGTCGCCGAAGGTGGTGAGGCCGTCGGCGGCAATCGCGACTTCGTTGCCCTTCTTGACCACGGTCAGCGTGGTCACAGCATGCTCCTGCGCATGTCGGCCAGAAGCTGCGCCAGATAGACATTGAAGCGCGTCGCCAGCGCGCCGTCGATCACGCGGTGATCGGCGGTCAAGGACAGCGGCAGGATCAGGCGCGGAACGAAGGCCTTACCGTCCCACACCGGTTTCATCGCCGACTTGCTGACGCCGAGAATCGCCACTTCCGGCGCATTCACAATGGGCGCGAAGCCGGTGCCGCCGATGCCGCCGACGCTGGAAATGGTGAAGCAGGCGCCCTGCATGTCGGCCGGCTTCAACTTGCCCTCGCGCGCCTGCTTCGCCAGTTCGCCGGATTCACGCGCCAGCTCGAAGACGCCCTTGCTCTCGGCGTTCTTGATCACCGGCACCATCAGGCCGTTCGGCGTGTCGGCGGCGAAGCCGATGTTGAAATACTTCTTCAGCACCAGATTGTCACCGTCGATCGAGGCATTGAACTCGGGGTATTTCTGCATGGCCTTGACACAGGCCTTGATCAGGAAGGCGGGCATGGTCAGCTTGGCGCCGCCCGCTTTTTCGTTCTCCTTGTTGATCTGGACGCGGAAGGCCTCCAGCTCGGTGATGTCGGCGTCCTCGTGATAAGTCACGGCCGGGATCATGATCCAGTTGCGCGACAGGTTGGCGCCGGAAATCTTCTTGATGCGCGATAACGGCTGCACCTCGATGGCGCCGAATTTCGCGAAGTCGATCTTCGGCCACGGCAGCAAATCGAGACCAACGCCCGAACCTGAAGCAGGCGCGGCAACGGGTGCCGCCGCGGCGCTGACCACGCCCTTGACCCAGGCCTGGACATCGCTTTGCATGATGCGCCCCTTGGGGCCGCTGCCCGGCACCTTGGCGATGTCGACGCCCAGCTCGCGCGCGAAGCGGCGCACCGACGGGCTGGCATGGGCCGCATGGCCGGACAGCCGGTCCACCGGCGAGGGCATGGCGACGCGGGG
>JAXMJU010000135.1:0-6096 GCA_034376265.1 Sulfuritalea sp.
CGCGCCGAAGTTCATGCATTCGGGGTATTGCCAAAATAGATGTTTGCAGGGAGGCGAGTCCCGCCTCCGAGGACCGGGCTCGTCCAACAAACGGTTCAGATCGTGGCTCGCTTCGCGATCACGATCTAACCTTATTCGTTAAGTTGCTTAATTCTGTCAAGCATATTGAGATACTGCTTATGGGAGCCAATGGCTTGCCCGATTACACATGGCGGCAAAGCCCCTTTAGTCTTTTCGGCCGCGCTATCACGTACTACGCGCGGTCTTGCATAGCCACTAAAGTATCCGTTCGCCTGAAGGTCATGAATTGCATCGAGAATGTCTGCGTTCATCTTTATTCCGTAGCGATCAACCAGACGGTCAATTCGGTTTAGGCCCGACGAGATATCGTTACGGAAAATATCGTTCCATGTTCCGCTATCAGGAAATGAGTAAAACGTTTTTGGCCGAAGGGCAAGGCAAGTGCGCTGCGCAGCTTCAAGGGCACTTTCTTCAAGCATCATTTCGATGGTTATTTCTTTTTCGGGAACATAGCCAGTACCTTTGTTCTCGCCATAGAGCGCCTTAAACGGCGCCAATAGACTTACAAGGCTTCTGTCGATTTCTGTCGCGACGATCTTGCCGATCTTCTTCTTATCCAGTTCTTCGGTTTGTTTTTGGTCACGTTGTTGATAGGCTGATACACCTGAATAAATCAGTGAAAAGACAACCAGTGCAAGTGCATAGCGACCGGATGAAGTTAACTTTCGGGTTCCAGTCTGCGTTTTGTCCCAGGTGTTGCCGACGATTGCTCCAATGGCGGCTGCAAAAGCAAGAATGATCGGAATGTATTCCACAACATCTCCAGTAAGAAGGCGCTAACGTGACATCTGCGGGAAAGTGGCAAATAACCGGAATATGCGACCGTCGCATAACCTGGCATTGTTTTCCAACCGACTGTTTTCAAAATATGTCGTTCGGTGCAGGTGCGCCATATTGTCGAATATCCAGTTTCTTTGGAGTCAAGGTGTCCGGCAGATCAAGGACGGCTGAATTCGGCAAGCTTCGGTCGGCACCTCACCGCCAATGCCATTCAGGATACTCATTCGGCAAACGGACGTCCACCATCGATGGCCGTCCACTTCAGATCGATTCGCGCGCGACGCGGCGGTCTGAAATCGACTGCCGCCGTGTCGCCAGCGCCGACTTTTGCATCGCCCCGCTGAACTGGTGCGGATCAACCCGCGTCGGCCAACCCGGCGCATCCTCGCCGTAGACCTCGACCACCTGCGCCTCGATGGGGCCGCAGATCAGTTCGCGTGGCGCGTCTCGAGTTCCCGCCGCGACCGTTCAAGTTCCTTGGCGATCAGCTTCTCATCTGGCAGCACGGTCTGGTATTCGGCGGCCAGTACCTTGTTGGGCAGGTTGTCGAGCGCGTAGTGCGCCTCGGCCGTGCCCTTGTCGGCGCACAGGATGAGGCCCACTGGCGGGTTTTCGCCGGGTTTCATCCAGTGCTCGCGGGCGTAGTTGAGGTAGAGGTGCATCTGGCCGGGGTCGGCGTAGCTGAAGCGGCCGGCCTTGATGTCTATGATTACCAGGCAGTGCAGGCGGCGGTGGAAGAAAACCAGGTCGACGCGGAACCAGGTGTCGTCGATGCGCAGGCGTCTCTGGCGGCCGAGGAAAGCAAAATCGTCGCCCAGTTCCAGCAGGAAGTCGGTGAGGCGTTGGATCAGCGCTTCTTCCAGATCGCTCTCGGAGTATTCGTCCTTGAGGGCAAGGAACTCCAGCACGAAGGGGTCCTTGATGGCCTCCTCCGGCGTCATCGGGTCGTGCGGTTCGGCCTTCTCGGCCTTCATCAGCATGGCGGCCTTGTTCTTCGACACGGCGATGCGCTCGTAGAACTGGCTGCCGATTTGCCGGTCGAGCTGACGCACCGACCAGCCGCAGCGCAGCGCCTCGGTTTCGTAGAAGGCGCGGGCGGCCTCGCTCTTCACCGACAGAAGCCGCACGTAGGCCGACCAGGACAGCGGGAAACGGGAGGCGAGCGCGGCGAGGTTGGGCAATTGTGCAGACGGTGTCTGCGCAATTGCCTTGACTGCCGATTTGCCAGACGCTGTCTGATGAATTTGGTCAGGTGGCTAGCAGAAGTAAAAGTTACGCATCTGCTGAAGATTGATCACGCCGAAACCTCGGCCGAATCGGGCCGTAAGATCGGCCGACACGTGTTTGAGCAACTGCTGTCCATACGCGGCACGACCCTTGCCCCCTTGCTCGAACTCGACGATGCGCCGGCCGATTTCCCAATAGCTGGCGGTCATCAGGGCATTGATGCAGCGGGCTCTCCTTCGTTGGCGCCGGCAAGGACAATCCGGTCCGCTACAGTGCACGCATAGACGTGATCGCATTGCCGTACCGCCAGCGCCGACTTTTTCAATCCCGCAATTCCCTGCCGGTCAGCTTGAGGAACACGTCTTCCAGGTTCGCCGGCCGGTGCAGGGTGCGCAGCGCGGGCCAGGCGGCGAGATGGGCGAGCAGCGACACGGCGTCCTCGACATAGCAGAAGGCGGTTTCGCCGCTGACCTCGACGCGGCGCGAAAAGGACTGCGCTTCGCGCTCGGCCCAGCCCGGCGCGTCCTCGCCATAGACCTCGACCACCTGCGGTTCGATCTGCTGGTGGATCAGGGCGCGCGGCGCGCCCTCGGCCACCATCTTGCCGTCGTCGATGATGGCCAGGCGCTGACAGAGGCGCTCCGCCTCGTCCATGAAGTGGGTCGTCAGCAGGATGGTCTTGCCCTGCGCCTGCAGGCGCTTGAGGCGTTCCCAGATGAGGTGGCGCGCCTGCGGATCGAGCCCGGTGGTGGGTTCGTCGAGCAGCAGCAGTTCGGGGTCGTTGACCAGCGCGCGGGCCAGCGTCAGGCGTCGCTTCATGCCGCCGGACAGGGTGCGGATGTTGGCGTCTTCCTTGCCGGTGAGGCCGGCGAAATCGAGCAACTCGCCGATCCGCGGCCGGATTTCGCCATCGGCCATGCCGAAGTAGCGGCCATAGACGATCAGGTTTTCGGCGGCGGTGAAGTCGGGGTCAAGGTTGTCGAATTGCGGCACCACGCCGATTTTCATGCGCGCTTCGCGGGCGCGCGCCGGCACCGGTTCGCCGACCAGCCTTATGTCGCCCGAATCGGGCGCGGTCAGGCCCAGGCAGCAACGCAGCGTGGTGGTCTTGCCGGCGCCATTGGGGCCGAGCAGGCCGTAGCATTCGCCGCGCTGCAGCTCGAAGCTGAGCCCGGCGACCACTTCGCGGCCATCGTAGGACTTGCGCAGCGCGGCGACACGCAGGGGACTCATGGATGACCAGGCATGCGACGCACTGCAGACTCCTCCGGACGAGGCCGAAATTCTAACAGCCTGTGCCGGATTTCCTGGCTGTGGCGCCAGGCCGTGGTTCCACCGGCGAGCCCTGCCATGGCGAAAAACGCGCAAAATAGCCGCGAGTGGTTTGTCGGCGGCAATGCGTCGCGGCGGCACTCTATGCATGGAGTCGAATCGGCAATGCCCGAACTGTTTGGTGCGGATGATCTGTTGAACCTGTTGGATGGCGACCTGCCGGGCGCAGGCAATTCGCCGGCGGCACAGCAGCGGCCGGCGCCGCCGCCGCAACCCTGCCCCTACGAGGCGCTCAGCTATCTGCTGATCGAGGACTCGCAGACCATGCGGGTCTGGCTGCGCAACACCATCGTCAACGCCGGCGGCAGCAAGATCGACGTCTCCGACAGCTACCACGATGCGCTGTATCGCATCCGCACCCGCGGCAATTACGACGTGGTGCTGTGCGACTACATTCTTTCCGACACGCGCGACGGCCAGCAGTTGCTGGAGGAGGTGCGGCGCCAGAAACTGCTGCCACGCTCGACCATCTGGATCATGATCACCGGCGAGCGCAAGTACGAACAGGTGTTCTCGGCCGTCGAACTGGCGCCCGACGACTACCTGATCAAGCCGATCTCGCCTGAAATGCTGCACGAGCGCCTGGGCCGGGCCTGGGATCAACGCCAGGTCATGAAGGGCGCGACCGACCTGTTCGATGGCGGACAGTTCGAGCAGGCGCTGGCGCTGTGCCGCAGCGAATCGCTGCACCATCCGCGTCATGTCGCCGGCTTCCAGCGCATCGCCGGCGACTGCATGATGCAAATGGAACATTACCAGGAGGCCTACGACCATTTCGAATCCATCCTCGAAGTCCGGCCGCGGCTGCCCTGGGCCAAGCTGGGCAAGGCCAAGGCCTTCTTTCATCTCGATCGCTACGACGAAACCGCGGCGATCATCGAGGAACTGATCCACGACAATCCGGACTATCTGCATGCCCACGACCTGCTGGCCAAGGTGCATGAACGCAAGGGCGATCTCGAGGCCACCAAGGCGCTGCTCAAGCTGGTGCTGCAGAAGAATCCCAAGTCATTGACGCGGCAGCGCGAGATCGCGCGCATCGCGATCGCCACCGACGACCTGCAGACCGCCGTCGATGCCTACGGCCTGATGCACCTGCACGGCCGCGGATCGAGTTTCGTGCGGCCGGGAGATTTTTGCAGCTATGCCGCTATGCTGATCAGGAGCGGCAGCAAGGGGGCGCTGGACCGGCTGGACGGGCTCGCCGGCAATCTGGCCGATTTCCACAAGAACGACCCCGCCTACAATCTTTCCAGCAAGACGGTTTCCTACGCAACGGCGGTGACCAAGGGCGACCAGCAGGCCGCGGCGAAGACTTACAAGGAGATGATGCAGACGCTCGAAGCGGCCAAGGCCAACGAGCTCGAGGTGGATCGCGAGCAGTCGATGTTCATGCTCGAGGCCGCGGTTACGATGGGCGACGAGCAGACGGCATGCGCCATGGCTACGGCGCTTTACGACGACCATATCGGCAACCAGTCGATCGAGGATCGCATCAAGCAGATGATGGCCAGCGGCGGTTGGTCGGAACAGGTGACGCAGATCGCCGCAGGCGCCACGGAGAATCTGCGGCAGATGAACGTTGCCGCCGCCGAAATGGCCAAGCATGGCCGGCTGCTGGATGCCGTGGAAGAGTTTTCGCGTCTCGCCGAGGCCAACAAGAACGTGGCGGTTCATCTCAATGCTGCCACCTGCATCGTCAAATGCTTCGAGGAAGCCGCCGCGGGCAAGTTGGCGATGGATATCGGCACCAGCAAGCGTCTCAACAACCGCATGCAGGGCTACATGAACTTCGTCAGCCTGCGCGACGCCGGCAATCACCGCCTGGAACAGATACGCAAGGCCTGGGACGCCGTGCCGCACTAGGCGGCACGTGGCCCGCGGCGTTTAGCGAGAAACAACAGGCAGGGTCGCTGGTGACATCGAGCGCAGCGAGCCGATCCCTAACCCCCCGCGAGGGGGGCGAAGGGGGGCGGGCCGAGCCTGCCCGCTCATGGCTAGGCAAAGGTGCAAGCGTTTCATGATTCGAGGGTGGCCGTCGAAGCCATGAGCGCTAGTGCCAGGCGCGCTGGATGATGTCGCGGATCAGATGCAGGCGGCGATGGAAGAAATGGTCGGCGCCGGGAATCACCACCACCGGGATCTCCAGCGGCTGGGCCCAGGCCAGCACGTTGTCGAGGCGTACGGTCTGGTCGGCGGAGCCGTGGATCACCAGCGTGTCGGCGGTCACTGCTTCGGTCTGGTAGCTGCGCGCACCTTCGACGAAGCCGGTGGCGGTGCCGACCAACACCAGCCAGCGCGCCGGGTCACCGGCGTCGGCGAGGCGCCTGGCCAGGCGCGTGGCGACGTAGGCGCCGAAGGAGAATCCGGCCAGATAGATCGGCAGCGGGGCGCCGGATGCGGTCAATACGTCGGCATAGCGGGCGCGCGCCCAGGCGTGTACCGCCAGCACGTCATCGGTCTCGGCATCACCGTGATCGTGCTCGCCTTCGCTGCCGCCGACGCCGCGAAAGCTGGGGCGCAGCGTGATGCAGCCGCGCTCGCGGAAGGCGCGCGCCAGCGTGGTCACCACCTTGTTGTCGGCGGTGCCGCCGAACAGCGGATGCGGATGCGCGATCAGGGCAATCCCCTGCGGATTCTCCGGCTCCTCGACGAAGACCTCGATCTTGCCGTCCG
>JAXMJU010000136.1:0-9036 GCA_034376265.1 Sulfuritalea sp.
TGACGACCCCAAGTGACGGGCTCCCTGACCCGTCGTTGTGCTGGACCGCGCAATGCGGTCCTTCTAATTGCCCGCTCCCAGCGGGCTCAGTCCAAAGCCGCGCCGCAAAGGCGCACCTCCGAGCCCTGGGTCAAGGGCTCATCTCGATGGATCGGCTTCCAACAGGAAGCGCTATCGATGCCAATGCCGCGTGCCGCGGTGGCAAGCAACAAAACAAACGGCATGAAACGGGAGTGGTGTCCCGAGTCCCTCGTAGTTCTCGACACGCTTAGGCGTGCGGGACGGACAGAAACACTTACCGGACAGGCTTCACACACCAGCAGCAGTGCAAAGGGCAGAAACAAAGGGGCAATAAATGGACAAAAGGGATTGAACCTGGCGAGGAAGAAATGCGGGACCTGAACTACGAATTGAAACAGCTCTGTAATCGGAATCGCGACGGCAGCTATGCCACACAGCACGACCGCGCGCGCGTGCTCGACCTGATCGCCAGCCAGCTTCAGGAGATGGGCTTTCGGCAGATGGTGGTCGCCGGTTTGAAACCGAAGCACGTCGAGGGATTGGTCGAGCGCTGGAAAGCCGAAGGGCTGGCCATCGGCACGATCAAAAATCGGATGGCGGAACTGCGCTGGTGGGCCGAGAAGATCGGCAAGCAAAACGTCGTCGCCAGGGGCAACGATCAGTATGGTATCGGCCGACGACAGTACGTCACCAACATCAACAAGGCCCGTGAACTGACGGCAGGCGACTTGGCGAAGATCACCGACCCCTACTCCAGGTTGTCGCTGCAGCTTCAGGCGGCATTCGGATTGCGGCGCGAAGAATCGATCAAGATCCGGCCCGAATGGGCGGATCGCGGCGACCGGCTTGCGCTGAAGGACACCTGGACCAAGGGCGGGCGAGCGCGGGAAATCCCCATCCGCAACGAAGAGCAGCGCCAAGTGCTGGACGAGGCAAAGCGCTTCGCCGGCAGGGGCAGCCTGATTCCGGCGGACATGCGCTACGTGGAGCAGCTCCGGCGCTTCGAGCACCAGTGCGCCAAGGCAGGTATCCACGGAATACACGGTCACCGCCATCAGTATGCGCAGATGCGCTACCGGGAGATCACCGGCTGGGCGGCGCCGGCTGCGGGCGGTCCGCGTTCAAGGGAACTGACCACGGCGCAAAAGGTGATCGACCAGGAGGCACGACTCACGATCAGTCGGGAACTGGGTCATGAGCGGCCCCAAATTACGGGAGTCTACGTAGGCCGGTGAGCTGCCTGATCGAAGGCGATGTTCTTGCGAAGTCCGATGGCTGTTAGCACAGCTAACGCCTGGATGTCCGATGTCCGGCGAGCTCGAAGGCGGCAGAGTGTCCTTTGTCGTCACAGGATATATGCATAGCGAACGACCGTTTCCAAGCTTCCATTCCAGTCACTCAGGTGACGACGCGCATCGTCCTCGCTGCCTTGTTGTCAGCCATATTCCGCTTCCCTGACCGATTGCGATATTGCATCCATCAATCCGCTAGCGCCTTCAACAGCGCATCCTTGGCGTCTTGGTAGAACTCAATGTCCAACCGAGTCGCCATATCGTCCGACAGATCGAACAACTGCCGCCGGCACGACACGGGTAGCAGTAGCGACTTCGCGCCCTTCTCAACGGCGATCTCGGCCAGGCTGACGGCGTTGTGAATCGCTTCGATGGTACCGCCCAGTGTCACCTCGCCGACCACCACCAGGCCGCCGCGCACCGACTTGCGCAGCAGCGCACCGCACAGCGCGATCAAGGACGCGACGCCGGTTTTGGCACCGGTCTTGGCGGCATCGAAGCCTCGCAGTTGCACCGAGAATTCATGGGAGCGAGGATCACGATCTCCTACCAACTGCATGGCACGGGCGTAGAGGTTCTGTTCGGCGCATCGGATGGATTCCTGAAACGCTGCGGGTACAGGCTTGTTGAGCACGCGCACGCCGCTGCCCGGTCCTTCGCTGACTTCAAGGCGGAACAGGCCGGGGTGCTCGTCTTGCCCACCGGGTGAAAGCGTCCAGATTTGTCCGGCTTCGAGCGGCTCATCGCCGATCTCACCGTGGCTTTGCAGTTCTTGAGTCGATACAAACTTCTCGACGCCTTCGGCACCCAGCGTGTAGCTGAAGTGAGTGTTGCGGAATTCGGCGGCGCCAATGCGCTTTTGCTGTTCTTTGACGCGGCGGCGTACTTCCAACGCTAGGCGTACCGCCCATTCGAGGTCTTCGTCGCTGACTTCTGCATCCTGGCCGGGGAGGATCAGCTTGAGCAGTCCGCTAATGGTCTTGTTGACGCCGTTGATGTCGCGGCCTGAGAGGGCGCCACCGAAGAAGACGCGGTTTTGCAGCACGGCCAGGCGGCTTTGGTTGCGTAGTTGGGTAAAGCATTCGGAGAGGAAGTCGCTGACCAAGCCGAAGTGATCGGTGAAGATTTCCGGCTTGAGCTTGGGTACGTCCCAGCCCGGCAAGTAGCAATGGATGCGATCCATGAAGGCTGTGTCGTCACGCATTTCGGGTGGCAGCGGCTGGAACAGGTGGCCGATGCGCTGCTGGTGTTCGACATCGACATCGAAGTTGCCGACCATGACGATGGAGCCGTCGGCGCGGATGCTTTCCTTGCCACGGGAAAACTCGCCGGACTCCATGTAGCCCTTCATGATGTTCACGCCGTCCTTCTGGTCGAAGGAAATGCCGGACACCTCATCGAAGCAGACCACGTCGTACTGGCAGACCAGGCCGCGCTGACCGTTGGCGTTATTGACGAACATGCGTGCCACGGTGGCCTTGCCGCCGGAAACCAGGTGGGCATAGGGTGACACTTGCTGGAACAGGTGGGACTTGCCGGTGCCTCGCGGGCCGATCTCAACCATGTTGTAGTTGCGCTCGACGAAAGGCACCATGCGCAGGAGGATCATGTCCTTGTTGCGCTCGGTCAGTTGCGTCGGCTCCAGGCCGATAGAACGCAACAGAAAGTCCTTCCACTCCACCGTGGTCAGCTTTGCCCGTGCCACGGCCATCTTGTCGAGCACGTCACGCTGGGAAAGCTGAATTGCGCGCAGGCCGTCGATGCCAAATGCACGGCCACCTTTTTCCTGGGCAATCGCGGGGTCGTAGCCCAGCGTCACTTCCGCATAGAAGCCGCCGGTCAGCATGCGCTGATGCTCTGTCACCAGCGCCGCCGAGATGCGCACGTCACGCAATTTCAGCGAAGGCAGTTCGGCGACATAGGAATCGGTCTTGGCATCAAGCCGCGCCGAGATGATGTCGATGATCTTGACTTGCCCTTTTTCCTTCGCAATGGAGTGAATCAGCGCCTCGTTGCCGGCGCGTACGGTGCGCTCGGAAAGCTGGCGTTGAACGATGCTCAAGCCTTCCTGAATTTCAGCCTCGTTGGTCGTCGCGCAGTAGCGGCCCAGCATGAACTCGACCACGTAGGTCGGCACCGGAAACTGACGCGAGAACTGCCGCACCAAATCCTTGCGGACGATATAGCCGTCGAAGGCGTCCGCAGCCTTGCGATCCAGGGCGTCAAGTTCCATGCCACTCTTCTCCAAAATTCAGTCGTTCTTCGGCGATCTTCTGTCCATCACGGCGCAGCACCACGCACACCTGCTCGCCGAGTAGATCATCCACTTCCTCAAAGATCACGCGCCCTTTGCCCTCGGCGTCGATGTTCTCAGCCTCGCCAATGGCCGTTCCAAGACGCTCCAGGCTTACAGTCAGGCTAGCCACATCGCTTGCCACTACCGAGCAGACCGTTTTGCGCGTGTTCCAGCTTACCGATACCAGCCGGGGCTGACCCGCGACGGGGCCTTTTCGTTGCACCCGCAGGAACGGCACCACCGATTCCTGCAAACTCAGGCCACCATGATCGTATTCCCTGCCGCTGGAAAATGCCGAAATGCCCGGCGCCAGCGCGATGCGCACGGCAGGGTCGAAACTCCACGGCAACATCAGCCAATCTTGTTCAGGCGCGGCATCTTTCAGCACCGCGCAGCGGCCCCATTTGGTCTCCGTGAGCTTGGCAGGCAACTCCGCCTTGGGCAAGCCGCCAGGCAAGAGCAGCCAACCATGATCGGTGACTACCCATACTTCCCGCCAACCGGCATTCAGCAAGCGACGTATGGATCGTGCCAGATCGTCAAGATGGCTTCCGATGGCGCGAGCCAGACGTAAACCCTTGTTGTGCCCATCGTTGTCTATGTCGCCGGGGAACTCTGCCCAGCCCTTGCCATACGCAAAGCTCGGGTTTTCGGTATCAACGAGGGAATAGACCTCAGCTTCCATTGCCTTGCGCAGCTTGTCCGCCGTGTACGAGCCCTTGGGCAGCTTGGGTTCGAAGCCGAGGGCATTGCCACCCTTGGCGAGCTTGCTGACGGGGGATACCCAGACCTTGCCGCTGCTGGTCACCGACGGCACGCTGGTGAATCCCGGTTCCAGCGTCGTGGTCAGGCCGGCATCGGTAGCCAATGCCGCCTCCAGCTCACGGGCCAGGTCAAGGCGCAGGCCATCGACGAACAGCACGACTGCGCCGTCGGGTACGTCAGGCAGGGTCCAGTGCGGGTAGCCGTCGCGCTTGACCAGCGCTTGGAAGCCCTCTGCCTGCTTTTCCAGCCAGCGCCGATACAGTCCTTCCAGCACGGCATAGATCGGCTTTTCCAGCCCTGCGTGCTGTGCCAGCACCATGGCGGCACGTGCGGCGGCATCAATGCGCCAGCCGCCCTCGGCATAGCGCTGCGCCGCTTCGGGCGCGGTACTGCCGCTCGTGGGTTGCTGAAATGCTCGTACAACCTCTGCCAGGTAGCCAAGCGCCATAGCCATTGGTGCGCGGCCCATGCGTGCCCAAATACTCACTCGGCGCACGGCATGTTCGGCTTCCAATTTCAGCATTGCCCCGGCTGCCGCCGACGGCTCCAGGCGCGCTGCCTGTATCAGTTCCTCTGCCAGGCGCTTTTCGTCGGCATCGTTCTCGCGGGGATAGCGCTCCGCCCCCTGAAACAGGTCGGGTGGCGCGATGTTGCGGAACACCTCGTAGGCATCCGGGTAACTATGCCAATGCGCGCAATACTTCTCCCACAGGGGGTAGCTCGCCTCTCCCTGCTGGCTGGCGAGAATCTTCTGCGCCACATCCAGCGTCCCTTTGCCGAGGTCAACGCCGAAGCGGGTGCGGGTCGTGGCGACGAAGCTCGCCCACGCAGATTCCTTCTCGGCCTGAATCGCTTCGGGATCGGTTAGCCAGCGCAAGACCGTTTCGTCCGGCGCGGGGTTGATCAGATCGTTGAGAAAACGCTCGTCAATGATCTGTGGCTCCAAAGCCGGAAGATTCTGGTTGAGCAGTTTGCCCATCGCTGCCTTGAGCGCCTGCAAGGTTTCCTGATTGCCCGCGACCTTCAGTCCCAGCCCACCGCGTTTGCTCTCCAGAAAGGCGCGCAGCGTCCAGTCCTTGCTGTTTTCCTGCCGCCAGAAGCTGCCCCGATATTGCAGTTCAGCGAGCGGCGCCAGTTGCGGGTCATCCTTCAGTCCGCGCAGATCGGTACGCAACTGGCCGTTGCCAACGCCGGGAAGATACAGAATCGCCGTCTCGCCAGCGCCGACTTTTCCTGCCTGCCGATCCGCCACCATGCGCAGCCAGACACCAGGGCCGGTGCGCTCATCGGGGGCATAGGCGCCGAGGGAAAACAGTTCAGGCAGTGCCTCCTTGATCTTGGGCAGCACGGCTTCCCATTCGCGCTTCTCGTCAGTCCAGAGGATGGCGACCGGTGCGGATTCCAATGCCGGGTTGAAGCGCTTGGACTGTTCGCGCAAGCGGACAAGCAATGCGAGCAATACTGTTTGAGTTCCGGTTTTCATTGAATATAGCCATTGAAAAAATCTGTCCGCATGGCATTCCGCGCAGACCATTGGAATGATGGGTTAGCGACACAAGAATTGGCTTGCGTCAGAAGGCGCATTGCTGGAGAATTTGTACATCGTTCGTCATTCGACGACAACAGGGCAACTCCTATACCTTCCCCATCAGTGGAAGGTGACGGTCGAGGACCTACCCCTCGGGGCAACCCGAGGGGTGGATAGGTTCTCAAGAATTTCCCCCTTGCTTTGCCACAGAAACCTTTTGAGCTTTGGCATCCGCCTCTCTAAGCGGGCGAATTTTTTCGATTGCGGTACAAGCGTATGGGTAGTTCGTTACCCTGAAGCTGCCATTCTTGCCTTCAAGGTTCTGCCGAATCTTGGCTGTGATGACTGTATTGAGGAGCAGTAGAAGTTCCCGGTCTTCCGACATCAGTGCCAGGCGACTGTAATAGTCAAGCAAACGCATGCATTGATCACACCCCGGAGACTTGATGTCCCATTGCGTAATGAGGTTGATGCCCTCCAAGAAAAACTGACGGTCTGCAGTTCTCGATGTGGCAGCTTGTTGGGTAAGGAAAAAAACACGTTGTTGCCTCGCCTGATGAAAAGTGAAGAACAGGACAACGACAAGCGATAGCGAGCCAGCGAATGCCGCTGTGTGCCCGCCAAAGAAGTCGCCAAGCTGGCCAAGCTCGCCCAGGGTGAGGACTGGCGATTGCTCAATCGTGAGGTGCTTGTATCCAATGACGATTAGGCTTGCTATAGGGAAGATGGCAAACAAACCGACCACGACGATTACCACAAGCATCCACCGTGGCGTTTCTTTGAAGTAGTCGTAGCGCATCGTCATGTATTGGCTAAACTCAGATGGCCACCCGCAAATCGCAGGCCACGGCTAGCCAGTGCGCGCAATCCCGGGTGGCGGCTGTTGAATGCTGATTTTCCGCTGGCGATCCAGACGATCTGCTTTGGGTATGAAGCGAGCGGCGTGGTTCTCATCCATGCCGCCAGCCAGCGCAACTTCGCTTCCATTTCGCCGATGTTCCCTGTGCCCGAGGCGGGATGGACTTCGATCCAGTGCAGATGCTCCTGGTTGCCTTGCTTCTGCCCGACGACGTAGTCCCAGCGTGCTGCATTCGGTTGGGTTGGTTGCAAAGCGGTATCTATATCAACGCTACCGAGAAGTTTGCTTAAGGCACCAGCCGTCAAATGTACCTTGTCGGTCGCCGACAAGGCGCCTAGCCCCTTGCAGAATGCATCTTCCAAGTGAGGCGTGGCCTTCACGTCCGCTGAAAAGCTCATTTGCCCTCCGCGAACAAATCGCCGGATGAGAACTCGGGTGAATTGGCCACTGCCCTGGCAACCACTTCATTGGCGCGGGCGCTGAATTCCAGCAGACCACCCCAACTGGCTTCTTGAGCTTCCGGGGCCGAAGGGTCGAGTTCCGTGATGTCCTTGACCACTCCGGTTGGGTCGAAGTAATAGACCTTTGAGCGCTTGCTGACCGCGACCTTGGCCATTTCTCGCAACCCTGGGCTGTGTGGTGCATCGAACAAGTCGAGTAGATTGTCGGCATTCCCCTGGTGCTTGCGTAATGCCTCCAGCGCCCATACAAGTTCCAGTACTTGTGGTGAGTGAGTTGATAAGCAAACCTTGTAGCCGCGCGACATCAATTCCAAGACAAGCAAAAGCACAACCGAGATGGCACGCGGGTGCAGACCCATCTCCAGTTCTTCAATGACTACCCACTCGATTTCACCGCGCCTCGCCACCTTGCTTGGCGGCATCAACCAGTAGAGTCCAAGCAGTAGCGGCACAAACTCCCGCTGCCCCGCCGACCAGACCATGTAGGGCAGGGGCTTTTCGCCAGACTGCAAGACCAGGCGCTTCTGCGCCTGCACCTTATCCACGGAAAGCTCGAAGCCGCCAAAAACACTCTGCTGCAATAGAGTGCGATAGTCACTCTTGAGGCGGTTGGTTTTCGGAAATAACGGGCCGCTGCCAGTAAATTCACGCTCCATCAGCAGGCGCAAACCCTCGCTGAATGCGCGCAGGGTATAGGGATCGCCGACGCTGTAACCCTGGAAAGGCTTTGGCCAGCCATTGGTCAGCGCAATGACTCGCTGTGCGGGGATGAAGAAGGCGGACTCAGGCTTTTCCGGCTGCAATCGACCGATGCGCCATTCAGTGTTCCAGTCTTTGCCATCGACCTGAATTCCACTCTCGGCTTTCCAGATGGCCTGCATACCCTCGCCAAAATAGATATCGAGGAACTGCTTCAGGCTGCCGTCGTAATCCAGGCCGTAGGTCTTCATCTGACGTTGAATCAGGCCAGTATCGGCGAGCAGCTTCAACCATTGCAGGCTGATGCTCTTGCCGCTCGCCTGCGGGCCAACCAAAACCGTCAAATCGCCGAAATGCAGGTCGGCTTCCTTGATCTGGCCAATGTTCTTCAATGTCAGTTGCTTCATGCCTTCACCTTTGCTTTCTCCCGCGCCGCCTTCTTCTCGGCCAGCGTGGTGTGATGATCGTTGATGCGCGTCCCTTCCGGCTCGCCGTATTGTGGGCCGAGTTTGAACCAAGGGGCGGAAGGCACATCCTTGCCGCGATCTGTTTCCCACTTGATGCCGAGTTTGGCGCGGGGGATGCGCAGCACCTCGGCGTGTACGAAGGGGCGGATGTTCATGCGCACGCCGTCGTTGATGTCCGGCTCCCAGCCCAGCGGTTGCTGGTGCAGCGGCTTCCAGCGCACGAAGATGTCGTAGGGAGGCTCGCCGGCCAAGATGGCTTCCAGCTTATCTTTCAGCGCCTCGGCCTTGGCGAGCTTGAGCACCGCATCACCATTGCCGGCGTCGACGGCGCGTTTCTGCTGGGTGATCCAGTCGCCCAGGTAGAGGTTGATCAGGGTGTTAAGTTTCTCCCGCGTCAGCAGGTGGTAATTCACCAGCGCCGAGAACCCTTCCTTGTGGCCGTCCCAGATGTGCCAGATGAAGGGACGCTTCTGGAAACGGGCGACGTGCTGCTCGAAAAACTTGTCGCGCAGCCATTGCGCCAGCGGCAGGCCGTCGCAACCGGCGTCCCGCAACAACTGACTTTCGCGTGCCGCCGACCAGTCGCTGCCGAAGGCTTTGGCCAGCAGCGCACGCAGGCGCGTTTCCGCCGACTGTTCGCCGCGCACC
>JAXMJU010000137.1:0-11255 GCA_034376265.1 Sulfuritalea sp.
GGCAACAGGCGCTGAATACCGTGGAGAAGTCAGCAGAGGGAATAGTAGATGGGAGGCAGGTAACGCTAGTGAGGCACTGCAAGGTCGAAAGACGCAGCCCCGGCTATGCACGCGCCGCAAAGCTGACCATCGAAGGCCCGAACGGTGCCCCGAGAGGGGATTGAAAGAGAGGAGAAGTCGCTTGCCAAGGAACAGCGGTATTGCATTCGGCGAGTCCAAGGGGCGCAAGCTTCGTGGCCTGGAATGAACCCGACGTTGGCGCGGCAAGAGATGAAGCTCCGGTTGATCGCGCTGGTGATATGCTTTCCATGATGCCGATCGACTTAATCTGCCGAACCGCCGGATACGTGACCCGTACGTCCGGTGGTGTGGGAGGGGGAGGCCGTGAGGCTTTCCCCTATCCCGATTGGGCCACAAGGAGATCATCATGACTGCACGCGTTCGACTAATGGTTGGTTTGCTGCTGGCCACAGCAACCTCCTATGCACTTGCGGTGGAGTTACCAGCAGTTCCTGAGCGTCGCTTCTCGGACAGAGCGGTAGTTGACTGTCTGAAACAGCGCACCGCCGGAATAGATGCGCGACTCAAGGCTCTGGAAGAGCAATCAAATTCACTTCGCCGAGCAAACTCATCTATCGCTCCAATCGTCTTGCAGCATCGCCGCCTCGAGGAAGAGTGGTGCACAGCAGAAGCTCAGTGCGTGTCCGAGGCAGCGAAGGAAAACAAGCAGTTCATCTACGGTGAAACATTCAGTTTTTGCTTTCGGCACTGACGCCAGGTGGTCCAGCCCAACCATCAACAGTCCTCCGGGGAGCCATGATGCCTAAAGCAACAACCTGCCTACTGAACAACCAAACCATCGAAATTGAGGACGCCCTTCGCCTCCGTGACGAAGCGAGGCGGCGAAAACAACCTCTGCCCGACTTCAAATGTCTTGAGTGTAGAAAGGCGGTACAGCCTCACCGGGATGGCGGCCATGCGGCTGCCCACTTCGAGCACCACGAACGAAATGGTGCATGTACGCTAAGCGATCGAGTGCGGGTCTAATGGCCAGGTCAAAGAACACGGCGCTCCGTTCAATTGCCGTGTCGCCAGCGCCGACTTTTGTGCCGACTCGGCTGGCCGTGCCATGGCATAGGCCAAAGCCCAACACTGCGCTCCAAGGGACGCCGCGCGATAAAGCCGCGCAGCGCCCCTGAGCTCGTTGGGCGTCACAAGGTGGATAGCTGACTCAGCGGCCCCTGTGATCAAATGTGATCAAATGGGCCAGGCTCGAGTTACCCCGGCACGGATGAATACCTTACCCTGTCATCGTAACCCGCATGCCATCTAAATTGCGCGAGGCGCGCAGGACGGGCCTGCGCCAAGGCGGCTTCACTCGCGGTGGCGAGATACGGCGCCTGATGGGCAAGCTGGAAGGCGACGGCTTTCCGCGCTTGCAGATGTTCTTTCTGGTTGGGCGAAGTGGTCCAGCAATCGCGAGTACCGGATTGATCCTGATCGCCTGCCTTGGAGTGCCCTTGGCCTGCGATTGACGCAGCTACGTTGTGTATATACACTTCTGCAATGGAGTTCACGTGGTCCGAGTCGAAGCGCAAGCTGAACTTGAAGAATCATGGGCTGGATTTTGTCGACGCCCCGCGAGTCTTCGAGGGCGTTACCTTCACCTTCGAGGATGACCGCTTTCCATACGGCGAGCAGCGCTTCGTGACCTTGGGGCTCCTGGCCGGCATTCCCGTCTCAATCGTTCATACGGAGAGCGAACATGAAATCCGCATCATCTCCTTCCGCAAAGCAAGCCAGCGCGAAACGCAAATCTACTTCCATGAAATCAAAAACTGATTGGGCTCGCCTTGAGTCGAAGCAGGCCACGTCGACTGTCTCCGAAGATCATCCTGAAGCGGACGTTCATCACATTGTCCGCGGCATCGTCCGCCGCGGCCTCAAGCCGCTTCCCCCCAAAGAGTCGATTTCATTGCGGGTCGATCAAGACGTCCTGGAGTGGTTCAAGGCGCAAGGGCCTGGCTATCAAACGCGCATCAACAGCGTTCTGCGCGCATTTCGGGACGCGTCGGTCTAGAGCCGCGTTTCGGCCGTGTTGCGCGATATAGCCAATTCGCCGTGCCGGACTCTGTCTGCCGGGGTTTCGGCTTCGCCGTCCTGTCAGCGCCAACTCTCGGCTTCTGCAGCTCCGTGAAACCTAGCCGCCGGCGATGATCGGCACCAGTTGCACGCGGTCGCCGCTGTGCAGGGCCTTGGCGGATTCGCCGAAGAGCAGCATCTCGCCGTTGACCGTGACGTTCCAGGTGGGATCGTCGAGTTGCTTGCGGGCTTCGGGCAGGTGGCGGCGCAGGGCGTCGCGCAGTTCGGCGACGTTGGCGACGGGCCGGTCGATGACGATGGATTTCTCGGGCGCGCCGGGCAGCGGCCGCGGCAGTTCGACGCGCAGGGCGAAGCCGGTGGCGGCCAGCGCCAGTTGCTGGTGCCAGTCGGCGCGCGGCACGCCTTCGGCATTGAGGCCGGTCAGCTCGTAGAAGCGCGCCTTCATGGCGTCGAATTGCTGGCGGTCGATCTTTTCGCCCTTGAACGGGCCGGTATCGATGGATTCGTCGAACCAGCGCTTGGGCAAGGTGTCGTCCTTCGCGCGCAGGCCGAGGCGGAAATTCAGCAGATGTTCGAGGCCGGTGATGTTGCGCCCGACCTCATCGAGTTCGTCGGCCGCCACCGGCTGGCCGGTCATGGTGGAAAGCTGGGTGGCGAAGTCGCCGCAGTCGGGCAGGGTCGGCGAGTTGAACAGCTTGGTGTTGAAGCGGCACATGCCGACCGAGTCGCCGACGGCGAAGGTGTTCTCGCAGCGGCGCACGGCGATTTCCTTGCCTGCGTAGCTGTTCGGTTCGGGCGCCACGGTGCCGCCGTAGAGTTTGGTCTTGAACGGCGCATCGTCGTTGACGCGGGCGTTGATTTCCAGCGTGACGCGGTTTCTCAGGTGGTCCATGCCGCGCGTGGCGACCGAGAGGCCGAGCGCAAACGCCTTGAGGATGCGCGAATCATGCGGGTCGGACTGGAACAGGCCCTTGACCGCCATGCGGTACTCGAGCGCCTCCGGCGGGTACTTGCCCTTGTCGACCGCGCGTGCCGAGTCGGCGATGGTGTCGCCGAAGCCTTCGCGCTTCGCGGTCATGAACAGCAGCTTTTCGATCGTCTCGTAATTGCCCCAGGAAAGATCGAGGCCGCCGGTGTGGCTGGCGTCGATGATGCCTCGCTGCCAGAGTTCCATGGCCCATGAAATCGCGCTGCCGGTCGAGGCGGAGTCGAGGCCGAGGTCGTTGAGGATGTTGTTGAGGCGCAGCACCTGCTCCGGCTCGGAGAGGCCGATCATCGGGCCGAACTTGCCGACCGTGACGTACTCGGGGCCGTCGCCCTTGTCGTACTTGTCGAAATGCCCGTCGCCCTTGATGCCGTTGTAGGTGCGCAGCTTGTGGTGGTCGACGTCGGCCTGGGCCCCCGGGTTCGCTGCGTAGCTGGCATTGCCCTTGAGCCCCATCAGCGCGGCGGAGCCCCAGCCGCCCTTGCCCTCGGGCGTCATGTCGTTCTGGTTGCGGCAATGCACGGGGCATTTGAAGCAGCCGTCCATGCCCGGGCGGTAGGGATCGAAATTGTCGGCGTCGAGCGATGCGTGCCAGGCCGTGGTCTGGTTGTTCAGCGTGCCCAGGGCGCCCAGCACGCGCGACGGCTTGTAGAGGAAGGGCGTGCCGACCTGCTTCAGCGCGTTCTTGATCACCGAGGTCGAGGTGATCTTCTTGCCGATGATCTTGTTGTGTTCCTTGAGTTCCTTCTGCAGCGGCGGGTCGCCGGGCTTGCCGTGGATCATGATGGCCTTGAGCTTGAGCGATCCCATCTTGGCGCCGGCACCGCCGCGTGCCCAGATCGACTTGATGCCGCCCATGATGCCGCTGCACAGCGCCAGGTTCTCGCCGGCCGTGGTGATGCGCGCCAGCGCCATGTCCTTGCGCTCGGTGCAATGGAAATCGCGCTCGATGGCGGCGGCGGTGTCGAGGTTGTCGAGGCCGACATAAGGTGCCGCGTCGAGGAATTCGACGCCCTCGCGCGATATTTTCAGCAGCGTCCATTGCTCTGCCCGACCGTGCAGCACGATGTGGTCGTAGCCGAGGCGCTTGGTGAAGGCCGGGAAGTAGTCGCCGGCGCTGGAATCGAGGAAGGCGTCGCTGTCGGGCGAGCGGCTGGTGAAATTGCCGCGCGTGGCGGAAGGCATGTCGCCGGTCAGGGTGCCGGCGCCGAAGATCAGCGGCACCTCGGGATCGAGCGCGTTCTTTTCTTCATCGAGAAGGTTGTAGAGCAGCACCATGTTGGCGCCGCGGCCGCCGAGGAAGCTGCGCATGATTTCGGCGGGAAGGTACTTGCTGCGGGTCGCGCGGCGTTCCAGATCGACGAACAGCACGGCGCCCTGGGTCGGGTACTGCGGCGTGTCGTGCATGCGTGCGCACAACCGATCTATTCTGTTTCTGACGCTCATCGCCAACGCTCCATGGCCGTGGTCCGGCAATGGCAATTAGTATACGACGTCAATGATTTGAAGTCCATCATTATCGGCCGCAACGGGGCCGCCCGGTGACGCGACCGACCGGCCTCAGCGATGTTGCGGGAAGACCTTCTGCAGCAGGGCGATGAAGCTTGCGCGCTCGGCCTCGCTGAAGTTTTCCAGCAGGCGTTTCTCGTGCTGGCTGACTTGGCGTTTGAGCTTGCGCAGCAGCGTGGTGCCGGCGGCGGTCAGGCGGATTGCGTTGGAGCGGCGGTCGTGCAGCGCCACCCGGCGTTCCACCAGGCCACGACGCACCAGATTGTCGATGACCGTGACCACGGTCGAGCGATCGAGATGGGTGGCGCGGGCCAGTTCGCTTTGCTTGAGATCGGGATTGGCTTCGATGATCACCAGCACGCCGAACAGGCCCGGTGTGACATCCTCCTCGCCGGGGCCCCGGGAAAAATCCTTGAACAAGGCGATCTGGGCCATGCGCAACTGGTAGCCGATCAGATCGGGCAGCAATCCGTAGTCGATGGAGGATTTTTTCTTGGCGGCAGGAGTGGCGGGCATGTCGTGGTCTGGTCAGTTCGGGGAGGTATGCGGATTTGCTGAATCCGCAGCCCGATTATGACCGCTGAAAATGCCGTGAGTCAAATAGTCGGAGTGCCAGCAACCCGGTCGCGGCCGCCGGCAAAGGCCGCGGGCCGCACGCCGGGTCGCCAGCGCCAACTCTTGGCGGCGGCGAGCCGGCAACTCATTCGCCGAGCTTCACATGGAAGCGTTTGGCCTTCATCTCGAAGCGCGGCAGGAAATTGCGTGCGACGTGATGCACGCGCGGACGGAAGGCCAGCATCGAATCCAGCTTGACGGCGATCTCGTGCACTACATCCGGATCGGCGCCTTCGCAAAGCTCGACCTCGATGTCCATCTCGTCCATCTGCTTGACCTTGTTCACCGTGATGCGGAACTCGTCGACTTCGGTGAACTTGCGGATGATGTTCTCCACGCCGGCCGGGAAGACATTGACGCCGCGCACGGTGACCATGTCGTCGGCACGGCCGAGGATGCCGCCCTCGAAACGCAGCGAGGTGCGGCCGCACTTGCAGCGATCGAGATTGACGCGGACCAGATCGCCGGTGCGGTAGCGGATCACCGGGAACCCCCAGCGGCCGAGGTTGGTGATCACCAGTTCGCCGCGCTCGCCCGGGGCGACGGCCGCGCCGGTCAGCGGATCGATGACCTCGGCGATGTATTCGCTCTCGATCAGATGCGTGCCGCCGGGCTGCTCGGCGCATTCGAAGGAATGGGCGCCGACTTCGGAGGCGCCGGCATGGTCGAAGCACTTGGCGGTCCATGCGTTCTCGATGCGCTGCTTGGTCGCCGGGATGTTGGCGCCGGGTTCGCCGGCATGCACCGTGGCCTTCATCGGGATCGACTTGATGTCGAAGCCGATTTCGTGGGCCACCTCGGCCAGGCGCAGGGCATAGGTCGGCGTGCAGCAGAGAATCGTGGCGCCGGCTTCGCGCATCAGTTCGAGACGTTGCTGCGAATCGCGTCCGCCGCCCGGAATCATCACCGCGCCGATCTTGCGCGCGCCTTCGACCGCGGCCCAGAAGCCGATGAAGGGGCCGAAGGCGAAGGCCATGAACAGACGGTCCGAGGATGTGACGCCGGCGCCGGCCAGCACGTGGCCCCAGCAGCGGCCCCACCAGTCCCAGGACTCGTGGGTGTCCATCACCTTGAGCGGCACACCCGTCGTGCCGGAAGTCTGGTGCATGCGCACGTAGGCTTCCACGGGATAAGTCAGATTGCTGCCGAAGGGGCCGTGCGCGGCCTGGTCGTCCATCAGCTCGCCCTTCTTGGTGAAGGGCAGCTTGGTCAGGTCGTCCATGCTGCGGATGTCGGACGGCTGCACGCCGGCGGCCTGCCACTTGGCCGTATAGAACTTGTTGCGGCCCCACAGCTCGGCCATCATCTTTTGCAGCTTGTCCAGTTGCAGTGCCGCCAGTTGCTCGCGCGGCAGGGTTTCGGTCGCTTCGTCGAAATAGCTCATGTGCTTTCCTGATTGGCTACAACGTTGAACCCGTCATTCCGGCGCATGCCGGAATCCAGGGACTTTTTGCCCGGCGGGTCGTTCGCTGGATTCCGGCATGCGCCGGAATGACGAAATGACCGGCCGGAGTTAGGGTGGCGTTGCCGAATATCATTTTCAGCCGCCGGCGATGATCGGCACCAGGCTCACGCGATCGCCGCTGGCGATCCGCCGCGCGCCTTCGCCGGAGAGGACCATGTCGCCATTGACCGCGACATTCCAGGTGCTGTCGTTGAGGTCCGCGGCCGCTTCCGGCAGCTTGCGCAACAAGGCCCGGCGCAGTGCCGCTACGTCGCTGACTTGTTCGTCGATCACCACCGACTGTTCCGGTGCGCCCGGCAGTTGCTTCGGCAAGTCGACGCGTACCGAGAAGCCGGTGATCGCGCGCGACAGCTTTTCGTGCCACTCGGTGGCCGGCGTGCCTTCGGCGTTGAGGCCGGTCAGCGCGTAGAAGCGCGACTTCATGCCGTCGAATTCCTTGCGCTCGATTTTTTCGCCGGCGAAGGGGCCCTCGGTCAGGGCTTCCTCGAACCAGCGGCGGGGCAGGGTGTCGTCCTTGGCGCGCAGGCCGAAGCGGAAGTTCAGCATGCGTTCGATGCCGGTGACGTTGCGGCCGATTTCGTCCAGTTCGCTCTCGACGAAAGTCTCGCCGGTGAGCGAGGTGAGCTGGGTGGCGAAGTCGTTGAGGTCGGGCAGAGTCGGCGAGTTGAACAGCTTGGTGTTGAAGCGGCACATGCCGACGGAATCGCCGACCGCGTAATTGTTCTCGCACTTCCTGACCGCGTATTCCTTGCCTTCGTAGCTGTTGGGCTGGGCCGACACGGTGCCGTTGTAGAGGGAAGTCTTGAACGCCGGATCGTCGTTGATGCGGGCGTTGATTTCCAGCGTGACGCGGTTCCTCAGGTGGTCCATGCCGCGCGTGGCGACCGAGAGGCCCAGGGCGAAGGCCTTGAGGATGCGCGAGTCGTGCGGATCGGACTGGAACAGGCCCTTGACCGTCATGCGGTAGTCGAGCGCCTCTGCCGGATACTTGCCGCGCTCGACGGCGCGCGCCGAATCGGCGATGGTGTCGCCGAAGCCTTCGCGCTTTGCGGTCATGAACAGCAGCTTTTCGATCAGTTCGTAATTGCCCCAGGTCAGGTCGAGGCCGCCGGTTTCCTTCTGCGTGATGATGCCGCGCTGGTAGAGCTCCATGGCCCAGGCGATGGAACTGCCGGTGGAGGCCGAGTCGAGGCCGAGGTCGTTGAGGATGTTGTTCAGGCGCAGCACCTGCTCCGGCTCGCTGATGCCGATCATCGGCCCGAACTTGCCGACCGTGACGTACTCGGGGCCGTCGCCCTTGTCGTACCGGTCGAATTTGCCGTCGTTGTGGATGCCGTTGTAGGTGCGCTGCTTGCCGTGCTCGACCTCGGCCTGGGCCTTGTCGTAGCTGGCATTGCCGGTGAGGCCCTTGAGCGCCGCGGCGCCCCAGCCGCTCTGGGCGCCGGGGGTCATGTCGTTCTGGTTGCGGCAATGCACGGGGCAGAGGTAGCAGCCGTCCATGCCGGGGCGGTAGGGGTCGAAGTTGTCGGCATCCAGCGTCGGCTTCCAGCTGGTCTGCTGGTTGTTCTTGGTGCCGAGCGCACAGAGCACGCGGCTGGGCTTGTAGAGGAAGGGCGTGCCGACCATCTTCAGCGCGTTCTTGATCACGCTGGTGCCGATGATCTTCTTGCCGATCACCTTGTTGTACTTGGCCATCGGCTGCACCGGTTGCAGGTCCTTCGGCGCGCCGTGGATCATGATGCCCTTGATGCGCAAGGAGCCCATCTTGGCGCCGCCGCCGCCGCGCGCCCAGATCGCCTTGATGCCGCCCATGATGCCGCTGCACAGCACCTGGTTCTCGCCCGAGCTGGTGATGCGCGCCAGCGCCATGTCCTCGCGCTCGA
The DNA here is from genome assembly GCA_034376265.1 of Sulfuritalea sp. Classification (GTDB taxonomy): domain Bacteria; phylum Pseudomonadota; class Gammaproteobacteria; order Burkholderiales; family Rhodocyclaceae; genus Sulfuritalea. The sequence continues at coordinate 8,561 of JAXMJU010000137.1, forward strand.
CGCAGTTGAAGTCGCGCTGGATCGCTGCGGCCATGTCGAGGTTGTCGAGGCCGACGTAGGGCGCGGCGTCGACGAACTCGACCGACTCGTAGGCGATCTTCAGCATCGTCCAGGCCGCGGCGCGGCCGTAGAGCACCACGTGGTCATAACCGTGGCAGCGCAGGAACGAAGGGAAATAGTCGCCGGCGTTGGCGTCGAGGATGGCGTAGCTGTCGGGCGACTTGCTGGTGATGTTGCCGCGCGTGGCCGAGGGCATGCTGCTGGTCAGCACGCCGGAACCGAAGATCAGCGGAATCTCCGGATCGAGCGCATCGCGCTCCTCTTCGACCAGGTTGTAGAGCAGCCACATGTTGGCGCCGCGCCCGCCGAGGAAGTTCTTCAGCACTTCCAGCGGCAGGTATTTCTTGAGCGTCTTCTTCTGTTCGAGGTCGACGAAGAGCACGGCGCCCTGCGAGTTGTACTGCGGCGTGTCGTGCATGCGGGCGACGAGTCGCTCCAGCTTTTCCCTGATTCCCATTTGCTGGCTCCTGTATCGGTTTGGTCAGGCGGCTTTCAGCGCCTGCAGGCGCTCGTACTTGGCCTGAAGTTGATCCTTGCTTTCCTGGTGATCCGGATCGGGCACGCAGGCCCGCACCGGGCAGACCTTGACGCACTGGCTCACGGCGTGGTGGCCGACGCATTCGGTGCACAGATCCGGGTCGATGACGAAGATGTCCTCGCCGGCCGAGATCGCCTTGTTCGGGCAGGCGGCCAGACAGACGTCGCAGGCGATGCAAAGGTCGTTGATCAGAAGTGCCATGTCGTGTTCTCCTCGATTGCGGTATGAATTGAATGGGTGCGGCTATTCCTGGCACAGCGGCGGGTCGGGGTCCTCGCTCGCCTGGGCGTCGCCGGGGCCGCATTCGGCCAGCCAGGCTTCGAGCCAGCCGATATGCTCCTGTTCTTCGGCGGCAAACTCGCCTGCCAGCTTCTGCACTGCGCTGTCGGTCGCGCTCAGCGCAATGCCGGCATAGAACTCCGCCGCCCTGCGCTCATGCTCGAAGGCCAGCAGGATGGCTTCCCGCACCGAAAGCTGGTAATGCACCAGGGTGAAGTCGATGACTTCCGGGCTTTCGCCCTGGCGCCACTTGAAATCCCAGGGCGCGATGTGCGGCAGTTCGAACTTGCTGCACATCTCGGTCAGATTGCCCAGATGCTGCTTCTCGGCCTGCTCCAGGCGGCGGAAGATCGCCGCAACCGCGGTTTTGCGGTGGGTTTCCATCTGGTCGGCGAGTTCGCCATAGCGCTCGGCGGCCGCTGACTCCATGGCCAGCGCATGGGCCAGCAGTTCGGGCAGAGTGTTGATGGTCCCGGCGTCTTGCGCATCTTCGCTCATAGCGCAAACCTCGCTTCGAGCTCGCTCACCGAGCCGTTGGTGTTTTCGAATTCCGGCCGGAACGGCGGACGGGAGCCCTTGTACAGCACCTTGCCGACGTTGAATCCGTCGTCGGTCATCAGGCGGCGCGCCGCGCGCGCGGCATCGTCGGTGTAGTCGACCACGGCGGTGCGCACGATGTCGCGCCATTCGGCCTGTTCGGGACGGAAGGTGACGCAGGGGCTGAGCACCTGCACCAGCGAGAAGCCCGGATGCCGGATCGCTTCGACGATGATCCTGGCCATGTTGACCGGGTCGCTGGAGGATACGCGGGCAATGAAGTTGGCGCCCGAGGCGAGGCCGACCACCAGCGGCTGGAAGGGATTGATGCCGGTGCCTTCCGGTGTCAGCTTGCTGCCTTCCCAATCGGGCGCGGTGGTCGGCGAGGCCTGGCCCTTGGTCATGCCATAGACCTGGTTGTCCATGACGATGTAGGTCATGTCGACGTTGCGCCGGCAGGCGTGCAGGAAGTGGTTGCCGCCGATCGAGAAGCCGTCGCCGTCGCCACCGGTGACCAGCACCGTCAGGTCGGGGCGCGCCAGCTTGAGGCCGGTGGCTACCGGCAGGGCACGGCCATGCACGCCGTGGAAGCCATACACGCTGGTGTAGGCGGGTATGCGCGAGGAGCAGCCGATGCCGGAGACGACGGCGACCTCTTCCGGCGGCAGCGCGAGTTCGGCCAGCGCGCGGGTGATCGCGTTGAGCACGGTGTAGTCGCCGCAACCCGGGCACCAGATCGGCTTCAGGTCGGACTTGTAATCCTTGGCGGCGTATTTCTTTTTCTGCGCACAGCTTTCCATTACGCGCTCCCTGCATTGAGTTGATTCAGTTGTTCGAGAATCTGGCCGGGGCCGAAGGCCAGCGGACCGCCGTGGTGCAGCGAAACGGTCTGTGCCGGAAGGTCGTAGAAGGCGCGCAGCATGCGGTAGAACTGGCCGCTGTGCGACTGCTCGACGACCACCGCGCGCTTGATGCCCTGTAGCGCTGCGGCCATCTTTTCCGGCTGCACCGGCGCGATCAGGCGCACCGATATCAGGCGCGCGCGGCCTCCGGCGGCCGAGTAACGGCGCAGCGCTTCGCGTGCCGGGCCGGTCGAGGAACCCCAGGTGATGATCGCCGTGTCGCCAGCGCCAACTTCCGCATCTTCGATGTCGGCCCAGTGGTCGCCGTAGTTGAACTGGGTCAGCTTGCGGCTGCGCTTGTCCATCTGCGCCTGGTGGTCGGAAGCCTGCGAGGACGGCGTGCCGAACTCGTTGTGTTCGAGGCCGTCGGCCGTGTGGG
>JAXMJU010000138.1:0-7910 GCA_034376265.1 Sulfuritalea sp.
GGCCGACGCCGCCTACCGCCTCGCCTGCGAGGGCACCGCGATGCTGTGGCGGGGCGATTTCCACAACGCGCGCCAGCTGCTGCAGGCCATGGCGCGGCGCGTCGAGCGCAAGCCGCGGCGGGCACCGGCGGCACCGGCGACCGCCGCCGAAGCTTTTCATCGCTATCGGCTGGCCCAGTCGCAGCGCGTACGCACGCTGGGCATGCTGCTGCTGCCCTTCGACGACGATTACCGGCTGCCGCTGCGCCGGGCACCCGACGTGCGCGAGGCATGTGCCGCGGCCTATGGCCCGGCCGCCGGGCCCTTCGTCGCCTCGCTGCGCGAACTGCTGGGCCTGATCGGCGCCCACGAGTGGCGCAAGAAGGGTGTCGCGGTCCCGGCGCTTGGCGCGCGCATTCATCCGCATTACGGCGTGTTTGCCCCGGTGCGCGGCGAGTATGTCGACCTGGTGGCCGCAGCGCCGCTGCCGGCGGCCTGCGCGCTTGCCTTCGACATCGGCACCGGCACCGGCGTGCTGGCCGCGGTGCTGGCATCGCGCGGCATCGCCCATATCGTCGCCACCGACCGGGATCCGCGCGCGCTGGCCTGCGCCGCCGAAAACCTGGCGCGTCTGGGCCTGGCGGCGCGGGTCGAAGTGACGGCCGCCGACCTGTTCCCGCCCGGCCGCGCGCCGCTGATCGTGTGCAACCCGCCCTGGCTGCCGGCTCGCGCCGCCTCGCCGCTGGAGCGCGCGGTCTATGATCCCGGCAGTCGTATGCTGATGGGATTCATCGGCGGCCTTGCGGCACATCTGGATCCGGGCGGCGAGGGCTGGCTGGTGCTCTCCGATCTTGCGGAACATCTGGGTCTGCGCACGCGCGACGAACTGCTGGCAGCCTTCGATGCGGGCGGACTGCAAATGGCGGGACGGCTTGATGCCAAGCCGAGCCATCCGCGAGTCGCGGACCGTAGCGACCCGCTGCATGCCGCTCGTGTCGCTGAGCTGACCTCGCTGTGGCGTCTCACGGCGCGCTGACGAGCGTCGCGCTCTGCGTGCCGGGGAAATCGCTTTGCGCGCCGGCAATTCCGCCAGGGGATACCGTCCGCGCCTGCGGCGCGGACATAAGAAAAACCCCGCCGGGGCGGGGTTGTCCTGAACGCCGGCCGTTGCCAGCCGGATCGATGCGGTCTTACTTCTTCTTCGGCGCGGCTTTCCTGGCGGGGGCGCCGCGGCCGGACTGCATGAAGTTGTCGAAGCTGGCTTCGGCGAAGCGGAACCACAGATGCTGCTCGTCGCGGAACGCGGCATAGTCCGTATAGACCTTCTTCCAGGCCGGATTTTTGGCCGACAGGTCCGAGTACAGGGACATCGCCGCATTGTAGGCCGCCTTGAGGATGCTCTTGTCGAACTGGTGCAGCTTGGCACCGCCTGCGACCAGGCGCTTGAGGGCCGCCGGGTTCTTCGCGTCGTACTTGGCCTGCATCACGACGTGAGCATGCGACGCCGCAGCGGCGACGATCGCCTTGTAGTCGGCGGGCAGCGCGTCATAAGCCTTCTGGTTGACGTAGAGCGAGAGCTGCGGACCACCTTCCCACCAACCCGGGTAGTAGTAGTGCTTGGCGACCTTCTGGAAGCCGAGCTTTTCGTCGTCGTAGGGGCCGACCCACTCGGTGGCGTCGATGGTGCCCTTTTCCAGCGCCTGGTAGATCTCGCCGCCGGGGATGTTCTGCGGCACGCCGCCGATCGCCGACAGCACCTTGCCGCCGAAGCCGCCGATGCGCATCTTGAGGCCCTTGATGTCGGCCAGCGACTTGATTTCCTTGCGGTACCAGCCGCCCATCTGGGCACCCGTGTTGCCCATCGGGAAATTGACGATGTTGTAGTTCTTGTAGAACTCGCGCAGCAGCGTCAAGCCATTGCCTTCGTACATCCAGGCCGTCATCTGGCGGCTGTTGAGGCCGAAGGGAATCGCACAGTCGATGGCGAAGGTGTCGTCCTTGCCGAAGAAATAATACGGGGCGGTGTGGGCGCACTCGACGGTGCCCTGCTGCACGCCATCCACCACGCCGAAGGGGGGCACCAATTCACCACCGGCATGAACCGAGATAGTGAACTTGCCGCCCGTGGCGTCGCTGACCGCCTTCGAGAAGGTGTCGGCAGCACCGAAAATGGTGTCGAGCGCCTTGGGGAAGCTCGACGCCAGACGCCAGCGAATGGTGGGGGCGCCTTGGGCATGGACCGCCGGTGCGACACCAGCGGCCAGGATGCCGGCGATGCCGGCGTTTTGCAGAAACTTGCGACGTTCCATGTATTGATCTCCTCGATGTGGTTCAAACATGACGACTGGGCCGGACTGGTCCGTCGCCGGATACTACAACACTACGCTTTAAGAACTACGTGCCCTTGTCGATGGACTGCTGCAAGGCCTTGGCGGCATCGTCGTCTTCCGCTTGTTCCTCCGCGCCCTCCGCTTCGTCCGCTGCCTGGTCCGATTCGGTCCTTTCACCTTCTTCCGCCGTTGCCTCCAGGTCCACCGGCGGCGGCACTTCGAGCTGGATGTCCTGCGTATTGGCCGTCGGCGCCTGGTCGAGGCTGCCGAGCACCAGTCTGGGATAGATCACCACGGCAGCGATCATGATCACCTGCAGCACGATGAAGGCGATCGCCCCGCTGTAGATCTGGTTGGTCGTGACCGCCGGGATGCGCTTGCCGGTCACGCGGTCGTTGTAGTCGCTCTTGGCGGCGACGCTGCGCAGGTAGAACAGCGCAAAGCCGAATGGCGGCGTGAGGAAGGAGGTCTGCAGGTTCATCGCGATGATCACGCCGAACCAGATCAGCGCATCGCTGCCCGCCGGTAACAGGGCTGGCAGTATCTTCTCCGCCACCGGGGCGATCAGCGGCACCACGATGAAGGCGATCTCGAAGAAGTCGATGAACATGCCGAGCACGAAAACCAGCAGGTTGACCACGATCAGGAAGCCCATCGCACCGCCCGGCAGCTTGCTGAACAGGTGTTCGATGAAGATGTGGCCATCGGCGGCATTGAAGGTGAAGGAAAACACCGTCGAACCGATCAGGATGAAGAGCACGAAAATGGCCAGCTTGGCGGTGTTCTCCAAGGCCTCCTTGAGCAGTCGCAGCTCCAGTTTGCGCCGCGCCAGCGCCATGATGAAGGCGCCGAGAGCGCCCATCGCGCCCCCCTCGGTCGGCGTGGCGAGGCCGAGGAAGATGGTGCCGAGCACCAGGAAAATCAGCACCAGCGGCGGAATCAGCACGAAGGTCACGCGCTCCGACAGCTTCGAGAGCAGACCGAACTTGAACAGATGGTTCAGCATCGCCAGGCCGAGCGCGACGAACGAGGATATCGTCATCGACAGGATCAGCACCTCGTCGCCCGGCGCCGGATCTTCGCGACCGGTCCAGGCGCCGATCAACGAGTCATGCACATGGCTCCAGCCATAGCCCGCCGCGGCGGCAAGCAGCATCAGGAGCAACAGCGACTTGTGGCCGGAGGAGCCGTTGGCTTCCTTGTAGATGCGCGCCTCGGGCGGCAGGGCCGGCACCCAGGCCGGCTTGACGATGGCGACGACGATCACGAACGCGGCGTAGCAGGCCACCAGCATCAGGCCGGGAACCAGTGCGCCGGCATACATGTCGCCGACCGAACGGCCGAGCTGGTCGGCCATCACGATCAGTACCAGCGAGGGCGGGATGGCTTGCGCCAGAGTGCCCGAGGCGGTGATTACGCCGGTGGCGATGGTGCGGTTGTAGCCGTTGCGCAGCATGATGGGCAGCGAGATCAGTCCCATCGAAATCACGGCGGCGGCGACCACGCCGGTGGTTGCGGCGAGCAGGGCGCCGACGAAGATCACGGCCAGCGCCAGACCGCCGCGGACCGGACCGAACACCTGGCCGATGGTTTCCAGCAGATCCTCGGCCATGCCGCTCTTTTCCAGGATGATGCCCATGAAGGTGAAGAAGGGAATCGCCAGCAGCGTGTCGTTCTGCATGATGCCGAAGATGCGCAGCGGCAGTGCCTGGAATAGCGAGGGCGGGAACATGCCGGCTTCCATGCCGATGAAGCCGAAGAACAGGCCGGTGGCGGCCAGCGCGAAAGCGACGGGAAAGCCGGTCAGGAGGAACAGCAGCAGACCGCCGAACATCAGCGGCACGAAGTTCTGGACTATGAATTCCATCAGCGGACTTCCTCTCGAACGTGTGCTGCGTGTTCCTCGATCTCGTGGCCGATTTCATCCGTGGCTGCGGTTTCGACGTGGCTGATGACATCCGGACCGGCGCCGCTGATGAAGGCGGCGCGCTTGATGAGTTCGGACAGGCCCTGCAGCGCGAGCACGGCGAAGCCGAGCGGGATCAGGCCGTACATCGGCCAGCGGATCAGGCCGCCGGCGTTCTGCGACATTTCGCCGCTGTTCCAGGCGTTCACGAAGAGCGGCCAGGACAGGGTGATGATCATGTAGCACAGCGGCAGCAGAAAGACGACGATGCCGACAATGTCGATCAGGTTGCGTGTGCGTGCCGAGAGGTGGTTGGCAATGAAGTCAATGCGGACGTGGGCATTTTTCAGGAAGGCAAAGCCGGAACCCAGCATGAACACGGTGGCGAACAGGTACCACTGGATTTCGAGCAGGGAGTTCGAACTCATGTCCAGCGTCTTGCGCACGATGGCATTGCCGGCCGAAATCAGCACCGCGGCCAGGATCAGCCACTTCAGGCCGCGCCCGAGCCTATCGTTCAACCAGTCGATCAGGCGTGACAGTTTCAGCAGGCCTTGCATGACGTCTCCTCGGGGCGCTCGGGCGATGACCGCCCCTTATGGCGCAGGTTTGGGTGTGGTTCAAGCGCAGTGGGCGGCTGGTTTTTTTGTATCGCTTGCTGGCGCCGCCCGTGGCTATATTAACCTGCGCGTTCAACATTCGTTGATTCAAGAACTTGCTTCTCCCTGATTTCAGCCGTGTATTGCAGCGGGTGACCGAGGCCTTGAAAAACTGAATTCGACCTATGAACCGCCATTAATGGATCATTGGTCAGACCAAAGTTTTTTAATGTTAACGGCCGCAAACGGCGTTGTCAAGGGAGGGCGAGGAAACTTTCAAGGCAATGTTCTCCAGTTGATATCTTGGTCAGACCAATGTTATATTGAAAAAATGGACGGGAAAATGATAGCGCCGCGGCTCGCCGATGTGGTTGCGCGCGAGATTGAACGGCGGATGCTCGAAGGGGGTCTCAAACCCGGCGATCGCCTGCCTTCCGAGCGCGATCTGTCGGCGCAACTGGGAGTTTCGCGGGCCTCGTTGCGGGAAGCCATCCAGAAGCTGGTGGCGCGGGGTCTGCTGGAAAGCCGGCAGGGTGGCGGCACCTTCGTCACCGATCGGCTCGATACGAGCTTCGCCAATCCGTGGGAGGAAATTCTCCGCGACCATCCTGCCGTGCATGACGATCTGCTTGAGTTTCGCCACATGCTGGAGGGCCGCGCGGCGGAATGTGCCGCGCGCCGCGCCACCGCGGCCGACCGTGAGCGCGTCCGCCTGAGTCTGGCGCAGCTTGAGGAAGCCTTTGCCGGAACCAATCTGGATGCCCAGGTGGATACCGATCTGGCATTTCACCAGACCATTGCCGAAGCTTCGCACAACGTCATCGTCGGCCACTTGACCGCCAGTCTGCTACGGCTGCTGCGCGACAATCTGCGGCGCAACCTGAGCGAATTGATGCAGGTGCCGGCGGCGAAGGAGAACTTGCTCGACCAGCATCGCGCGGTGTGGCGGGCCATCGAACAAGGCGACGCCGAACAGGCGCGGGACGTGGCGGCCGACCACATCGGTTTTGTGCGCCAGAACCTCAGTCGCATGCTGCGCAGCGATGCCCGTCACAAGCCATGAAGTTCGGGGCATGAGGTCCACGACAGGCGCCCGCTTCTGCCTCGTCCGTCACGGCGAGACCGACTGGAATGGCGAGCGGCGGATTCAGGGACAGATCGACATCGATCTCAATGCGACCGGCGCAGCCCAGGCCCGCGCCTTGCGGCCGGGGTTGGCGCAGCACGGCTTCGCCGCGATCTACAGCAGCGACTTGCTGCGCGCCTGGCGCACGGCGCAGATCGCCACTGTCGGGCTCGGCTTCGCCGTGGCGCCAGCGCCAACTCTGCGCGAACGGCATTTCGGCGTATTGCAGGGCGCCACCTTGCAGGAAGCCAGTCTGCGGCATCCGGAGGTGCATCGCCATCATCTGGCGAGGACACCGGACCACGATTACGAGAACGGCGAATCCCTGGTGGTATTTGCGGCTCGCGTAATGACCGGGCTCGATGCGCTCGCCGCGCGCCATGCCGGACAGAGTGTGCTGGCTTTCACCCACGGCGGCGTGCTGGATATCGCCTATCGCGCCGCCACCGGCCGGGCGCTCGATGCACCGCGCGATTTTCCGGTGGCGAATGCCGCCCTCAACTGGCTGGAACGCGACGACCGCGGCTGGCGGCTGGTTTCCTGGGCCGATTGCAGCCATTTGACCCGGACGCTCGACGAGATCCTCGAATAGGGAAGCTCGGCGGCCGGATTTTGGATCGATCCGGGCGGATGCTAAAATCGTCCGCTTCCATCCATCCACGGATTCCGCCATGTTTTGGTTCCGGTATAACGCTGCGTTGGCCTGCACCGAAACATCTTGTTGAAAGCCAAAAAATGTTCTCCAAGCAAAACACCCTTGCCAAGAGCGACCCCGAACTCTGGAGCGCGATTCAGAACGAAAATCATCGCCAGGAAGACCACATCGAGCTGATCGCCTCGGAGAACTACGTGTCCTGGCCGGTCCTGGAAGCGCAGGGCTCGCAGCTGACCAACAAGTATGCCGAGGGTTATCCGGGCAAGCGCTACTACGGCGGCTGCGAAAATGTCGACGTCGCCGAGCAGCTGGCCATCGACCGCGCGAAAAAGCTGTTCGGCGCCGAAGCCGCCAACGTCCAGCCGAATTCCGGCTCGCAGGCCAACCAGGCGGTGTTCTTCGCCTTCCTCAAGCCCGGCGATACCGTGCTCGGCATGAACCTCGCCGCCGGCGGCCACCTGACGCATGGCATGGCGCTCAACATGTCCGGCAAGTGGTTCAATGTCGTGCCCTACGGCCTCGATGAAAATGAGGAAATCGACTACGCCGAGATGGAGAAGCTGGCGCACCAGCACAAGCCCAAGCTGATCATCGCCGGTGCTTCGGCCTATGCGCTGAAAATCGACTTCGAGCGCTTCGCCAAGGTGGCGAAGGCGGTCGGTGCCATTTTCATGGTGGACATGGCGCACTATGCCGGACTGGTTGCCGCGGGCTTCTACCCCAACCCGGTACCCCATGCCGACGTCGTCACCTCGACCACTCACAAGACCCTGCGCGGACCGCGCGGCGGCCTGATCCTGATGCGCGCCGAACACGAAAAGGCGATCAACTCGGCGATCTTCCCCGGCCTTCAGGGCGGTCCGCTGATGCACGTCATCGCCGCCAAGGCCGTGGCCTTCAAGGAGGCGATGACATCCGAGTTCCGCGACTACCAGGAACAGGTGATCGACAACGCCCAGGTGATGGCCAAGGTGCTCAAGAGCCGCGACCTGCGCATCGTCTCCGGGCGCACCGAGTCGCATGTGTTCCTGGTCGACCTGCAAGCCAAGAACATCACCGGCAAGGATGCCGAAGCTGCGCTCGGCCGCGCCCACATCACGGTGAACAAGAACGCGATTCCCAACGATCCGCAAAAGCCCTTCGTCACCAGCGGCGTCCGCATCGGCACGCCGGCCATGACCACGCGCGGCTTCACCGAGATCGAGGCCGAGCAGGTCGCCAACCTGATCGCCGACGTGCTCGATGCGCCGCATGACGAAGCCGTGCTGCAGCGCGTGCGCGGCGAGGTTGCAGCCATGTGCAAGAAGTTTCCGGT
>JAXMJU010000139.1:0-4849 GCA_034376265.1 Sulfuritalea sp.
CCGGTGGTCCGGGGTCAGTTTCCCGCCAGTATGCTCAACACCGCCATGCGCACGGCAATGCCGAAGGTGACCTGCGGCAGGATCACCGCCTGCGAGCCGTCGGCGACGGCGGAGTCGATCTCCACGCCGCGGTTCATCGGCCCCGGATGCATGACGATGGCGTCGGGCTTGGCCAGCGCGAGCTTTTCCGGGGTCAGGCCGTAGGACTTGAAATATTCCTGGGTTGAGGGCAGCAGCGCGCCCTGCATGCGTTCGTTCTGCAAGCGCAGCATCATCACCACATCGACGCCGCGCAGGCCTTCGCGCATGTCGTTGAACACCCTGACGCCGAGACGTTCGACGCCGGTCGGCAGCAGGGTCTTGGGCCCGATCACGCGCACTTCGGGCACGCCCAGCGTGGTCAGGGCGTGGATCTGGCTGCGCGCCACGCGCGAATGCAGCACGTCGCCGACGATGGCCACGGTCAGCTGGGTGAAGTCCTTCTTGTAGTGGCGCACGGTGTACATGTCCAGCAGCCCCTGCGTCGGATGCGCATGGCGGCCGTCGCCGGCATTCACCACGTGGATGTGGTCGCGCCCGGTGGCGCGCAGGTGCTGCGCGATCAGGTAGGGCGCGCCGCTGGCGGCATGGCGCACGACGAACATGTCGGCCTGCATCGCGGCAAGGTTGTCGGCGGTGTCGAGCAGAGTTTCGCCCTTGCTCGCCGAAGAGGTGTTGATGTTGAGATTGATGACGTCGGCGGAAAGCCGCTTGGCGGCGATCTCGAAGGTGGTGCGGGTGCGCGTCGAGTTCTCGAAGAACAGGTTGAACACGCTCTTGCCGCGCAACAGCGGCACCTTTTTTACCTCACGCTCGGCGACTTCGGTAAAGGGCGCGGCGGTGTCGAGGATGCGCTGGAGCACCTCGCGCGGCAGGCCCTCGATGGTCAGCAGGTGGTTGAGTTCGCCGTGCCGGTTGAGTTGCGGATTGCCGCCGCCGTTCATGAAGCTCATTTTTCTACCACCCGGAAGGAAAGCCCGCCGTCTGCGGCCTGCTCCAGCGCCAGCATCTGCGCGGCCGGCAGGCTCAGTGCATGGGCACAGAAAGCGGGGGCGATGGGCAGCTCGCGGCCGCCGCGATCGACCAGCACGGCGAGATCTATCCTGGCCGGCCGGCCGTAGTCGAACAGTTCGTTCATGGCCGCGCGGATGGTGCGGCCGGTGTGCAGCACGTCATCGACGATCACGATGTGCGCGCCGTCGACCTCGAAGGGAATCTGCGAGGTCTTGGCGTTGGCATGCAAGCCGCGCTGATGGAAGTCGTCGCGATAGAACGACACATCCATCGAGCCGGGCGGCAGCTTCAGGCCCAGTGCCGCATGCAGGCGTTCGGCGATCCAGACGCCGCCGGTGTGGATGCCCACCAGTGCCGTCGCGGCGGGATCGATGTGGGGCCGCATGGCCTCGGCGAGGGTGGCGCAGAGCGCTTCGGCGTCAGGCAGTGGCAGGCGTTGCGGCATGGGTGTCGAACCAGGTTTGGAGAATGATGCAGGCGGCTTCGGCATCGACCTGCAGCTTGCGCTGCTGCCAGGACAGCCCGCGCTCGCGCAGATTCGCCTCGGCCGCGGCGGAACTGAAGCGCTCGTCGACTTCAACGACCGGCAGGCGGAAACGCCCGCGCAGCTGGTTGGCGAAGCGCGTGCAGCGCGCCGTCATTTCGTGGGGCGTGCCGTCCTCGTTGAGGGGCCGGCCGACCAGCAGCTGCACCGGCTGCCATTCGGCGATGAGCCTTGCGATGGCGTCGAAGCGCGCAGCGTTGCCTTCGGCATCGATCGTGGTCAGCGGCCGTGCCGCAACCGAGCGACCCGCAGCGAGCAGGGTGCCGATGGCGACGCCGATGCGTCTGGTGCCGAAATCGAAGGCCAGCACCGACCCTTCGGCACAGCGGTCCCTACCCCCCGCCCCCCGCCCAAGCGGGAGTGACGCAAGTTCGCCGCCCACGGGCGGCTCCGGGTCGAACGCTGCGCTTGCCTTGGGGCGGCCCGGCGGCAAGCGCTCAGGCATGACCCGCGACTTCGGACAGGTTGGCGAAATCCACGCCGAGCAGTTGCATCGCAGCGGGCAGGCGTTCTTCGGGCGGCACATAGAAGATGATGCCGACGTCGGCCTCGACCGTCAGCCAGGCATTCTGCGACAGCTCCCATTCGAGCTGTCCGGCGGTCCAGCCGGCGTAGCCGAGGCTGACCAGCACTTCGGCCGGCATTCCGGTGCTGCCCATCGACTGGAGGATGTCGCGCGAACTGGTCAGCGCGATTTCTTCGCTGATGTTGAGCGAAGACTGCCATTGCCCAGCCGGCCGGTGCAGCACGAAGCCGCGATCGGTCTGCACCGGGCCGCCGAAATACACCGGCAGCGCGGAAAAGCGCGCCTCGGCCTGCTGGTCTTCGAGGGGAATGCTGACACGGTCGAACAGTCCGGCGAGGTTCATGTCCATCGGGCGATTGACGATGATGCCGATCGCGCCATCGGCGTTGTGCTCGCAGATGTAGGTCAGGGTGCGGGAAAAATTCGGGTCGGCCATGGCGGGCATGGCGATCAGAAAGTGGTTGGCGAGACTGACGGTTTCCATGGGTCTGGCGCCATTGTAATCTGTCAGTACCTTCCCGAGTATCCCCCTTTCAAGTGTCCGATGTCCGCAGCCGGACCATCGCCGTGGCGCCAACGCCAACTCTTGGCGGCCGGGTCGGCGGGCTGCTAATCTTGGCCGGAGCGCTTCCTGGGCAAGCCGGCCCGGTGGCGGCTGCGGACAACGAACAGGAGGGCGAAATGAAAATTGCGGTGATGGGCGCCGGTGCCGTGGGTTGCTATTACGGGGGCATGCTGGCGCGCGCCGGCCATGCGGTGGTGCTGGTCGGGCGGCCGCAGCACGTCGCGGCGATCGAGCGCGACGGCCTGCTGCTGGACGCGCAATCCTTCCGCGAGCATGTCGCGCTGGCGGCTACCGCCGACGCCGGCGGAGTGGCCGGCGCGCAACTGGTGCTGTGCTGCGTCAAGTCGACCGATACCGCGGCCGCCGCCGCGGCCATGGCGCCGCATCTGGCCGCCGATGCCATCATCCTGAGCCTGCAGAATGGCGTCGATAATGCCGAACGCCTGCAGGCCTCGCTCGGCCGCGAGGTGCTGCCGGCCGTGGTGTACGTGGCGACGGAAATGGCCGGGCCGGGGCACGTCAAACACCACGGGCGCGGCGAGCTGGTGATCGGGCCGTCGCGCCACGGCGCCGAACTGGCGCAACTGTTCGCCGCCGCCGGGGTGCCGGTGCAGATCTCCGACAACGTCGCCGGCGCGCTGTGGACCAAGCTGATCATCAACTGCGCCTGGAACGCGCTCTCGGCCATCACGCAGCTGCCCTACGGCCGCGTTGCCGCGGGCGCCGGCGTGGATCAGGTGATGCGCGACATCGTCGCCGAATGCCTGGCCGTGGCGCAGGCCGCAGGCGTGACCCTGCCCGGCGACATCCACCAGGCCGTGGCCGACATCGCGCGGACCATGCCCGGCCAGTTGTCGTCCACCGCCCAGGATCTGGCGCGCGGCAAGCGCAGCGAGATCGACCACCTCAACGGCTTCGTGCTGCGCCGCGGCGAGGCGCTGGGCATCGCGACCCCGGTCAATCGCGTCCTGCACGCCCTGGTCCGGCTGCTCGAAGACAAGCAGGGCCAGGACACCCGATGACGCAAGCGGCGTTCCCGGCCGCAAGGCGAGGGCCAGCCGTCCCGGAAGCCCGATCAAAGAGGTTGCACACCAGGCAGCGGCCCCATGCGCTTGTCGCAACTGAGGGTATGGCTACAGCCAACCTGGCCCGCCTTGGCGACAATCAGACAATCTGGAAAATCGGCACTGCCGGTCTCGAAATAGATGAGCGCACTTTTCACTGCGGCTGGCGATTCGAGGGCGATACTGGCGTTACCGAGCAGGGCGTGCACAGTGCGAGCAATGTCCGCTCGCGACAGTTCATACCCCATAAACTCATGACTCATCAGGCCATAACCGATTTATGGATCGATGCCGATCTCGCCCCATCCAAGCTGGCAGAACTCAATGAACAGATCGAAGAATCGTTCATTCCATTCCATGTGGATTTTGTGACCGCGGCCCAGCTTGCCGGGCGTTTTGGTGAGATTGTCCGCAGCGAGGCCAGACGATGGATGTGAGATTGCAGGCTTTTGAAGAAACCCTGGAAGGTTTAACTTATTTGGTTAACGTCGATCTTGCCGCCATGGCAAGCACCCTCGACCCGCGCCTGATTGACGGCCTGAGAAACGGCCAGGCGCAAAATTTGAATACACCCTGGAACTCCCCTGGAAGGCCATCAAGAATTTTCTCAAGCAACAGGAAGGCATAGACGAAGCTTCGCCCAAGAAAGCGGTCAAGGCTTTTTATCTGGCCGGTTACCTGGACGAAAGCGCGTACCTTGAAATGATTCAGGCCATAGACGACCGCAACAAGCTCAGCCACATCTACGAACGGCGCGAATTTGAAAATATCGTTGAGCGTTTGCCAAGGCACGCCGCACTGTTAAAAGGCATTCTTCAAACCCTGAAGCGAACCGACTGATATCGAACTACCATTCATTGCTGACGTCTTCCTCTCGGTTTCCTTCGGCATCATCGTGCGTATGTGCCATGACGATCATCGACGTCACGATTCCATCGTGAAGCACCGCTGAAAATCGCGATTGTTATCAATAGGCGGTGACTGATATCGTGCTATCATTGCACGCGTACCATTCAATTCTGGAGAAGTCTCATGGCTCAAGTCATCGTTCGCAATATTGAAGACGACGTGAAGACTGGCCTCAAACAGCGCGCTAG
>JAXMJU010000140.1:0-2455 GCA_034376265.1 Sulfuritalea sp.
GACGGTCGTACAACTAAGGCGTATCCCGCCAAGGATGGCAGGTATCCGGTTCCGGTAAGTAAAGGGGGAGGAGCGGGCGCAGCCCGCGACGGAGGACATGGACGGAGCCGGATACCTGCCGTCCTTGGCGCCCCCATCCCCTTCCAACAACCAAGGTGTTTCACGCGGCGCGAAGCGCGGTCGAACAACTGACATGGGCGAGTTCGATTTCAGCGTCTGGCAACCGAGCCTGCCCTTCATCCGCGACGGCCTGATGTTCACGCTGCGGCTGACGCTGGTGGCGATGACGGGTGGCATCGTGATCGGCACCCTGCTGGCTCTCGCCCGGCTCTCGTCCATAAGGGCGCTGGCGCGCATCGCCGGCGCCTATGTGGACCTGATGCGTTCGATCCCGCTGGTGCTGGTGATCCTCTGGTTCTTCCTGGTGATTCCCTACCTGACCGGCGCGCCGGTCGGCGCCGAGACCTCGGCCATCATCACCTTCACCGCCTTCGAGGCGGCCTTCTATTGCGAGATCATGCGTTCCGGGATACAAAGCGTGCCGCGCGGCCAGCTCAATGCGGCGCAGGCGCTGGGCCTGGGGCGGGCGCAGACCATGGTCCACGTGATCCTGCCGCAGGCGCTGCGCAACATGCTGCCGGTGCTGCTGACGCAGACCATCGTGCTGTTCCAGGACACCTCGCTGGTGTATGCGATCGGCGCCAAGGACATGCTCAAGGCCGCCGACGTGGTGGGCAAGAATTACAATCGGCCGGTGGAGATGATCGTGCTCTCGGCCCTGATCTACTTCGCCATCTGCTTCAGCCTGTCGCTGGCCGTGAAGCAGCTGCAAAAACGCGTTGCCATCATTCGCTGAAAATCCGGGAAGCCTCATGATCGAAATCCAGAATGTGTCGAAGTGGTACGGCCCGACCCAGGTGCTGAACAACGCCAGCACCCATGTCGCCAAGGGCGAGGTGGTGGTGGTCTGCGGCCCTTCGGGTTCGGGCAAGTCCACGCTGATCAAGTGCGTGAACGGCCTGGAGCCTTTCAGCCAGGGCACGATCACGGTGGACGGCATTTCGGTCGGCGACCCCAGGACCGACCTGCCCAAGCTGCGCGCCCGGGTCGGCATGGTGTTCCAGCACTTCGAGCTGTTCCCGCACATGAGCGTGCTGCAGAACCTGGCGCTGGCCCAGGTCAAGGTGCTCGGCCGCAGCCAGGAAGAAGCCGCCACGCGCGGCGCGGCCCTGCTCGACCGCGTCGGCCTGCGCGCGCATGAAAACAAGTTTCCCGGCCAGCTTTCGGGCGGCCAGCAGCAGCGTGTGGCGATCGCCCGCGCCCTGGCGATGGACCCGATCTGCATGTTGTTCGACGAGCCGACCTCGGCGCTCGACCCGGAAATGATCGGCGAAGTGCTCGACGTCATGGTCGAGCTGGCGCGTACAGGCATGACCATGATGTGCGTCACCCACGAGATGGGCTTTGCGCGCCGGGTGGCGCGCCGCGTGGTGTTCATGGACCACGGCGAGATCGTCGAGGACGCGCCGACCGCGCAATTTTTCGACGCTCCGGCCAGCGAGCGGGCGAAGACCTTCCTTTCGCGCATCCTGCACCACTGATCGCGGGATTGAAGACAGTAATTGTGCGGGCGCTACGCACCGGTAAGATTCCATGCTGGGCCTCGGAGGGAAGGAAATCATGGGTTTCGGAATCAGCTTGAAGCGCGGACTCGCGCTGATCGCGGCGTGCCTGCTTGCCGCTTTGCCGGCACTGGCGCCGGCAGCGCCGGCCAGTGCATTGACGGAGGCCACGGACCTGGCCGCCGATGCCCGCCTCGCCGCCGCGAAAGGCGTGCCGCTGGTGGTGCTCTACAGCCGCGAGGACTGCAGCTGGTGCGAGAAGGTGAAGCGCGAGCATCTCGGTCCCCTGTCGCGCAATCCGGCGGCGCCGGCCGTGGTACGCGAACTGCACATGGACCGGGCCGGCACCGTGGTGGATTTCGCCGGGCGCCGTATCGCCAGCGCCGACTTTTCAAACCAGATGCAGGCACGCTTCGCCCCGACCGTGATGTTCCACGGTCCCGACGGCGCGGCCTTGGCCGAACCCATCGTCGGCTTCCGCCTGGCCGACTTCTACGCCGCCTACCTCGACCGCGCGATCGAGGAAAGCCGGAACCGACTCCAGCGCCGGAAACCCTGATGAACTCTGCCGCAGCCGACAAAGACCAGCCCCTGCGCGACGATATCCGCCTGCTCGGCCGCCTGCTCGGCGACACCGTGCGCGAACAGGAGGGGCTCGCGATCTTCGAGCGCGTCGAGCAGATCCGCCGCCTCGCGCTGCGCTTCCATCGCGACGACGACCGCGCCGCGCGCGAAGAGATGGCGTCGGTGCTGCGCGAGCTGCCGCGCGACGGCACCAGCCAGGTGGTGCGCGCCTTCAGCTATTTCTCGCACCTGGCCAACATCGCCGAGGA
>JAXMJU010000141.1:0-4198 GCA_034376265.1 Sulfuritalea sp.
TGCATTGAACACCACAGTCCCGGATGTGTCATTGGCACAACACACTTTAAAGTTTCTGCGTGATCTGCGAAGTGATTTCGCATTTACCAGTTGACGCTTTGCGCCTTGCCGATATCATGCGCCACTTCAAGCACGCGTCAACCGAAGTGGGAAGCGTGCGTTAGTATCGATATTCCGCAGGGGTCGAATCAAGTAGTACGACACCTACATTTCAATGGATGCAGCACTGACCAGGAGCAGCAAATGAATACGACCACGATGCAACTGATAGCCAAGACGGAGCGCGCGATGTTATCGCTCGCCGCGTCCCGGCTATCAGCGCTCGTTCAGTCCTTGCGCCCGAGGTCCAGTGCCATTGCGGCCCTCCGACCCGAGTGCACGCTGGAGCCCAAAGCGGGCTTTGGCTTTAGCACGCAGCACGATTATCAGGACTGGAACGGCAATGGCAGGTGCAGCATCCGTGGGGACATTCCCCAGGTCGCAGGAGGATAAGACCAGCGACCACGATCAGAAGACAGATCGAAAGGCCAACGAGGCCCGGATGCTTAGAAAGCTCCGGGCCTTGTGCTTTTTGGGTTGCGGATTGGACACAGGAGATGACAAGTGAGCAAGACAGCAGAACGGATCATCGAGGTCACGCGCTTGGCGTGGGACATCGGTAGCAGGTAAAGCCCTCGCGGATTGCGAGGCCCGCCCCGGCAATGCCGGATGAGGTGGTCGATCGTTAACAATTCGGGATGGTTTCAAGCGCCGGCGGCCTGATTGAAGTCGACGTGCAGGGGACTGCGGTGATCGCTGTTCGTCATGGGGACGGACATGTGAGGTAACACGCCCAGTCAGGCTGCCGGTGTGCAATACGCGGATGTAGCTCAGTTGGCAGAGCACCACCTCGCCAAGGTGGAGGCCACGAGGTCGGAACTCGTCGTCCGCTCCATATCGAAGCCCTTTTCTCTTTCATCTCGGCACGGTGGAAGCGTAGGTGCCAAGTGCGATCCGGCAGAAGGAGTGCCGCCCCGGGTCGCAGAAACGTAACGCCGGAGGCCTCTTGGCAGGGAACCGGCAGGAGAGGGCTTCGATATGGACTGACGGAAGGATAGTCCGTAAGTGGAAGCGGGGCAGGCTGTAAATCTGCTGTCTCTGGCCTTGGAGGTTCGATTCCTTTTCTCACCACCATGAACCGTTCGACTTCGGGTGAGGTCACCAGTCTTTCAAGCTGGTCAGAGGAGTTCGAGCCTCCTACGGTTCACCAAGCTACGTAGTCGTTCCAGCTAACCTGGTGGAAGCGCCTGTCTGAAAAGCAGGAGGGGGTGGTTCGAAACCACCGGACGACACCAAAACACGAATCGCAAAATTCAAACGCCGCGCGACCCACTGCTCGGATCGGACAGGGGCGCGCGGTGACCGGCGGCAAGTCCCGAAGCACGGGTGACGCCGCAAGCAGGAGCGGAACCTGCAGCCGTATTCGAGGAAGTTGTCCTTGAAGACACCAACAATGAACTGCTGGAACAGGAGAAGCAAATCATGAAACTAAAGAAGCTGCCGGCGCCACGAAATCCCTTCGTCGCGCCGGCGAAATTCAGGAAGGCGGGCGCGCACCAGAAGAGTCTCAAGAGTCTGCGCCGCGCCGCGAAGATGCAACTGCAACGGGAGTCTGGCCGAGTGGCTGAAGGCACCTGGCTTTTAACCAGGCGGAGGACGGGTTCGAATCCCTCGGCTCCCACCACGAACTCATACGCATGGCCGCTGACGCCGCTTCCGGTACAGGACGTGATCGGTAGCGGCCAGCCGTATGAGTTCGATTCCACGAAACGCACCGTGTGTGCGGCCGAATTGTTAATCCGTGTGAGCTTGGTTCAAGCCCAAGTCGTGGAGCCAGTCTCGGTTCCATAGCTCAGCCGGCCAGAGCACCGTTTCGAAAAGGCGGGGGGGCCACGGAACCGGAGTGGAACCACCACATCACGGCAAATAAGTGCAATCGGCAGCGCAGGGGTCTCCAACACCCAAGGTTGGCGGTTCGAGTCTGTCATCGGTCACCAAACGATTTATCGGGGAGTAGCCAAGTTGGCAAGGCAACTGATTCTGAGTCAGTCCATCGCTGGTTCGAGTCCAGCCTCCCCCGCCCGATTTCTCCCCGTATGCCCTCTGGTTACGAACCAGTGGAAAGGCTAATGGGACACATGCACGTTCAAGTCGTGTCGGGGAGGCCAGTAACGCAGTAATCGCATCAACCGGGGTGTGGCCCAGTCCGGCCCACGGCGCGTGCTTCGGGAGCACGAGATCGCAGGTTCGAATCCTGCCACCCCGACCAATGTTTCTTCCGCGCCCACAAGGCGCATTTATCAACCTGTCGCCCACAAGGCGAATGAAAGGAGTACGACATGGCCAACAAGGCAATCTTTGCGTCGGCCGCGCCGGCTGACGTGACCCGAAATAACGCAGGCGGCGTCGCCTATGCGATGGCTGCGGAAGTGGCCCTCGCGCAGTATGTGATGACCGGTACCTTCAACAGCACCTTCTACGCCGACGCCAAGGCCGATACCGCCCGCGTCGTCGAACTCGCCCTGCAGGCCGAGCCGGAATACTTGGCGAAGCTTGCCGTTTATGCCCGCGAATCCGGCTACATGAAGGATGCGCCAGCGGCGATGCTGGCGGTGCTGTCGACGCGCTCGCCGGAGCTGTTCCGCAAGGTCTTCTTGCGCGTGATCGACAACGGCAAGATGCTGCGGACCTTCGTCCAGGTTGTGCGTTCCGGTGCAACCGGCCGCAAGTCCCTGGGGTCGGCACCGAAGCGGATGGTCGCGGCCTTCCTTGAGCAGGCATCGGAAACGATGCTGATCAACGCGGTCGGCCAGGATCCGTCGCTCGGCGACGTGATCAAGCTGTCGCGGCCGAAGGCGCGTGATGCGTCGCAGGAAGCGGCGTTCGGTTACTTCATCGGTAAGCTGGCTGCCAACGATTCGCGTTTGCCGGAGACGATCCGGCGTCTCGAGGCGTTCCGCGTCGGCGAGTCGCTGGAGCTGCCAAAGGTGGACTTCCGGCTCCTGTCGCAGTTGCCGCTTTCAGCGGAGAACTGGAAGGACATTGCCCGCAACGCGCCGTGGCAGGCGACGCGAATGAACCTCAACACCTTCGCCCGTCACGGGGTCTTCGAGGACGCGGAATTGACTGCGGCCATCGCCGACCGGTTGCGTGATCGTTCGCTGATAGCGCGTGGCAAGGCGTTTCCGTACCAGTTGCTGGCGGCCTACCTCAACATCGATGCGGCGGTACCGCGTGTCGTTGCCGAGGCGCTGGTCGATGCCGCGGAGTTGGCTACCGCAAACGTGCCGGCCATCGATGGCCGCATCTTCGTGTTCCCGGATGTCTCGGGCTCGATGCGCAGCCCGGCGACTGGATACCGGCGTGGTGCCAGCTCCAAAGTTCGGTGCGTCGATGTGGCGGCCCTGGTCGCAGCGGCCGTGCTGCGCAAGAACCCGCAGGCCGAAGTGATCCCGTTCGAGAATCAGGTGGTTTCGCTGCGCTTGTCGCCTCGTGACACGCTGCTGACCAACGCCGAGAAACTCGCGGCCGTGGGCGGCGGTGGCACTGCCTGTTCGGCGCCGCTGCGTTTGCTCAACAAGCGCAAGGCGAAGGGTGACCTGCTGATCTACGTCTCGGACAACGAGTCCTGGCTGGACGTCGGCAACAATCAGCGTACCGAAACGGAGGCGCAGTGGAACGCGTTCTCCAAACGCAATCCGGACGCCAAGCTTGCCTGCATCGACATCACGCCGAATGCCACGAACCAGGCTCGTTCCCGTCAGAACGTGCTGAATGTCGGTGGCTTTTCGGATGCGGTGTTCGATACGCTGGCGGCTTTCGCGGTGGGCGATCTGGCCGGTGACGGCCTGGTTGCCCGGGTGAAGGATGTATCGCTCTGATGAAGAGCATGCCTCGAGGGAGCGGGAAGCCGCTCCCTCCTGGGATGCGCTTTGCAAATGCCTTGCGGGACTACATTAGCCTTCCACGGTACAACGCCGTCTCGCAGTTTTCTTGTTGTGAAGGGCATCCAATCGGCTCTCTTCGAATGCTGGCCGGGTCTACATACTGTGATTATGTCCCGACTCGGCATCGTTTCTTGTCGGAGAGAGCCAATCCCATACCGTTGCACCCAGGCCCATGCGCGATGCCTTATCCGGCATCGCAGATGAGCTTGCAA
>JAXMJU010000142.1:0-5243 GCA_034376265.1 Sulfuritalea sp.
AGCGATTCAATCTGCGCAGCCTGTCCCTGCTTTGCGCGCTGGCCGTCCTGCCGGCGCGCGCCGAGATCGTCGTCACCGATGTCGGCGGCACCCGCGTCAGGCTCGCCGCGCCGGCGCGGCGCATCATCAGCCTGGCGCCGCACATTACCGAACTGGTCTACGCGGCCGGCGCGGGGGACCGGTTGGTCGGCAACGTGGACTACGGCGACCATCCGCCGGCGGCGCAAGCCCTGCCCAAGGTGGGCGGCTATTCCCGCCTCGATCTCGAAGCCATCGTCGCGCTCAAGCCCGATCTGGTGCTGGGCTGGCAAAGCGGCAACCTGCCGGCGGCGGTCGCGCGCCTGCGGGCGCTGGGCTTCACGGTGCATCTGTCGCAGTCGAACCGCATCGAGGACATTGCCGGCGAGCTGGAGCAGATCGGCAAGCTGGCCGGCACCGAGGCGGTGGCCAACGCCTCGGCGGCGGCGTTTCGCCAGCGCTACGCCAGACTGACCGCGCGCTACAGCCAGCGGCCGCCGGTCGATGTCTTCTACCAGATTTGGAAGCAGCCGCTGATGACGGTCAATGGCCAGCAGATCATCAGCGACGCGATACGCCTTTGCGGCGGGCGCAACGTCTTCGCCGCGCTGCCCATCCTGGCGCCGACCGTGACCGTCGAAGCGGTGATCGCCGCCAACCCGGAAGTCATCGTCGCCAGCGGCATGGGCGAGTCGCGGCCCGAGTGGCTGGACGACTGGCGGCGCTGGACCACCCTGGCCGCGGTGGCCAGGGACAACCTCTACTTCGTGCCGCCGGAACTGATCCAGCGCCACACGCCGCGCATCCTCGACGGCGCCGAAAAGCTCTGCGCGCATCTCGAAACCGCGCGCGCCAAGCGCGGCAGGTAGTTTGGTAATTCCGGCCGGCACATAATGCCGCCTGATCGAGCACGCAACATTTCACAGGAGCCTGCCATGTCGAGTTTTCACTATGCCTTTGCCATTAGCGAGATCGCGCGCACGCGGGAGTTCTATGTCGGCCAGCTCGGCTGCAGCGAGGGGCGCAGCACCGAACACTGGATCGACTTCGAGCTGTTCGGCCATCAGCTCTCGGCCCATCTGGGCCAGCCCGGCGGCGCCTGCTGCGAGGGCCTGGTCGATGGCCATGCGGTGCCGATTCCGCATTTCGGCGTGATCCTCGACATCGACGAGTTCTGGACCTTCGCCGCACGCCTGCGCGCGGCCGGCATCCGTTTTCTGATGGAACCGGGCTTGCGCTTCGTCGGCAAGCCCGGCGAACAGGCGACGATGTTCTTCCTCGATCCCGACGGCAACGCGCTGGAGTTCAAGGCCTTCGTCCGCGCCGGGGAAGTCTTCGCCAGGCAGTGAAGAGTTGGCGTTGGCGACACGGCGGCCAGGACGCGCCCGACGGGTGATCAGCGGATGCTGACGGTGATTGCCTTCCAGGCCGGGCTCTGCCAGCGATAGAAGCTGCTCAGGTGGTTCGGCCGCTCGGCCCGCTTTTCCACCTCCAGCGTGCTCAGGCGCAGGACCTCGAAGCTTTGCCGGTGGCGGACTTGCGTCCTGGCTTCGCGCGCGGCGAGCAGTTGTTTGCCACCCGGCACCCAGCCGGCGAACTCGACGTAACCGAGGCCGGGATGTTCCGCGGCCGGCGGCACGACGTCGACGCGCCAGCCCTGCGCGTCCTTGCGGAACACCCACAGCTCGCGCCAGGTATCGAGCGGCTGCACCGCCAGCGCGAGCGCCGTGCCCTGGGCGTTGGCGGCGGCCGAGGCGGTCCACACCAGGCCGTAGGTGCAGCGCGTCAGCAGTGGGTTCTTCAAATCGTGTTTGGCATCGACCAGATGCACGCAGGTTTCGCCGGGCTGACCGGGGCTGAGCGCCACCGAAACCTTGCCCGGCTTCGCCGCCGGCGCGCCGGCGGCGGTGGCCCAGCGCGAAGCGCCGACGCGTATCGCGGCGTCATCGTAGGCATAGGCGTCGGCTTCCATGAGTTCGCTCTGGTCGATGCCGGCGAGTTCGTCCAGCGCGCGATTGCCAGCCTGTTGCACGGCCGGCGCGCCGAGCTCCGCGCGCCGCGCGCGCTGGTAGGCGAGGCTGGCCCAGACGCCGGCCTTGCGCAGGCGCAGGCGGTTTTTCAGCACCGCGGGCAGCTTGTCCGTTGCGACGCGGTCGAGTATTTCGGCGCGCCGGTTGTCGTGCTCGAAACGCGCTGTCGGCGTGAGTTCGGGCGCCACGCAATCGTGGCGGGTCAGCGCCAATGCGGCGGCGGCCTTTTGCGCGTCGGTCGCCGGCAGCGACAGCACGCGGCGATATGCGTCGCCGTCATAGCACAGGCGAATCTGGCCGTCGCGCTCGAAGCTGACCATATTCACGCCGTAGGCGGCGGCATAGGCGATGCCGAGCGCTTCCGAGCCCGGCGTGTCGCGCAGGAAGCGCAGCACCGCGAGCAGCTCGGGTGCGGCGGCAGGCTGCAGTGACTGGACGCGCACGCTGGGCGCCTTGATGTAGCCGGCGCGTTCGCGGCGATGGTCATAGACCTGCAGGAAGTCGCCTTTCTCGCCGCGAATTTCGAGACTGTCGCCGGCCCACAGCTGGGCCTGCT
This sequence comes from Sulfuritalea sp., assembly GCA_034376265.1. Lineage (GTDB taxonomy): Bacteria > Pseudomonadota > Gammaproteobacteria > Burkholderiales > Rhodocyclaceae > Sulfuritalea. The sequence goes on from JAXMJU010000142.1 coordinate 2,605, forward strand.
GGGGCGCCGAATCGCGCGGTGCGGCACGCAGCGCCGCCTGATCCTGGGTGACGATGGCCAGCGCCGATAGCACCGAAAGCGCGGCAAGCGTGGTGGCGGCCGGCATGATCACTCGCCTCCCTGCTTGCCGCCGAGCAGGTTGGCACCGATGAAGCCGCCGTTGATCGAGGGCGGGACAATGATCACCGAGATCTTGTCGGAGAGCTTGTCGGCCATGGTCTTCTGGATCAGCAGCGGGTGCTTGGTGATGGCCTCGCCGTCGCGCACCAATTGTTCGCTGGCGATCTTGCCCAACTGCTCCTGGCGGTAGCCCTCGGCATCGGCCAGTTTGCGCCGCGACTCGGCCTCGCCGGTGGCTTCGATCAGGCGCGATTGCGAGCTGGCCTCGGCGGCTTTGACGCGGGTGATCTTGGCCGCTTCGGCTTCCAGTTCGCGCTGTTCGATCTGCTTCTGCTTGAAGGGCAGCACATGTTTCATTGCCTCGGCCTGGGCCTTGGCGGCGATGACTTGCTCCTGGCCGGCAGCCTCGGCGGCCAGTTCGCGGCGCACCTTTTCGGCCTGCGCTTCGAGTTCGGTCTGGCGCACGTGCTTTTCCTTCAGTTCCAGCGTGTAACGCATCTGCTCGGTTGCCAGTTCCTCGGCCAGCAAGCGTTCCATGCCGGCCTTGTAGTCGGCTGGCAGGTCGATCTTGCCGATCATCACGCCCTGCAGCTTGATGCCGTCCTTGGCCAGCAGCGTTTTGAGTTCGCCTTCGACGGCTTGTTGTATCGCCGCGCGCCTGGTCGAGAAGATCTCGCGCACCGTGTAGCCGGAGAGCGTCTTGTAGAGCACGCTCTGCGCCGCCGGCTCGACCACTTCGCGGCCGATGTCGGCGGGCAGCGCGCGGGCCATGGCGACGATGCGGCTGCGGTCGAGCACGTAGCGGACGGAAACGTCCACTCCGATCGAGAGCCCCTCGGCAGTCTGGAAAGGGGCCGCACCGCTGGCGCTCTGGCTGTCGGCCGGGCGGTAGACCTGGTCGCGCAGCGACAGGCGGCGCATTTCGTGCAGGCCGGGAATCACCAGCACGGCGCCGTCCTCGACCTCGTCGACGACGCCGTTGAAACGGTTGACGCGCAGGCCGAGTTCGCCGCGTCCGACGCTCTGCATGGGCGGGTTGCTGACGATGGCATAGGTACCGATGCCGGCGATGGCCAGGGCGATGATGCCGCGGTGCGAGTCCTTGACGCCGCGGCCGAGGCGCCCGGCGATGTCTGCCGCGTGTCTGCCGAATGAGTCGCGCAGGTTGTTGGCGATGTTGCGGATTTGTTCCGACATGATGGCTTTCTCCAGGTGTTGATCTTCCGGGGATGGCGGCGGAGGCGGGAAGATCGATCGCCTTCCGTCATGGCTGCCATCGTCGCGGCAAGGCCGTGGAGCAAGCCATGGCGTCGCGGGGCGACTTCGGTAAGGCGCCGGCAGCAGCCATTCCGCGGCGTGAACAAACACTCACGCGCGGGCGCTGCCTTCGGCGGCAAAAACGGCGATACTTGGCGCAGGACAATGTGCGGAGCATGAAATGAGCATCAAGGTCGCCGTCATCGAGGACGACATACCCACCAGCAAGCAACTCAGGGCCTGGATACTTTCCGCCCGGCCGGGCATTGCGGTGGACGCCTGGTTCAACCGCGACGACGCCGAGGCCGCGATCGCCCGCGAGAACTACGACGTGGTGGTGCTCGACATCGAACTGGGGCGCGAGCGCCATGCCGGCGTCGCCATCATCAACGCCATCAACAAGGCCGCGCGCGGCACGCCGGTGCTGGTGGTGTCGGCCATGCCGGCCGCCATCTACCGCAGCATCATGAAAGCGCTCGACGCCTGGGACTATCTGCAGAAGACCACTTTCGAGGAAGCCGATTTCATCGACACCTTCCTCGAAATCCTGCGCGCCTCGCGCGATCGCGAGGGGGCCAAGCCGGCTCAGCCTGCCGGCGACGAACTCGCGCTCGATCCGCTGCGGCAGAACACGCCGCTGTGGCGCGGCAAGCGCGTGAACCTGCCGCTGACCGCCCAGCGCATCCTCGCCGCGCTCTACCAGCGGCGCGGCCAGGTGGTGTCCTACGACGAGCTGTTCCAGGTGGTGAAAAGCGGGCGCAACCGCGACAACATCCGCAAGCACATCAGCACCATCCGCGAGGCCTTCCGCGAACTCGACGAGGGTTTCGACCGCATCGAGAACGTACCGATGCGCGGCTTCAGGTGGTCCGACCCGGCAGCGGGAAGATGATGAAAGCGGCGCTGCAATGGCTGGCCTCGTTCCGCCTGCGCATCCTGTTTCGCACCTCATTCCTGCTGCTGGCGCTGGCCGTGCTGGCGATGGCGGTGGCCGTGCTGCAGGAGGAAAAGCAGCGCAGCTACGACAGCTACCAGGCCGGCGTGGCCAAGACCAAGGAACAGATCGTCGCCCGCCTGCGCCACCCGGCCGGGCAACTGGCGCTGCTCAATCCGCCGCGCGCCGCCGGGCCCGCGCCTGCGTTGCGGCCCGTGGTCTTGCCGTATTCGGCGATCGATTTCGACGACCAGAGCAAGGTCAGGAATGCCGTCGAGATGGCCGGTTGCCTGGTGCAGTACAAGCGCCACGGCAGCCTCTGCGTCGC
>JAXMJU010000143.1:0-3410 GCA_034376265.1 Sulfuritalea sp.
ACTGGGGGCCGGGAGGGGACTGCCCCGACCTGCCGCTGCCGCAATTGGTCGGCGAATGCCAGTTGATGAATGCCAGCGCCGCGATTGCGGCACTGCAAGAAATCCGGGGCTACGTGCCCGTTACCGTCAGCGACATACGGACCGGGCTGGAGCAGGCGCGGCTGGCAGGGCGCTTCGAGGTGTTTCCAGGTGCGCCGACGGTGATCCTCGACATTGCGCACAATCCACAGGCTGCCGCGACCTTGGCCGCGAATCTGGCCCGGATGCCATGCCGCGGCAACACCTACGCGGTGTTTGCGATGCTCGGCGACAAGGATATCGCGGGCGTGGTCCGGACCATCAAGGACCAGATCGACGTCTGGGTCGTCGCCGGCATCGCAGAGCAGCGCGGCACGAGTTCGCAGCAGATGCTGGACATGGTCATGGCGGAGGTGCCGGACGCGGCGATCTCGAGGGAGGCAACGCCGGCACTTGCCTTTGCCCGCGCCCGCTGCCTGGCGACGCGCGACGACCGAATCGTCGTCTTCGGATCCTTCTATACGGTGACGGCAGTGATGAAGTCGGCGGGGCTGTCTTCGCTTTGAGGACCCGCCGCAGGGGAGCCGATCCGCGGCGCGGAGCCGGCTTGTGACAAGGAAGTCCATTTCGGGCGCGACGTCGGCAGACGTTGCGCCGACTGGCAGGATCGCGAGGAGGCAACGCCATGGTACGCAACTATTACAGGGCTCTTGATTCCCACAAGCTGGCCTGGGGCGCCGGGCATCATGCTCCGCACCGCAACCAGCCGGTCCGCCTGGATTCGCCGGCACTCGAGGTCATGACCGACCTTCGGCAGACCATTGTGGCGACGATCGACCCCGATGCGTCGCTGGCCGGCGCCACGAAAACCATGATCGGGCTCGGTGTCCGGCTGCTGCTGGTGGTCCGGAAGGACGTCGGGCTGATTGGCCTGATCACGGCGCGGGACACCATGGGCGAACGGCCGATCAAGCTGATCCGGGAACGCGGCGGCGGCCATCACGAACTGTCGGTGAAAGACCTGATGATTCCCTTGCGCGAAATCGATGTCCTGAACTATGAGGACGTGGTGCGCTCGGAAGTCGGGCACATCGTCGCCACCCTGGAAGATTTCGGACGCCAGCACGCACTGGTGGTGGACACCGATCCGCTGACGGGCGCCGAGATGATCCGCGGGATCTTTTCCTCCACGCAGATTGGGCGGCAGCTCGACATGCCCGTCGTTCCGTTCGCCCGCGCCAGATCCTTCGCGGAAATCGAAGCGGAGCTCGCCTGAATGCCGGGCCTATCGACTACCTCGCCCATGTTCGAGTCCGGGCTGTCATCCCTGCCGTTGGTCGCCAGGGGCAAGGTCCGCGACATCTACGCCGTGGATAGCGACCGGCTGCTGCTGGTCGCCACCGACCGGCTGTCGGCCTTCGACGTGGTTCTACCGACACCGATTGCGGACAAAGGCAGGATCCTCACCCGGCTGTCCAACTTCTGGTTCGATAAGCTCGCCCATATCGTGCCTAACCACTTGACGCATGTCGATCCGCAAAGCGTCGTTGCGGAAAACGAACGCAGCCGGGTGGCGGAGCGGGCCGTGGTCGTCAAGCGCATGACTCCGCTGCCGATCGAAGCCGTGGTGCGTGGATACCTCGATGGTTCCGGTTGGGCCGAATATTTGCAGGAGGGTTCGGTTTGCGGCATTCGGCTGCCGCCCGGGTTGCCACGCGCCTCGCGTCTCGCCGAACCGATATTCACCCCGTCGACAAAGGCGGCGGCCGGATTCCACGACCAGTATCTGGCTTTCGATGCGGTCGCGGAACTGATCGGCCGTGACATCGCCGAGCAGGTGCGGGCGGTCGCGCTGGCCCTGTATCGATTTGCCGCCGCTTACGCTATCGAGCGGGGCGTGATCATCGCCGACACGAAATTCGAGTTCGGTCTCGATGCCGGCGGCCGACTGCACCTGATCGACGAGGTCCTGACGCCGGACTCGTCGCGGTTCTGGGCGCGGGAGGCGTACGCTGTCGGAACGAGGCCGGAAAGTTTTGACAAGCAGTTCGTGCGCGACTGGCTGAATGAGATCCTGTTCGACAAGCGGCCGCCGGCGCCCGAAGTTCCCGCCGACATTGCGGCCAAGACCACCCGGAAGTATTACGAAGCGCTGCAGCGACTGACCGGCGATTGAACCCGGCCCGGCCGGGGGGGCCGCGACCCCCTGGCGACCTGCGCTTCAGCAAGGTTTACCCGCTGCAGTGGCCGCAGGGCGTTCGTAACATAGATGGCGTCGGCTTGCGCCACGTGTTGCGGATCAAGCACCTGCTCAACGACGGCGAGCGAGCGGTCGCTGAGTACCTGCCGGCGCATGACGCCATCGAGGACACCGGAAGACAGCGGCGGCGTGCGCAGGATGCCGTCGATCGACACGAAGACGTTGCAGCGCGCCCCCTCGGACAATTCGCCGCGTTCGTTGCAGAACAGCATGTCGAATACTTGCGGCACGTCCCTCCAGGCCTGCTGCTCGGCGTCGAATTCCGTCCGCACCGTGGTCTTGTGGCGACGGAACAGGTCGCGGGAGTCGATCCGCCGTTCGGCCCAGACGACCCACGACATCGCTCCGCCGCCAAGGGGCTCCAGCGGCGTCGAGCGGATCTCGAAGTCGCCGCACTTGTTCAGCAGGAGGCGGGTTCGCATCGGCGTGAGGCGGGTGCAGGCGCGGGAGTGGCTGAGCAGGGCGGCGCGAATGTCGTTCACGTCGCACTTGAATCCGAAATATCGCGCGGAAGCCGCGAGCCGCTGCAGGTGGCTGGCGAGCAGCGGATAGGAAACGCGCCCGAAGGGCTGCATCGACAAGGTTTCGATCAATTGGAAGTCGGCTGCAAGTTCGGTGACGAAGCGCGTCTTGAGGCGGCACTCAGCCAGTTCCGCCTGAGGTTCGGAGTCGGCGACGATGCCGCTGCCGACCGCGAAGGAGCCGGTGCCGTCCGCTCTTAGCGTCAAGGTCCGGATCGGCACGTTGAAGCTGAAGTCCCCACCCGGCGCGACGTAGCCCAGGGCTCCGGTGTATAGGCCGCGCGGCGAACTTTCCAGCTCGGCGATGATCTGCATGGCCCGCCCTTTCGGGGCGCCGGTGATCGAGCCGCAGGGAAAAAGCGCTGCGAAGATCTCCGCCAGCGACTTTGCCGGGGCGTCAGCGGCAACTGTTGACGTCATGTGCCAGAGCGTCCGGTAGGCCTCGATTTCGAACAGGCGTTCGACCTTCACGCCGCCGATGCGAGCCAGGCGCCCGAGGTCGTTGCGGATCAGGTCGACGATCATCAGGTTCTCGGCGCGATTCTTTTCCGAATTCGCCAATTCCTCCCTGAGTATCTCGTCGCTGCGGGGATCGGCGCCGCGTGGCGCCG
>JAXMJU010000144.1:0-13431 GCA_034376265.1 Sulfuritalea sp.
TACACCTCGGGCACCACCGGCAAACCCAAGGGCGTGGTGCTGACCCACCGTGCGGTGATTGCCGGCGGCGAATATGTGTCCCGCGCGCATCAACTGACCGCGACGGATCGCGTCATGGCCGTGCTGCCGCTGTATCACATCAACGCGCAGATCGTCACCGCTGCGGCGCCGCTGGTGCATGGCGGCAGTTTGGTGATGCCGCAGCGCTTCAGCGCCTCGACTTTCTGGGAGACCGTCGCCGCGCAGGGCTGTACCTGGATCAACGTGGTGCCGACCATCATCGCCTACCTGCTCAACGGCGCGACGCCGAAGGAAAAGGGCCTCGACACGTCCGCGGTGCGCTTCTGCCGCTCGGCCTCGGCGCCGCTGGCGCCGAGCCATCACCGCGCCTTCGAGGACAAGTTCGGCATCGGCATCATCGAGACCATGGGCCTGACCGAAACCGCGGCGCCGTGTTTCACCAATCCGCTCGATCCGGCGCGGCGCAAGATCGGCAGTCCGGGCCAGGCCTGCGGCAACGAGGCGAAGATCATCGATGTCGCGGGCGAGACGCTGCCGCCTTGCCAGCCTGGGGAAATCATGATCCGCGGCGACAATGTCATGCAGTGCTACTACAAGAATCCCGAGGAGACCGCCAGAAATCTCACCTCGGACGGCTGGCTGCACACCGGCGATCTCGGCTATCTCGACGAGGACGGCTTTGTCTTCGTCACCGGCCGTCTCAAGGAATTGATCATCAAGGGCGGCGAGAACATCGCGCCGCGCGAAATCGACGAGGCCCTGCTCAAGCACCCGGCCCTGCTCGAAGCCGCCGCGGTCGGCATTCCCGACGACAACTACGGCCAGGAAATCATGGCCTGCGTGGTGCTCAAGCCCAACCAGACTTGCTCCGAGGAGGAGTTGCGCAATTACTGCGAAGGCGCGCTGGGTAGTTACAAAACGCCGCGGCAGTTCCGCTTCGTGCAGGAATTGCCGAAAGGACCGTCGGGCAAGGTACAAAGACTCAAACTGCTGGATCTGGCCGGCCCCGCCGCACAGTCCATCACGTAGCACCGCATCAGGCAACACAGCATCAGGCAGCACGGCGGAGCGCCCCCGGCGTTCCGAAAAAACAGGTCGCAGGCAGACCACATATAGGAGGAGTACCCGCATGAAGACCATTTCCAGCTTCGCCAGAAAAGCCCTCGTTGGCGCCGTGATCACGGCCAGCCTGGTGGGTGCGACTCAGGCCCAGGAAAAGTATCCGTCGCGCCCGATCGAAATCATCGTCACCTTCGGCCCCGGCGGCGGCGCCGACGCCATGGGCCGCAAGATGTCGCAGTTGCTCGAGCCGGTGCTCAAGGTGCCGCTGCCGGTATCCAACATCGCAGGTGCCTCGGGCAACGCCGGTCTGGCCAAGCTTACGACCAATCCGGCCGACGGCTACACGGTCGCCACCATGATTGCACTCAGCGTGTCCTCCTGGGCCGCGGGACTGGGTACCGCCAAACCCGATGATTTCGCCGTGGTCGCCGTCACCCAGAATTCGCCGTCGATGCTGTTCGTGCCCATGGACAGCCCGTTCAAGACCTTCAAGGACTTGCTCAACCACGCCAAGGCCCATCCCGGCGCGCTGAAGGTGGCAACCTCCGGCTACGGCACCCAGGACGACATCACCCTGATATACCTGAACTCCCAGGGTTACAAGATGACCAACGTGCCCTTCGCCAAGCCCGCCGAGCGCTATTCCTCGCCGCTCGGCAAGCATACCGACGCCATCTACGAAGAGCCGGGTGACGTCGCTCAGTTCATCACCGGCAAGCAGTTGCGGCCGTTGGTGGTGTTCGACGACGAGCGCCATGCGTCTTTCCCCGATGTGCCGAGCTCGAAGGAACTGGGCTTCAACATCAGCGACCTGCCCAACTTCCGCACCATCACCGTTCCGGCGAAGACGCCCAAGGAACGCGTCGATGCACTGGCGGCGGCGGTGAACACGGTCATGGAGGGCGCCGAATGGAAGAAGTTCTGCGCCGAGACCTTTACCTGCGTGACCAGGAAGTACAGCCCGGCCGAGGCGGGCGCCTACGTCAAGGCGTTCTACGTCACCACGCAGAACTACCTGAAAAGCATGAAGAAATAATCCGGACGGCACCCCGCGCCCACCAGGAAACCAGGATGATCTACAACCGCGAACATCTTATCCATTCCGTCTTCGCCGAGCTGGTGGCGTTGATCGCCCTGGTCCTGGGCCACGCCATCGTCGACGACCCGCAGATGGTCCAGGGCATGGCGCGTGGCCTGGCCACACCGCTGACCTGGCCGAAACTCATGCTTGCGGGCGTCGGCTTATGTGCGATCGGCTGGGCGATCGAGGAAGGCTGGAGGGCATTCAATGTCCTGCCGTCGCCGCCGAGTGCGGCGGCGGAGGCGCTCGAATTCGGCGACGTCGGCTTCGAGCAGGAAAACGATGACGTTCCGCTGCTGCCGATCGTCCTCGGGCTCGCGCTGGCGGTGGTCTATGCCGTCGCCATCCCCTGGGCCGGCTTCACCGCGGCGACGGTGGTGTTCCTGCTGCTGTGGTTCCTGGTCGGCGGCATCCGCAAATCCCTGCAACTCGTTTCGGTAACTCTGATCGGCACCGTGGTCCTGCTCTACGTCTTCGTCAAGCTGGCCTTGATGCCGCTGGATCGCGGTCAAGGTGCTTTTGGCGAGTTCACCATCGCGCTGTTTCGACTGCTCGGCATTTACTAAGGACCTCCGCGATGGAAGCATTTTCTCTCCTTGCCACCGGATTGGCGACGGTGCTGCAACCCAGCCACTTCATGATGATCGTGACCGGACTGGCGGTGGGGGTGGTCGCCGGCGCGCTGCCCGGCATCTCCTTCGTCAATGCCATGGCCATGGCATTGCCCTTCACCTACCTGATGTCGCCGCTCGACTCGATGTCCTTCCTCGGCGGCATCTATGCCGGCGGGGTATTCGGCGGATCGATTTCGGCGATCCTGATCAACATCCCCGGCACACCGGCCTCCCTGCCGGCCTGCTGGGACGGCTACCCGATGACCAAGCAGGGCAAGTCGGGGCAGGCGCTGACCATTGCGATCGCCGCGTCGGCCACGGGCGGCATCGTCAGCGCCCTGCTGCTCACCTTCGCCGCGCCTCCCTTCGCCAAGTTCGCGTTGCGCTTCGACCAGCCGGAATTCTTCGCAGCGACCTTCCTCGGCCTGGTCAGCATCATCGCGGTTGCGAAATCCGCGCCGTGGGTCAGTTTCCTCTCGCTGTTCATCGGCCTGGCGATCGGCACGGTCGGCGTCGATCCGCTGTACGGCGTTCCGCGCCTGACTTTCGGCGCAAGCGATGCGCAAAGCGGAATCAACTTTGTCGTCGTCATGATCGGCTTGTTCGCGCTCGGCGAAGTGGTGGAAATGCTGGCCAAGTCCGAGGCGGCGACCAAGGTCATGGACAAGATACGCTTCGAGCGCCCCAAATTTTCCGAAATGTGGGCGCTACGCTGGTCGGTCATGCGCGGCACCGCGATCGGCAGCGTGATCGGCATGATTCCAGGCGCCGGCGCCACGGTCGGCGCGGTAATCGCCTATGGCGTGGAAAAGCAGGCATCGCCGCGCGGCGCCGAGTTCGGTACCGGCGTGCCGGATGGTCTGACCGCCCCCGAAGCGGCGAAAAACGCCACCACGGGCGCGGCCATGATTCCGCTGCTGACGCTGGGCATCCCGGGCAGCGCGGCGACGGCGATCATGATGGCGGCCCTGGTACTCAAGGGTGTGACCCCGGGACCCATGTTGTTCAGCACCCAGACCGACCTGGTCTATGCGATCTTTGCCTCCATGCTGCTCGCCAACATCTTCATGATCGTCGCCGGAGTGGTGATCGCGCGCGGATTTTCGCATTTCATGAGGGTGCCGCCGGCGATCCTCAGCGGCTTCATCGTCGTGCTCAGCGTGCTCGGCGCCTACGGCGTGCGCAACAACATCTTCGACGTCTATGTCTGCATGGTCTTCGGCGTGATCGGCTACCTGATGAAGCGCTACAACTTTCCCGCCGCGCCGCTGATCCTCGGCGTGATCCTCGGCCCCTTGGCCGAACGCTATTTCCTGACCTCGCTGGCCAACTACGACGACAACATCTTCATTTTCATCCAGCGACCGATCAGCGCCTCCATCCTCGGCATGTCCGTCGCGTTCATCGTCTGGGCGACCCTGCCGGGCCTGGTCAAGAAATACCGGCAACGCAAGGCTGGCGTGCGGTCATAGCCCGCCAATTGGCTGGCCTCTTGCTGCGGTCGAAACGTCTGCCGAAATCGGTTCAATTTACGTTTTTGACGCCGCCGATCCGGATTCCGTTTCATTTGTCGCCTTTCCTATCGATTTATCTTGCCATCAGGGATGGGTATTGAGGATAGTCCGCACCTGCAATATTGAAACGTATCGTTTCATATTTATATCGACGGCGTGGCGCTTTGAAGCCGCTACGGAACGGGGGAAGCGGCAAATGTCTTTCGTTTTCGACTACATCGTTGTCGGTGCCGGATCAGCCGGATGTGTCCTGGCCAGCCGGCTGTCCGAGGATCCACAAAATAGCGTCCTGCTGCTCGAAGCCGGCGGCGAAGACTGGAATCCCTGGATTCACATTCCGGTCGGTTACTTCAAGACCATGCATGACCCGAAGCTGGACTGGTGCTATGTCACCGAACCGGATCCGGGTATCGCCAATCGCCAGCTCCAATGGCCGCGCGGCAAGGTGCTGGGCGGGTCCAGTTCCCTCAACGGTCTGTTGTACATCCGCGGCCAGCGGGCCGACTACGATCACTGGGCGGATTTGGGCAACCCGGGCTGGCGTTACGACGATGTGCTGCCCTATTTCCGGAAGTCGGAAGACCAGCAGCGCGGGGCCAATGAGTATCACGGAGTCGGCGGGCCGCAAAAGGTTTCGGACCTGCGCCTGAATCGCCCGATCGCCGACCACTTCGTCAAGGCGGCCCAGGAAATCGGCATTCCCTTCAACGAGGATCCGAACGGCGCGGAACAGGAAGGCGTCAGCTATTTCCAGCAGACGGCACACAAGGGGCTGCGCTGGAGCACGGCAAGAGGCTTCCTGAAGCCCGCGCGTCGACGCCCGAATCTGAAGGTCGAAACCCGCGCCCAGACGACGCGCGTGCTGTTCGAGGGCAGGCGCGCCGTCGGTGTCGAATTCATGCAGGGCGGACATAGGCGACAGGCTGCGGCCAGAGCCGAAGTGATCCTCTCGGCCGGTGCGATCGGTTCGCCGCAGATTTTGCAGTGTTCGGGAATCGGCTCCGCCGGACTGCTGCAGCGGGTGGGCGTGCCGGTGGTGCTCGACTTGCCCGGCGTGGGAGAAAACCTTCAGGATCACCTCCAGGTCAGGCTGGTATTCAAGACCCGCGAGCGCACGCTGAACGACGAGGTCAATAGTCCGCTGAACAAACTGTGGATCGGCATCCAGTACATGCTGTCGCGGACCGGCCCGCTTACGCTGGCCGCGAGTCAGGTCGCCATCTTCACGCGCTCCGGCCCGCATGCGACGCGGCCGGATATCCAGTTCCACATGCAGCCGCTGAGCGCGGACAAGCCGGGTGAAGGAGCGCATCGGTTTTCCGCCTTTACGTCGTCGGTCTGTCAGTTGCGCCCGTTCAGCCGCGGACGAATCGGCATCAAGTCGGCCGATGCCCTGGAGTACCCGACGATCCATCCGAATTACCTGTCGGATGAACGGGATTATCCGGTGGTCATAGGCGGCATCAGAATGGCCCGCCGCATTGCGCAAGCGCCCGCGCTGGCTCCGCACATTGTTTCCGAATTCGCACCGGGCGCCGAGTTCCAGGCGGACGAGGAATTGCTGGATGCCGCAAGACGCTACAGCCAGACCATCTATCACCCGGTCGGTACCTGCAAGATGGGCAATGACGCCCTGGCTGTGGTCGATGAGGGGCTCAGGGTGCGCGGCATTTCCGGATTGCGCGTGGTCGATGCGTCGATCATGCCGGAGATCGTCTCCGGCAACACCAACGCGCCGACAATAATGATCGCCGAGAAGGCCGCCGACATGATTCGCCAGGATGCCGGCAGGTAAAGAATTTGGAATTGCCCATGAGGCAATGGTGGAGTCCTTATGGCCCGACGGGTCTGGGGTCCGGTTTATTCAATAACGGAGGAGGCAATGATGGCGACTTTGATACGGAAATTCTTGGTGGGTGCCGTCGCGGCTATGTTGGTCGCCGCCGGCGGCATGGCGCAGGCTCAGCAAGTGACGCGGATGAAAATACAGACGGCGGTTCCGACCGCAAGCATCTACTTCGACTTGATGAAGCGCTTCGGCGACCGCGTGGACAAGATGTCCAACGGCCGCATCAAGATGGAAATCCTGCCCGACGGCGCGGTGGTCAACGCCTTCGAGATCCTCGACGCGGTGGACAAGGGCGTGGTCGATGGCGGCTTCGCCTGGACACACTACTGGTCGGGCAAGAACAGCGCGGCGGCCCTGTTCTCGAATCCGGCTGCGGGTGCCGGCACCGGCATGGACCAGATCTCGCACATGGCCTGGCTCTCGCAGGGCGGCGGCAACGCGCTCTACGAGAAGCTGTATGAGTCCGGCCTGAAGATGAACATCAAGCCCTTCATGATGCAGCCGATGGGCCCCGACCCGTTCGGCTGGTTCAAGACGCCGATCAATTCGATCGCCGACATGAAGAAAATGAAATACCGCTCGCCTCCCGGATTGACGGGAGAAGTTTTCAAGGAAATGGGCATCAACGCAGTGGCCATGCCGGGCGGCGAGATCGTTCCGGCCGCGCAGCGCGGCGTGATTGACGCGGCGGAATGGATCGGTCCGGCGGACGACATGATCCTCGGCTTCCACACCGTGTTCAAGCACTACTACCTGCAGGGTCTGCACCAGTCGTCGGACGTCGGCGAGGTACTGTTCAACAAGACGGTCTGGAACAAGTTGCCGGCAGACCTGAAGGCGGTGATCGAGGGTGCCGTGATGGCGACCATCACCGAAACCTATGCCTTCAATGTGGATCGCAACGCGAAAGCGCTGGAGAAGCTGCAGAAGGATCACAAGGTCATCGTGCATGACACGCCGAAGGAGTTCTTCGCCGCCTTCCACAAGGCCACCAACATCGTGTACGACCGCGAGGCGGCACGCAATCCGCTGTTCAAGGAAGTTCTGGAATCGCAACGCGCCTATGCCAAGGTCGTGGTGCCCTACTGGACCAAGATCAACGGCCTGTATTACGGCATCGGCGCCGAAGCGGTAGCGCACAAATAGTCGCCACCAAGCGCAGCGGTGCACGACGGGAGCCGTGCACCGCATTCAACCTGCTGGAATACGCTCGGATACAGGACTCATGACCGGACAACCCTCAAAACTGCTGCGCATCGCGCATGCCCTCGACCCGATCGCCATCTGGTCCGGCAAGCTGACCGCCTGGCTGATCGTCCCGATGGTGCTGTCGCTGGTCTACGAAGTCGTGGCCCGCTACGTCTTCGATTCGCCGACGCTGTGGGCCTACGACATGACCTTCATGCTCTACGGCGCCTTCTTCATGCTGGGATCGGCCTATACGCTGCAGCGCAAGGGGCACATCCGCACCGATTCGCTCTACGGCGGCTGGTCGCCACGCACCCAGGGCATCGTCGATGCGGTTTGCTACATCGTGATGTTCATGCCCTTCGCCGCGATTTTCCTGTGGTTCGGCTGGGGTTACTTCGCCAAGGCGTTCATGACCAGCGAACGCTTCGTCAGCAGCCCCTGGATGCCGATCACCTGGCCCTTCAAGGCCGCGATGCCCCTGACCGGATTGCTGCTGGCGATCCAGGGCGTTTCCGAATTTTGCAAGAGCCTCGACGCCGCGATCAGCGGGCGCTGGCCGGCAGGCGCGGATCAGTCCGGCCTCGGCAGGGAGGCGACGTGAGCAACGAAATTTTCGGGCTGGTGGCCCTGGTAGCCCTGTTCGGCATCATTTTCATCGGCTTTCCGATCGCCTTCACGCTGGGCGCCGTAGCGCTCGGCGCCGGTTTTATCGCGTATGGGCCGATGGTGTTCGATCTCGCGGTGCTGCAGACCTTCTCCGTGATGAAGGACACGGTGCTGGCCTCGATTCCCTTCTTCCTGTTCATGGGCTTTCTGCTCGAACAGTCCGGCCTGATGGAGCGCATGTTCACCGGCATACAGCAGTTGCTGGCCGGACTGCGCGGCTCGCTGTACCTGGCGGTGCTGATCACGGCGACGATTTTCGCGGCGGCCACGGGCATCGTCGGCTCGGCGGTCACGCTACTCGGCGTCATGGCCGGGCCGGCGATGATCAAGAGCGGCTACGACACCAGGCTGAGCGCCGGAGTGATCGCCGCCGGCGGCACGCTGGGCATACTGATCCCGCCCTCGGTGATGCTGATCGTCATGGGGCCGGTGGTCGGGGTGCCGGCAACCGACCTGTTCGCCGCGGCGATCATCCCCGGCATGCTGCTGTCCACCATCTTCACCGTCTGGTGCCTGGTGCGCTGCTGGCTCAATCCGGCGCTCGGCCCGGCGCTGCCGCCGGAAATGCGCGCAAGTTCCATGGCAGCGGTGGTGCGCGACCTGGTGATCGGCGTCGTGCCGGTGATCGTCGTCATCATCGCCACGCTGGGCGTGATCCTGATGGGCATTGCGACGCCGACCGACGCCGGCGCGGTGGGTTGCGCCGCCGTGTTCGTCCTGACGCTGCTCTCCCGGCGCATGACGATGGCGAAGATACGCCGCTCGGCCTACCAGACGCTCGAGGTATCGAGCATGATCCTGATGCTGGTGACGGCATCGAACCTGTTCGGCGCGGTGTTCTCGCGCCTCGGCAGCGCCGAGTATCTGGCTGGCCTGCTGACCAGCCTGGCGCTGCCGCCGACCCTGATGCTGATCGTGATCCTGGGCCTGATTTTCATCCTCGGCTGGCCGCTGGAATGGGTGCCCATCGTGCTCATCGTGGTGCCCATCGTGCTGCCCATCGTCCAGGCGCTGAACATCGACCTGATCTGGTTCTGCACCCTGGTCGCGATGACGCTGCAGACCGCCTGGCTGTCGCCGCCGGTGGCGCTGTCGGCCTATTTCCTCAAGGGCGTGGTACCGCAATGGGAACTCAAGGATATCTACGCCGGCATGGTCCAGTTCATGATCCTGCAACTCGTGGGCGTCGGCCTGGTGCTGGCATTCCCGCAATTGGCAACCTGGCTGGTCACCCGCAATTAGAACCGGAGAGACTCCAACATGCTAGCCAAAGACGTCATGACAACGGCGATCCTCACCGTGACACCCGATACGGATGTGGGGGAGATCGCCCGCACTCTGCTCGATGCGCACATCAGCGCAGTTCCCGTGATCGACGGGGACGGCAATTTGATCGGCATCGTCAGCGAGGGGGATCTGATACACCGCGCCGAGGCGGAAACGCGCCGCCGTCCGTCATGGTGGTTGCGCCTGCTGGCAACTCCGGAGGAATCGTCGGAGCGCTACTTGCGGGAATTCGGCCGGCGTGCGCGCGATGTGATGACCCGCGAGGTGATTACCGTCGCGCCCGATACCCCGCTCACCGAAATCGCCGCCATGCTCGAGAAATTCCACATCAAGCGCGTGCCGGTGCTTGCGCACGGCAAACTCGTCGGCATCGTCAGCCGCGCCAATCTGCTGCGCGGCGTGGCGACGTGGCAAAAGCCCAGCGATGTCCGCGTCGAGGACTCGGCCCTGCGCAGCTTGTTGCTGAAGGCGCTGAGCGAAGCCGAGCTGCCGATGCACCTGGTCAATGTCACGGTCACCGACGGCGCGGTAGAGCTCTGGGGCGTGGTCGACTCGGAGCTGCAGGTCGAGGCGGCGCGTGCCGCGGCGGAAACTACGGTCGGCGTGCGGCGATTGGAGAACCACCTGGTCCGCAGAGGCTGACCACCACGGCCCGGCACCGCAACCCGTGCACAAGATGAAACGGTATGCTGGAATAGACTGCGGCGCGAGCATTCAGCGGCGACGACCGGGCGACCGGGATGAATCCACCGAGGAGACGGGACATCAAGCGAGGCAAGACCCTGACGGGTCAATACCATACGGCGGCATGGGTCGAGTCCGGCGCGGATCAGGCGCGGGAAGGCGAGGACGAGGAAACGAGCGAGGACATCCGGCGCCTGCGGCCGCTGACCGTCCTCGAACACCTGAGCGAAGCGTCGCAGCCGCTGACTCTGGCGCAGCTGGCCACCATGATGCGGGTGCCGAAAAGCACCCTGATGCGGCTTTTGCGGGCGATGGAAGCCCAAGGTTATCTACTGCACATGCCGGCCGGACGCGGCTATGTGCCGGGAACCCGCACGACCACGCTCGCCCTGCGGATGCTGCGCGGCTCCAATATCCGGCGCGACTGCCGGGCGGTTCTGAGGAACCTGGTGCGCTCGCTCGGCGAAACCTGCAATCTGACCGTACCGGATGCCGGACGCGTGCTCTACGTAGAGCGCATCGACACGAGCGCGCCGCTGCGCATGCATCTGCAGCCCGGCATCTGGGTGCCGATGCATTGCACGGCCAGCGGCAAGCTGTTTCTCGCGTCGATGCCGCCGCTGGAAAGGCGCAGCATGCTGGACCAGATGCCGCTGCCGCGACATTCGCCGCGCACCATCACCGATCGCCGTGAACTAGACGCGGAACTGGATCGGATCGCCCGCCGCGGGGTGGGCATCGACAACGAGGAATTCGTGCTGGGCATGGTCGCCGTGGCAGTACCGGTGCGCGGCGAGGACGGCAAGCTGGTGGCGGCGGTTGCCTGTCACGCGCCGACCGCACGCCGGTCGCTGGATGAACTGCTGAACTGCGTGCCGGAGTTGCGCACGGCAGCCAACGCGATGCAGCGAATCCTCTGCCCGGCAAACTACTGACCGTGCGCCGCCAGGACTGAACGCCCAAAACCGTTGATCTTCCAGTCGCCACGCAGCAGACTCGCGGGATAATCGCGGTTTGCCGCCGAATGGAAGTTCCGATGTTTGCGCATGACGCCTGTCGCCCTTTTGCCCGGTCAGTCCAGGCCGGTTTGCAGTGACGCGACTGATCCTCGCCCTCATGTGGCTGCTGCACTGGCTGCCTTTGCCTGTACTGGCCGTGCTCGGTCGCGGCCTGGGTCTGGCGCTCTACGTGCTGGTGCGCGAGCGGCGGCAGGTCACCCTGACCAACCTGGGCCTGTGCTTTCCGCAGCTGTCGCCGGCTGAAAAGTTGACGCTGGCGCGACGCCACCTGATGGCCTTCGGCCGCGGCTTCCTCGAACTCGGCCTCTGGTGGTGGGCCTCGCCTGCGCGCATGCGGCGCCTGGTGCGACTCGAAGGCGCCGAGAAGCTCGCCGCCTGCAAAGGCAAGCCGGTGATCCTGCTGGTGCCGCATTTCGTCGCCATAGACGCCGGCGGCATGCGCCTCGCGCTGGAACTGGAACGGGGACTGGTGGCGATGTACACCCACCAGAAGAACCGCGTCTTCGAGGCGGCGATGAACAAGGGCCGCCGCCGCTTCGGCAACTTCGAGATGGTGTCGCGCCAGGAAGGCACGCGCCGCGCACTCAAGGCGATGAAGGCCGGCCGCGTTTTCCACTACTCGCCGGACATGGATTACGGCCCCAAGGAGTCGGTCTTCGTGCCCTTCTTCGGCGTGCCGACGGCCACCATCACCGGCCTGCCCCGCCTGGCCCGGCTGACCGGGGCGACCGTGATCCCGCTGGTGACGCGCATGGAGCATGGCGGCTACGTCGCCACGGTCGGCGAACCCTGGGCGGACTTTCCCGGCGAGAGCGAGCTGGAGGACGCGCGCCGGCTGAATGCCTTCATCGAAGCCGAAGTGCTGCGCTCGCCGGAACAGTATTATTGGCTGCACAAACGCTTCAAGACGCGGCCGCCGGGGGAACAAGGGGTTTATTGACCCCAATTTCAGAAAGTTGGCGCTGGCGCTACGGCGTATCCTTCCTCTATGAAGATACGTTTCACCAAAATGCACGGCCTCGGCAACGATTTCGTCGTGCTCGACGCCATCAACCAGGACTTCGTGCCGACGCCGGCGCAGGCGCGCTTTCTCGCCGACCGCCACTTCGGCATCGGCTGCGACCAGATCCTGGTGGTCGAACGCGCCACCACGCCCGGCGTCGATTTCCGCTACCGCATCTTCAACGCCGACGGCGGCGAGGTCGAGCAATGCGGCAATGGCGCGCGCTGCTTCGTGCGCTACGTGCATGAGCAGGGACTGACGAGCGCGCGCGAGATCCGCGTCGAAACCCAGTCCGGCCTGATCACGCCGCGCCTCGAAGCCGACGGCGAAGTGACCGTGGACATGGGCGTGCCGCGCTTCCTGCCGGCCGAGATTCCCTTCGTTGCCGACGCCGATGTCATCGTTCATGGACTCGACATCGACGCCACGCAAATCGACATTAGCGTGGTCTCGATGGGCAACCCGCATGCGGTGCAGGTGGTGGCCGACGTCGATGCCGCGCCGGTCGCCGTGCAGGGCCCGCTGATCGAGTCGCACCCGCGCTTTCCGCGCCGGGTCAATGTCGGATTCATGCAGATTGTCGATCGCCATGCAATCCGCCTGCGCGTCTATGAACGCGGCGCCGGCGAGACCCTGGCCTGCGGCACCGGCGCCTGCGCTGCCGTGGTGGCCGGCATTCGCCGCGGCCTGCTGGATACGCCGGTGCGCGTCGCGACGCGCGGCGGCGAACTCTCGATCGCCTGGGCCGGCAGTGCCGCCGACGGCGCCCATCCGGTACTCATGACCGGCCCGGCGACCACCGTCTTCAGCGCAGAAATCGAACTCCCGAACAACCTTACGGAAAGCTGATATGAAATCGGAAGACGTCGCCCGCTATCTCCACGATCACCCGGAATTCTTCGACCAGTATGCCGACCTGCTGACCCTGGTGACCCTGCCCGACCCGCACAGCGGACGCGCCATCTCGATCACCGAAAAGCAGCTGTTCAATCTGCGCGACAAGGTGCGCACCCTCGAATCGAAACTGGTCGAGCTGATCAGTTTCGGCGAGGAGAACGACGTCATTTCCGGCAAGGTGCATGGCCTGGCCGTGGCCCTGGTCGCCGCCACCGACCTGGCGGGCGTGGTGCGCGCGCTGTATTCGCATCTGGGCGGCGCCTTCGCCGTACCGCATGTCACGCTGCGGCTGTGGGGCATCGGCGCCGGCGACGGCCATGAATTCGCCAGCGTCGCGGATAGCGTCAAGGACTTCGCCGCGCGCCTGCGGCAACCCTACTGCGGCACGACGAAGGAACAGCAAGCGCTGGCCTGGTTCGACGAGGCCGCGGCGAACCTGCGCTCGATGACCCAGTTGCCGCTGCGCGACGCCGCCGGCAACTGCTTCGGCCTGCTGGTGATGGCCAGCGACGAGCCGGACCGCTTCTATCCGGAACTCGGCAC
>JAXMJU010000145.1:0-4606 GCA_034376265.1 Sulfuritalea sp.
GACCCCGGAACAGGTTGCCGAGCGCCAGCGACAAAATGCCGAACGGGCCGCACAAGAGGAAACCGAGATAGCGCGGGAACGTGCCGACACGGCGAAAAAAGCGGCGGCGATCTGGAAGGCGGCGACCGAAGCGAAAGCCGACAATCCCTATCTGTCACGCAAGCATGTTTCCCCAGCGCCGACCCTGCGAGAGATTGACGCGGGCGCGGCGGCGGCGATCCTGGGCTATGCGCCGAAGTCGAGCGGCGATGCACTGGCCGGGCGCTTGCTGGTGGTTCCAGTCAAGCAATGCGATGGCATTTCAACGCTGGAACTGATTGACGGCGACAAGCACAAGGCAGCACTGGCCGGGCGCGGTAGCAAGGTGGGTGGGTATTGGGCAACCGAACGCCTGCCCGATGGCGACGGAACAGAGCCGCTACAGTTTGCCGAGGGCGTGGCGACGGCGCTATCAGGCAAGGAAGCCAACGGGAACATGACCATCGCAACGCTGTCGGCAGGCAACATGCTGGCGGTGGCGAAGGCCATGCGCGAACGCTACCCGACCAGGCCGTTTGCGTTTCTGGCCGATCTGGTGAAGGCGACCGGCGCACCCGATCCCCATGCAGTCGAGGCGGCGCGGGCTGTCGGCGGCAAGCTGGCAATTCCCGACTTCGGCACCGACCGCGAACCCGACATGACGGACATGAATGACCTGGCGAAACTGCGCGGCGCTGACGCTGTAGGACGGGCCATAGCAAGCGCAGCGGCACCGGCAATGCCTGAGTCTCAACCGGAAGCCGAAAGCCTGCCAGCGGGCGAAGCTGCTGGCGCCGGGATACCGGACGCAAAAGAACGGCCATGCTTCCGAGTCCTGGACGAATGGATAGAGCACGGCGGCGCGAAGTATCGGCCTGGTGTCTGGCACTTCGGCACCGACAAGGATGGAAGCCCGACACAATCATGGGCCTGTTCTCCGCTGCACCTGGACGCCGTGACCTATGACGGGCAGGACAACAATTTCGGGCGGCTGCTGCGATTCAAGACCACGGCGGGCAAGTGGCGGCAATGGGCCATGCCAATGGATCTTCTGGCCGGCGATGGCGCGATGCTGCGCGGCGAATTGCTGGGCATGGGTGTCGAGATCGATCCGGGGCAGAAGGCGCGCAACCTGCTGGCGACATACTTGCAAGCGCGACCGCCGAAGCGGCGCATGCATTGTGCTACTCAAGTTGGCTGGTGCGGTGATTCATTCGTCCTACCTGATGCCGTGACCGGGCCGAATGCTTCGGGCGTGATATTCCAATCTGGTGAGCGCGGGCACGACGAACACACAAGGGCCGGCACGCTGGCCGGCTGGAAGGCCGAAATATCGGCGCGGGCTGTCGGCAATCCGCTGCTGCTGCTGGCGCTGTCGGCTTCATTCGCGGGGCCGCTGCTGGGCAAGTGCAACGGTGAAAGCGGCGGCATTCATTTCGTCGGCGATTCGAGCACCGGCAAGACCACGGCGATTGAAGCGGCATGCGCGACATGGGGCGGGCCGGGGTATCGCCGAAGCTGGCGCGCAACGGCGAACGGCATGGAAGGCGCGGCGGCGCTGTTCAATGACTGCCTGCTGGCCCTGGACGAAATCAGCGAATGCGATCCGCGCGAGGTCGGCGCAATTGTCTATGCCCTTGGCAACGGACGCGGGAAGCAGCGGGCCAGTCGCAGCGGATCGGCGCGGGGCGTGACTCGCTGGCGCTGTTTCGTGCTTTCGAGCGGCGAACGAAGCATTGCAACGGCCATGCTTGAAGGCGGGCAGCGGGCGAAGGCGGGCCAGTCTGTGCGGCTGCTCGATATTCCAGCGGCGCGAGCCTTCGGCGCATGGGACGAACTGCACGGGGCGGCGAGCGCGGCGGCATTCTCGGATGCCTTGAAGGTGGCGGCGACTCGGCACCATGGCCTTGCGGGGCGGGCGTTTCTCGACAAGCTCACTCAGGACGGGCGCGACTTCTGCGCGACACTGGAACAGGTCAAGGCGCTGCCGATGTTTTCGGCGGAAGGCGGCGAAGGACAGGACAAGCGAGCGGCGGCGCGGTTCGCCCTGGTCGGCATGGCCGGCGAACTGGCGACGGAATACGGCGTTACCGGCTGGCCGGAAGGCGCAGCGATGGATGCGGCGGTGCTGGCCTTCGGACTGTGGCGGGCGAATCGAGGAAAGGGTAACGACGAAGGACGGCAGATTCTTGACCGAGTGGCTGCGTTTATCGAACGGCACGGGGATAGCCGGTTCTCCGATGCGGACGCGAACGGCGAAGCGCACGTCAGGGAGCGGGCCGGATGGTGGCGGGATTCCATCGGCGAGCGCACCTACCTGTTCACGGCGGACGCCATGCGCGAGGCGCTGAAGGGCTTTGACTTCAATCGAGGCCTGGACGCGCTGCAAGTTGCCGGGGCGCTGCCGGCACCTGGTGCGAATGGCGAGCGGGCGCGGGCGTTGCGGGTTTGCGGCCGGCCGGTGAAGCTGTACCAGATCAACCCCGACAAGTTGGACGGGGGCAAGCATGGGGCTTGATTCGCTGCTGACTTCGCTAAATCGGGGCGTTGCAGGCGTTGCGGACGTGCAACCCTTGCGGCACAAGGTTTTAGCCTGCAACGGCACAGAATCGGCGGGCGTTGCAGGCGTTGCAACGGCGATGTCTGGCGCTGACTCTGCAACGGCTGCAACGGCGGACAAAAGCGGTGACGTTACACGGAAACCCCGGCGGCACAAGGCTTGCACGCCTGCAACGGGTGCAACGGCTGAAAATGTCGAAGTCCGAAGCGACGCGGTAAAAGTCGGCGCTGATGGCACGGCGACCGCGCTCATGACTGCCGACGAAGAAGTGGCAATCCGGGCATGGCTGGCACTGATCGAGGAAACCGACCCGGCGACCATTGCCGAAGTCATAGGCCAGTGCCAGCGGGACGCGGATGCCTTGGACTACTTCATGCGGCGGGCAAGTGAGGTGATGCCATGACCAGGGCAAAACATCCGCCGCTAACCATTGATGCGACTACCGGCGCGCCTGACCCTACCCCCGCGAAAATCAAGCTCAACAGCATCGGGGATGTTCGCCGGGAAATGGCGACGATTTACCGGGAAGCGCGGGCAGGAAAGGCAGATATCAGTGATGTCGGGCGACTGGCCTATGTCCTGACCGGGATAGGGAAACTGATTGAGGTGGAACTCATTGAACAACGATTGCTAGAACTTGAAAGGAAACTACTGAAATGAATCCGATGGCGAAACGACTTGAAGCAGTAGAGACGGCACTTGCCAAGCAATACGGAGAAACAGGCTACAGGCTGGTAGTGCGTGCGGACGGAGAGACAGACAACCAGGCAAGAGCGAGAGCCGGCCTGACTGACTGGCGCGGACCGGTGATCTACTTCAGCGAAGCCGACGCGAACCTTTGACGGAGGACGCTGAAATGAACATAACCAAGAGACTGGAAGCCCTGGAAGCGGTGGCGATGAAAGCCGAGGCGCTGGAGAAGTTTGACGTTATCCGGGTGATCGTAGCGCCAGACCGCAGCATTGTGAATGCCTTGCGCCGTGGCGAAGGCGGGGCGCTTGTTCCTGTGTCGGAAGATGAGTTAGCGCATATCCGGTGCGCGGACTAACCCTGCCAACGGTCAAGTCCAGCTACTCACCGCGAATTGCCGCCGCTTCCGCGCTGGAGCGCGCAGGCGCTGGCTGTCGTTGCTGGTGGTCAGTTTGTGGCAACACCATCGCCGCGTGGCAGGTGCATAATTGCTTGGCGCATTAAGCGGGAATGGGACCGATGGCGATCAATGTATTCGAGGGGGCACGAAGGATTACGAAATTAGTGGCGCTGCTGGCCGTGGTAGGAACGGTTATCGTGTTGTTCGATAGCAAGCCCTATGTTACTGCTACCTTTACGGTTTCACGCCCCGACAAAGTACCCGTACTAAATGATCCTTCATGCATCTTCGGAGACACTTTCTCCAAAGTAAATGTACAGGAGTCTGTGGTCGTCACGACGAAAAATGGTACTCAAGCAAATGCGACGATTTGTTTTTTGCAAATGGACTTGGCCACCGAGGCGGCGAAGTTCGGAGGTAAGGTAGCGCCAAGCGGGAAGAATATAGTCGATCCGTTTGACGCGCCTTCTGGGAGATGGCTTGAATTTGACGCTCCACAGTCAGCGCCGCCGCCTATTCCAGAAGGATATAGGCTTGTTCCGCCCACCAAGAAATACGGGGGAACTGATGCGAAACCGAGGCTATTTGATGACCTTATTCCAAAAAAGACAATTCCCTACTATGTCGATCCAAAAACCGGAGCGTTGTGGAGCAATCGGCCCGATACGCCAGAAGTGCGGGCGTACATCAACCGTATGAAGGAGTCTTTCTCACCTACTCAGTCTGATGAGGAATGGATTGATGCTGAATGGTGGCGGATTCGGGGAAAGGGAATTCTCGAAGGCGTGTTGTTTCTCATTGTTGGACGAAGCCGCTACGCGGAGGAATCCCCTGTTGCGGCACCACGAATTAATCTGCACCTTCATCCCCTCAATTCCGAGGGAATGATTCTGCAATATTTCGTGAGGATAAACCAGCATGACGAACGACATCTCCAC
>JAXMJU010000146.1:0-13094 GCA_034376265.1 Sulfuritalea sp.
GGGTACGCCCGAGGAAGTCCAGGCGCATCCGGGTGTAATCGAGGCCTATCTCGGCGGGGTGGACGATGACTGACGTTCCATCCATCCTCCAGCTCAACAACGTCGAGGCCGCTTATGGCGCGGTCAAGGCGATCCGCGGCGTGTCGCTGGCGGTGCCGACGGGCGCCATCGTGACCGTGCTCGGTTCCAACGGCGCGGGCAAGACCACCATACTGAAAACCATTTCGGGCATCCTCGATCCGCAGAAGGGCAGCATCGTCTTTCGCCAGGACAAGCTCGAAGGCCGCGATCCTGCCTGGATCGTGCGCCAGGGACTGGTCCATGTGCCGGAAGGCCGCGAGATCTTTCCGCTGCTGACGGTGCGCGAGAACCTGCTGATGGGCGCCTATACGCGGCCGGCCGCCGACCGGGACGCCGTGGCGCGGGACATCGAAGATGTCTACGCCTACTTCCCGATCCTGAAGGAACGCCACAACCAGCCCGCCGGCCAGCTCTCAGGCGGCCAGCAGCAGATGCTGGCGATCAGCCGCGCGCTCTTGTCCCGCCCGACCATGATGCTGCTCGACGAACCCAGCCTGGGCCTGTCGCCCAAGCTGACCCGGGAGATTTTCGAGATCATCGTGCGCATCAACCGCGAGCGCGGCGTGACGCTGCTGGTGGTCGAACAGAACGCCCACATCGCGCTGCAATACGCCGACTACGGCTACGTGCTGGAAATCGGCCGCATCGTGATGCACGACACCTGCGCCGCACTGCGCGAAAAGGACGACATCAAGGAGTTCTACCTCGGCGTCAAGGCTGCCGGTGCGCGAGAGGGGCGGCGCTGGAAGAAGAAGAAAACGTGGAGATGACAGTGGGCGCATGCGATGTGGCGGCTTGACGGCAAGCATTACTGGGCCGAGGAGCGCGTCGTCGTTCCCGGCGACAACCTGCCCGAGATGTTCTGGAACGCCGTGGCGCTGCGCGGCGAGCGCACGCTGTTCCGCCAGAAGAAGTACGGCCTGTGGCAGAGCCTGTCGTGGAACGCAGTGGGCGAGATCGTGCGCGAGGCCGGCATGGGCCTGCTCGAACTCGGCTTCGAAGTCGGCGAGACCACTTCGATACTCGGCAACACGCGCCAGGAATGGCTGTTTTCCGATCTCGCGGTGCTTTCCTGCGGCGGCATCAGCTCCGGCATCTACCCGACCGACGCGGCGAGCCAGGTCGAATACCTGATGCAGGATTCGAATTCCGTGCTGCTCTTCGTCGAGGACGACGAGCAGCTCGACAAGGCGCTCGAAGTGCGGATGCGCCTGCCGGCTTTGCGCAAGATCGTGGTCTGGGAGATGGAGGGCCTGCGCGATCTCGATGACGAACAGGTGATCAGTTTCGAGCGCCTGCGCGAACTGGGCCGCGCGCGCCTGGACCGCATCGGGGCCGAGGCCGCCGCCGCCGAGTGGCGCGCGCGCGTCAGTGCGCGCCGCGGCGAAGAGCTGGCGATCCTGATCTACACCTCGGGCACCACCGGCAAACCCAAGGGCGCCATGCTTTCGCATCGCAACATCCTGCAGTCGGTGAAGAGCTTCAACATGGTGATCGCGCAGGACGAGGACGACGAGCGCATGTGCTTCCTGCCGCTGTGCCACGTCGCCGAGCGCAACGGCGGCGCCTATTTCGCGATCTATACCGGGACCAAACTGAACTTCGTCGAGAACCCCGAGACGATTCCCGAAAACGTGCGCGAGATCGCGCCGACGGTGTTCGTCGCGGTGCCGCGGGTCTGGGAAAAGTTCTACTCGGGCGTCAGCATCGCACTCAAGGAATCGAATGCCTTCGAGCAGTGGGCCTACCGCCTGGCGATCGGCATCGGCCTGGCGAAGGTCAAGCGCTACGAGGCGCGCCAGACGATCGGCCGCGCGCTCGACTTCGCCCACTGGCTGGCGCGGGTGCTGGTGCTGAACAACGTGCGCAAGCTGATCGGCATCCATCGCAGCCGCATGCTGATCACCGGCGCGGCGCCGATCTCGCCCGACCTGGTGCGCTGGTACCTGGCGCTCGGCGTGCCGATGCTGGAAGTCTGGGGCATGACCGAAACCGGCGGCGGCTCGACCGCGATGCCGATCGATCGCATCAAGCCCGGCTCGATCGGGGTGCCGGGCCGGATGAACGAACTCAAGCTGTCGGCCGCGGGCGAGCTGATGGTGCGCGGACCGAACGTCTTCATGGGCTACCTGAACCAGCCGGAGAAGACCGCCGAGACCATCGACGCCGAGGGCTGGCTGCACACCGGCGACGTCGGCACGGTCGATGAGGAGGGCTTCTACCGCATCTCCGACCGGCTCAAGGACATCATCATCACCGCCGGCGGCAAGAACATCACGCCCTCGGAGCTGGAGAACCAGATCAAGTTTTCGCCCTACGTCACCGATGCCGTGGTGATCGGCGACCAGCGTCCCTACCTGGTGGCGCTGATCATGATCGATCAGGAGAACGTCGAGAAGTTTGCCCAGGACCATGACGTCCCCTTCTCCAACTATGTCAGCCTGACCCGCTCGGCGGAAGTGCAGAAACTGATCGCCGGCGAGATCGAACGGGTGAACCAGCAGTTCGCCCGCGTCGAGCAGGTCAAGAAGTTCCGCCTGATCGAGAAAAAGCTCGGCGCCGAGGACGAGGAATTGACCCCGACCATGAAATTGAAGCGTAAGCTAGTCAGTCAAAAATATGCCGAGCTGATCGAGTCGATGTATCGCGACTAGGTCGCCGGCACTGTGGGTTTCCACCGGCAAAAAGAGGAGAGCACAATGAAGCGTTACACGAAACTGGCGGCAGCGGTACTCGCGGCTGCGGGAGTTGGCGCTGGCGCCACGGCGCTCGCCGCCGAGCAGATGGGCGTCAGCAAAAATCAAATCGTCATTGGCACCATCCAGGATCTGTCCGGTCCGCTCGCCGGCTTCGGCAAGGCCTTGCGCTACGGCATGCAGATGCGCGTCGACGAGATCAACGAGTCCGGCGGCATCAACGGCCGCAAGGTAAAGTTCATCGCCGAGGACAGCGGCTACGATCCCAAGAAGGGTTTGCTCGCCGCGCAGAAGATGGTGCAGCAGGACAAGCTCTTCGCCATGGTCGGCACCATCGGCACCGCGGTCAATCTGGCCACCTTCCCGACCCTGTTCGACAAGGGCGTGATGAACCTGTTTCCGCTGACCGCGGCGCGCGAAATGTACGAGCCGCTGCACAAGCTGAAGTTCTCCTTCGCCGCGCCCTACTACAACCAGATGCGCAAGGGAATTCCTTGGATGGTCAAGGAGCGCGGCGCCAAGAAGTTCTGCGTCATCTACCAGGATGACGACTTCGGCACCGAGGTTCTGAAAGGTGCCGAGGACGGGCTCAAGGACATCAACATGAGCTTCGCCGAGAAGACCTCCTTCAAGCGCGGCGCCACCGATTTCTCGGCGCAGGTGTCGAAGATGAAGGCGTCGAACTGCGACACGGTGGTGCTCGGCACCATCATCCGCGAGACCATCGGCACCATCGGCACGGCGAAGAAGATGGGCTGGAACCCGAACTTCATCGGTTCCTCGGCGGCCTATACCGACCTGATCCACAAGCTGGGCGGCAAGGCGATGGACGGGCTCTATGCCTTCCATCAGGTGGCCGTGCCCTATGCCGACGACTCGTCGAAGAACGTGCGTGACTGGTTCGCTTCCTACAAGGCCAAGTTCAAGGAAGACCCGGGCCTGTTCTCCGCTTACGGCTACGTGGCGATGGACATGTTCATGCAGACGGCGAAGAAGACCGGGCCGAAGCTGACCACCGACAACTTCATCAAGACCCTGGAGTCCACCACCTTCTCTCGCGACATGTTCGGTAGCCCCGAATACAAGTTCGGGCCCAAGCAGCACCTGGGCAACGACAAGTCCAAGGTGGGACAGATCCAGAACGGCCGCTGGGTGGCGGTGACCGACTATCTGACTCAGTAGCATCAGGAGCATCGCCGCCCGCAAGGGCTTGGCTTTCGACAACGGGCGTCCCGATCGGGACGCCCGTTGTGTTTGCGGCGTCGGATTGCGGCAGCGAATGCAATCAGGCGTCGGGCTTGCCGCCTTCCGCGCAAATGGCCCGCAGGCGCCCGGAAAGCGTTACATTGCGCCTGCGCAGTGCCGACTGCGCGCCGGGAGACGACGTCGATCAAGACCGCCCCGAGAAGGGAGAGGAATATGGCCTTGAACGACAGCGAAACCCTGCAATTATTTCAGACCATCATCGACAACCTGCCCAGCGGGGTGACCCTGATGGACAAGGATCTGCGCTTTGTCGCCTGGAATTCGCAGATCAAGAAGCTGCTCGACTTCCCCGACGAATTGTTCGCCCCCGAGCCACCCGACCTGACCCGGCTGCTGCGCTACAACGCGCAACGCGGCGAGTACGGTCCGGGCGATCCCGAGGATTTGGTCAGGGCCGGACAGGAGCGCGCGCGCAGAATGCTGCCTCATGTTTTCGAGCGCACCCGTCCCGACGGAACGGTGCTCGAAATTCGCGGCGTGCCGCTGCCGGACGGCGGCTTCGTGTCGACCTACACCGACATGACCCAGCGCAAACACGCCGAGGACGAACTGCGCCGCATCGCATCGTATTTCCAGGCGGTGCTCGACAACCTGCCCTTCGGCGTCGTGGTGATGGACAAGGAGCTCCGCATCGTCTATTGGAGCGGCATGAGCGAGAAGCTGTTCGGTCTGCCGGCGGGTTTCGTCCAGAAGCAGATGCCGCTCGTCAGCGTGTTGCGCACCTTCGCCGAGCGCGGCGACTACGGCCCCGGCAATGTCGAGGAGCAGGTTGCCCGGCGCATGGAGATCATCGGCAACTTCGAGGCCCACGCGCTGGAACTGCCCCGCGTCGGCGGCGGTGTGCTGCTGGTGCGCGGCGTGCCGGTGCTGGTCGACGCCGCACCGACGGGCTTTGTGCTGCTGGCCGAGGACATTTCCGAGCGCAAGACCTACCAGGAGACGCTCGAACGGCTGGCGACCACGGACCACCTGACCGGCTTGCTCAACCGCCGCGCCTTCCTCGAAGCCGCGGAAAAGGAGATCCGGCGCGCCCATCGTTTTGGCCAGTCGATTTCGGTGCTGATGATCGACGTCGACTTGTTCAAGTCCATCAACGACCGCTATGGTCACGCCGTCGGCGACGAGGTGCTGCGCCGCGTCGGGTCCGAACTCACGCATGCGCTGCGCGACGAGGACATCGCGGGGCGCATCGGCGGCGAGGAGTTCGCGGTGATCCTGGTCCAGGCCACGCTGCCGGTCGCGACCCGCGTCGCCGAACGCGTACGCCTGGCGTTTGCCGGGGCTTCGGTCAGCGCCGGGGCTGGCAATGTCGGCTTTACCGCCAGCCTCGGTATCGCAACATTCGCCGCAGGCGTCGATAATGTTCACCACTTGCTGTCCATCGCGGACCAGGGCCTGTATGTGGCAAAAAACAGCGGGCGCAACCGGGTGCACTGCGTCCAGGCGGACGTCGGGCTGGCGGCAGTCGGCGCCGCGGCGAGCCACCAGGCGCAGCCCGGCGCAGTGCAGCGAGGTAGACATTGATCTGAACTGAGCATTCTTTCATGGAAACGAACTGCGGCCGTGCAGCAATATTGCGGTCGGCTGGGCGCGGAACCTGAGTCAAATCGCGGGCCGCAGTTCAAACCCGGGATGGAGACGCCAATGACAGTTGTGTACACCAAGTCGGCCAAGGGCCTGCGCGAGGCAAGCGGTAAAACGCGCGACCTGTCCAGGGACTTGCGCGAACTGCTGAAGGCATGCAATGGCCTGTTCTCGATCGAGTCGAAATGTGCCGAAGCAGCTCCGGACGACAGGGAATGGATCGCCAGCGCCCTGGCCGATCTGGTCGAAAAGGGCTACCTGCGCGATGTCCCCGAAGCCTCGCTCGAGAATGACCAACCCATAGGCGATGGCGGCAGCCTGGACAGCCTTGACTTCAGCAGCCCGGCGCAGATCAAGGCCCGCCAAGGCGAGGAAAAAGCCGCCCGCGAAGCCGAGGCAAGAGCCCGGCGCAAGGCCGAAGAACAGGTCCAGCGCGAAGCCAAGGAAAAGGCCCAGCGCGAAGCCGAGGATCGCGCTCGCCGCGACGCCGAAGCCCAGGCCAGGCGCGAGGCCGAGGAAAAAGCTGCGCGCGAGGCCGCCAACAAGGCACGGCGCGACGCCGAAGCACAGGCGCGCCGTGAAGCCGAAACGAAGGCCAGACACGAAGCCGAGGAAAAGGCACGACGCGAAGCCGAAGAACGTGCCAGACGCGAGGCCGAAGCGCAAGCTCAGCGCGAGGCCGAGGAACAGGCCAGACTCCTGGAGGAAGAACGCGCCCGCGACGCCAAGAGGACGGCGGCCGAGGGAGTGGATGAGGCAGCCGCGAAGCTGCGCGCCGAATTTGCCAACAGGCGCGGACAGCGCGACGGCAGCACCAGCGAACTGCTCAAGCAGCTGGACGAGGCGGCGCGGCTGAAGGCGCAGGAAAAAGCCGCCCGCGAGGCCGCAGAAAAAGCCAGGCGCGAAGCCGAGGAGCAAGCCCGCCGCGAAGCCGCGGAAAAGGCGCGGCGCGCGGCCGAGGAAATCGCCCGTCGCGAAGCCGAGGAGCAGGCGCGGATCGAAGCCGCAGAGCGGGCGCGCCGCGAGGAAGAAGAGCGCATCCGCCGCGAAGCGGAAGAAAAGGCGCGCCGCGAGGCCGAGGAAATCGCCCGCCGCGAAGCCGAGGAGCAGGCACGGATCGAAGCCGAAGAACGGGCGCGCCGCGAAGCCGAGGAAAAAGCCAGGCGCGAGGAAGAGGAAAGGCTGCGCCGCATTGCCGAGAAGAAAGCGCGCGAGGAAGCTGAGGAGAGGGCGCGCCTGGCGCAGGAGGAGCGCGACCGCGAAGCGATCCGGGAAAGAATCCGGCAACGCAACGCAAAAAGGCGCCGCATCATCCTGCCGACGGTTTTCGGCCTGATCCTGCCCGTGGTGCTGGGTCTGGCGCTGCTGAATTTCTACTCCTTCGAAGGCAAGCGGATCGAGTTTGAGAAATCCGCGGCGGAGCTGTTCGGCGTTCCCGTGAAGGCCGGCAGCGCGAAGTTCTGGATCCTGACGGGGCCGCAATGGCGGCTCGACGATGTCACGCTGGGTGCCGACGCAGACGCCGTGAAAATCGCCCGGGTCGGGCTCGGGACCTCATGGCTGGGCGTGTTCGGTGCACCCGTCCGCTTCGACTCGATTCACCTGGACGCACCCCAGGTGCCGCCGTCGATCGCCTTGCAACTGCTGACCCAGGCATCGACCACGGAGTTGCTGCAGTCGGGCGAGCTCACTGCCACCGGCCTGGTATTTGCGGCCGATGCCAAGGGCATGCCGCCGCTGAACCTGCGGGCATCCTATCGGGACGGACGCTTGGTGAAGATTTCGGCGCAGGGCGAAGATGCCGAAGCGGCCAAACTCAGCGTGGACATGCAGCGCGAGGACCAGTGGCGGCTCACGCTGGCCGCCACCCACCTGCGCTGGCTCCTCGGCCCCGGCCTGCCATTGAGCGAGGTCGCGCTGAAGGCCGGCCTGACGCCGGCCGGCCTGGTGGTCACGGAATTCTCGGCCAAGCTGCTCGATGGCGAACTCGCCGGCAACGGCAACCTCACCTGGCAGGGCGGCTGGCGTGGCGCCGCCAAACTCGAAGGCAGGCTGATCGATGCCACCCGGCTGGCGCCGGCCTGGGTCGCGGAAGGTCGCGTCAACGGCAGCGCGGCGATCGTCGCCGAGGCGGCGAGTCCCGCCGAGCTGGTTGCGCGCGCCAGGATCAGCGGCAGCTTCAACATCGGCAGGGGATTGCTGGCCGGCGTAGACCTGGACAAGGCAGTACAGAACCGCGGCCTGGGCGAACAATTCCGCTTCGAGTCGCTGCAGGGGGATTTCTTTTCGGATTCGCGCACCATCGAATTTTCCGGCCTGAACCTGGTCGCCCAGGAGCTGAAGGCCCACGGCGCGCTGAGCGTCGACGCCAATCGCGCAGTGAATGGCCGCGTCAACATCGAAGTCCAGACCACCGGCGAACGACGCACGGCAAGCCTGCGGGTGGGCGGGTCGCTCGCCGCCCCGCAGTACCAGCGCTGAGCATGCCGTTCCGATAGGGCGGCGCCGCGCCGACGAACCACCGGGCGGGCCGCTCACGCTGTCTCCCGCCCTCAAACGCCAGCCCATGAAACATGAGTACTTGATCGCACCCGCGTCATGGTCGACAATGCGCAATCGCCCGCAGGAGCATTTCATGCCCGCCCACTTTCTCGCCACGCTGCCGAACTTCCTCGCCTACCTCGGCGCCGCCATCGTGCTGCTGGTCGCCTTCGTCGCGATCTACCTCTACGTCACGCCCTACGACGAGATCCACCTGATCCGCAGCAACAACACCGCCGCCGCGATATCGCTGTCCGGCGCCATCCTCGGCTTTGCCCTGCCCATCGCGAACGTCATCGCCCACAGCGATACGCTGGCGGACCTTGCGCTGTGGGGCGTGATCGCCGGCATCGTGCAACTCGCGGCCTGGGGTGTGGCGCGCGTGGCGCTGCCGACGCTGCGGGAAGACATCGCCGCCGGACGCGTGGCGCCGGCCAGCTTCGTCGCCACGCTGTCCTTGACGGTCGGCCTGATCAATGCCGCCTGCATGACTTATTGAAACTCGAAGGGAGAAACACTCATGGCACTCATGGATTTCATCAAGAAACAGTTCATCGACATCATCCAATGGACCGAGGACGACGGCGAGACCATGGCCTGGCGCTTTCCCATGGCCGAGTTCGAGATCCAGCACGGCGCCAGCCTGACGGTGCGCGAATCGCAGATGGCGGTGTTCGTCAATGAGGGCGTGGTGGCCGACGTCTTCGGCCCCGGCATGTACAAGCTGAGCACGCAGACGCTGCCGGTGCTGACCTACCTGAAGAACTGGGACAAGCTGTTCGAGTCGCCCTTCAAGTCCGACGTCTACTTCTTTTCCACGCGGCAGAAGATCGACCGCAAGTGGGGCACGCCGAACCCGGTCACCATCCGCGACAAGGAATTCGGCATGGTGCGGCTGCGCGCCTTCGGCATCTACGCCTTCCACCTGACCGATCCCAAGGCCTTCCACACCACGATCTCGGGCACGCTGGAGAGCTACAGCGCGGAGCAGCTCGAAGGCCAGTTGCGCAACACCATCGTCGGCCACATTTCCGACATCTTCGGCGAATCCGGCGTGGCCTTCATCGACATGGCCTCGAATCAGGTCGAGTTCGGCAATGCGCTGAAGTCCAAGATGGAACCGATGTTCCAGAGCTACGGCCTCGCGCTCGACAGCCTCAACGTGCAGAACATTTCGCTGCCCGAGGAGCTGCAGGCCGTGCTCGACAAGCGCATCGGCGTGAACATCATGGGCGGCATGCAGGCCTACACGCAGTTCCAGACCGCCGAGGCGATCCCGCTCGCGGCAGCCAACGAAGGCGGCCTGGCCGGGCTGGGCGCCGGCGTCGGCGTCGGCTTCGGCGTCGGCCAGCAGGTCGCGGCCTCGATGGCGCAGTCGCTCAATCCGGCCGCTGCGGCCCCTGCCGCCGTGGCACCAGCGCCAACTCCTGCGGCGGCGGTCTCGGCCGACGAGATTGTCGCCACCATCGAAAAACTGCACGGCCTGGTCGGCAAGGGCATGCTCTCGCAAGCCGAGTTCGACGCGAAGAAGGCGGAACTGCTGAAGAAACTGGGCTGACGCTCGATCCCGCGGAATCGGGCCATGCCCTTCAGCGCCAACTGCCCGTCCTGCGGCGCGCCGGTCGTTTTCAAGTCCTCGGCCTCGTTCCACGGCGTCTGCGAGTTCTGCCGCAGCACCCTGGTGCGCCATGGCGGCGATCTGGAAAACCTCGGCCGCATGGCCGACCTGCTCGAAAACGCCTCGCCGCTGCAACTCGGCAGCGAAGGCCAGTATCGCGGCGTGCATTTCGCGGTGGTCGGGCGCATCCAGTTGCGCTACGAGGCGGGCATCTGGAACGAGTGGTATCTGCTGTTCGACGACCAGCGCGGCGGCTGGCTCTCGGACGCCGGCGGCGACTACCTGATTTCCTTCCTCACGCCACCCGGCGCAGCGCTGCCCGAGTTCGCCGCGCTGATGCCCAACGACGAACTGAAACTGGCCGGACGCGACTTCATCGTGAGCAATCGCGAAGAAGCGCTGTGCATCGCGGGGGAGGGCGAACTGCCCTTCGCCTTCGGCGCCGGTTACCCGGCGCAACTCGCCGACCTGCGGGCGACCGACGGATCGGGCGCCTTCGCCAGCATCGACTACTCGGAAACGCCGCCGCTGGTTTTCATCGGCGAATCGCTGCCGTTTGCGGCTTTCAAATTCGCCAATCTGCGCGACGAGCACAGCGGGAGCAAACCCGCCGGCGTGGTCAAGGCGCTGCAATGCCCCGTTTGCGGCGGTGCCATCGGCATCCACGACAAGGCCGTGCAGAGCGTGGCCTGTCCGTCCTGCCTGAGCATCCTCGACCCGGCCAACGATAGCCTGCGCATCCTGCAAAAGGCCGAGGCGGCTACCCGCATCGAGCCCCTGATCCCGCTCGGCAGCGTCGGGCATTTCCTCGGCAAGGACTGGACGATCATCGGCTTCCAGCAACGGATCGTCAGGTCGGAAGGGGTCGACTACCCCTGGCAGGAATACCTTCTGCATCATGCGCAGGAGGGCTTCCGCTGGCTGGTCGAAGCGAGCGGCCACTGGAGCTGGGTGACCCCGGTCGCCAAACCGCCGCGCTACCAGGTCGGCTTTCCCGCGGTGATCCACAACGCGGTCGAATTTCGGCGCTACGCGGCGGGCACGGCGGTAACCCGCTATGTCATCGGCGAATTCACCTGGAAGGTCGAGGTCGGCGAAACCTGGGAGACCATCGACTTCGTCGCCCCGCCGCGGATGCTGAGCCGCGAAGCCAGCCATAACGAACTGAGCTGGTCGCTCGGCGACTACCTGCCGCAGGACGAAGTCATGGCCGCGTTCAAGCTGAAGACGCCGCTGCCGGAAGCGGTCGGCATCGCCATGAACCAGCCCAATCCGCGCGCCGAAGCCCATCGCCGCGTCTTTGGCATGTTCTGGAAGTTTCTCGGGCTGGCGATCGTCGCCCAGATCCTGTGGTTCTTCGTCCTCGGCGGCAGCACGCTGGTGGACCAGCGCCTGGTGTTCTCGCCGGGCAGGGACGAGCCGGTAACCACGCAGACTTTCCAGCTCGACAAACCGGCGCGCAACCTGGTGCTGCGCCACGACACCAATCTCGACAACAACTGGCTCGGACTCGGCCTGACCCTGATCGAAAAGGGCTCTGGCCGCGCCTGGGCGGCACAGACCGAAATCGCCTACTGGCACGGCTCGGACGGCGGCGAAAGCTGGAGCGAGGGCGATCGCACGCGCGAACTGGTGTTCCGCGACCTGCCGGCCGGAAGCTATTACTTCGTCATCGATCCGGAAATCTCCATTGAGAAACCGGTCAGCGTCGCCGACCGGATCAAGGTGATCCGCGACCAGGCGGCCTGGAGCAATTTCTTCCTGCTGCTGGTCTTTCTCGCCGTTTTGCCGATGTTCAGCCGCTACCGGGTCAGCGCCTTCGAAACCGAGCGCTGGAAGGATGCCGACTTCCTCTCCAGCGGCGGCGACTTTGGCGCCGACGACGACAGCGGCGACGGAGGCGACGACTGATGCAACGCATCGCAATGGTCCTCAGCCTGGCCGCCTTCACACTGTTCAACTACGGCCAGTACCGGGGCTGGAACCTGTTTTCCGACGACGCCCAAGCCCAGACCATGCGCTCGGCCAATGCCGCGCGGGCATTCCACAAGTAACGATGCCCTGATGCAGCGCCCCCTGCTGGTTTCCGTCTTCATCGTCGCCTCCTGCGGGCTGGCCTACGAGCTGATCGCCGGCGCGCTGGCGAGCTATCTGCTGGGCGATTCGGTAATGCAGTTTTCCACGGTGATCGGCGTTTACCTGTTTGCCATGGGCATCGGCTCCTGGCTCTCCAAGCATGTCGGCGGCAACCTGTTGGTGCGCTTCATCCAGATCGAACTGCTGGTCGGCCTGCTCGGCGGCCTTTCGGCGGGGCTGCTGTTTCTGCTGTTCACGCTGCACGCGGGGCCGTTCCGCTTCACGCTGTACGGGCTGGTGCTGCTGATCGGCATCCTGGTCGGGCTGGAAATTCCGCTGATCATGCGCATCCTCAAGCGCGAGGTGGCGTTCAAGGATCTCGTCGCGCAGGTGCTGACTTTCGATTACATCGGCGCGCTGGCAGTGTCGGTGCTGTTTCCGCTGCTGCTGGCGCCGCACCTGGGCCTGGTCAGGAGCGCGCTGCTGTTCGGCCTGTTGAATGCGCTGGTCGCCGCCTGGGCGCTGTGGCTGTTCCGCGCCCAGATCGGAGCGCTGGCCGTGCTGCGCGCGCAATGCGCCGCGGTGATTGCGCTGCTCGCGCTCGGCTTCGGTTTCGCCGGCCAATTCGTCAGCCTGGCCGAGGCCAATCTTTACAACGAGGACATCGTGCACGCTGAGTCCAGCGCTTACCAGCGCATCGTCGTCACGCGCTGGCGCGACGAGACGCGACTGTATCTCAACCACAACCTGCAGTTCTCCTCGCGCGACGAATATCGCTACCACGAGGCCCTGGTGCACCCGGGACTGGCCGCCTCGCCCGGCGCGCGGCGGGTGCTGGTGCTGGGCGGCGGCGACGGCATGGCGGTGCGCGAGATCCTCAAGTACCCGCAGGTCGAGAGCATCACACTGGTCGACCTCGATCCGCGCATGACGGAACTGTTTTCGCAGTCGCCGCTGCTGCGCGAACTCAACGGCGACGCGCTGGCATCAACGAAGCTGAAGATCGTCAACGCCGACGCCCTGCAATGGCTGGAAGCTTCTTCGGAGATGTTCGATTTCGTCGTCGCCGATTGTCCCGACCCGTCCAACCCCAGCCTGGGCAAGCTCTACTCGACGGCCTTCTATCGTCTGCTCAAACAGCATGTCGCCGAAACCGGCCGCATCGTGGTGCAAGCCACCTCGCCACTCTACGCCCGCGAGAGTTTCTGGACCGTGGTCGCCACACTCGAAGC
>JAXMJU010000147.1:0-5351 GCA_034376265.1 Sulfuritalea sp.
ACTGACGGACTTTACCGCGTTACCACTTCGTATCTGTGTGCGGGATTCGTAGTGGAGAATGGACTGGTCACTCGTTGCGCCCCGATTCTCCGCAAGAAGATCGCATATTGGAAAACCATTGCAAAGAGGATCGCCCCATGAACGATAAAGCCACGGAAAAATACAGTAGCGGAGACTGGCTGGAAGATTTTGCTGGCGAGGACGGAAACTATTGGCACGAATGCATAGCATGCAAAGGCATGTTTATTGGACACAAGCGCAGACAGGTGTGCAGGCGGTGTTCAACCGAATCCAGCGGCGGGACAGACTACCAGCAGACCAAGGGGAAACCCGCTGCGGACCTGTCTCGTGCCGCTGGACCCGATACCGAATGGGCCGATCTATGGACAAAGAAGCCTGCTGCCGCTGGGCCCGATACCGCGCCGACGCCTCGTGACGTGTTCGTGCAAATGTTGCAGGATCAAGTACAGATTCTCAAAGACTCCCTTGCCGAACGCGAGCGGCGGATTGCGGAGCTAGAACACGACATGACCCGGCAAGTCGCAATCGCAACGGAACACATCAATGAGCGTGCCACCCTCACCGCGCAGCTTGCCGCCGAAACGGAAGCACGAGAAGCAAACGATAAAGCGCTAAATGCGTTTATGAAAAGCATGGCGCGTTGCGAGAATTGTGCGGGAAGCGGTCTTATCGACAATCACGTTACCGGGGAAATAGAATGTTCCTTATGCAACGGAACTGGCTGGAGCAGCGAGTTGGTGTTGCAGCTTGCCGAAGTTCAAGATGAGTTAGCTGACATAAAGCGCGAACTAAGTGCCGCCGAGTCCCGCGCAGCCACCATGTTCGAGCGGACGCGTGGAGTACTGGCTGATGCTCGCAATTACATCCTGAATAAAGCGCAGCGTCACGATCTAAACTGGCGCGACGGACACAATATTATCGAACGCATCAACGCCCTCACTCACCGATGACGGCGGGGAGAAGGAGAAAATATTATGAGTTTGGAAGTGTTTGGTGATGAAGGAGATATTGGTCCCGAAGGCTACGTTACCGAAGAACGCGCCGAAGAATTTTTTGTTGGCGGCTTACAGGCTATGCGTGAAATGCTTGCGCGATTCGTTGAGCAAGGCGGCGACCCAACTATTGCAGCCTCAATACGCGCTAACTGGAATCCAAGTTGGGGGACAGATCCAGGACGTCCAACTGAAATTTACGAGGATGCATGGAGCGTGCCATGACCACCGACCGCACCAAGACGCCGACATCTGGCAATCATGCGTTTGCAAAAGAGTGGGCCGATGAAATGCGCCGGGGGGGATCGGTGAGCCTGAACGCCCCACAACGCATCCAGCTTTCACGCAAGAAAGGCTGGCATATGCCGCCCGGCGCGGTGAATTGTGCGCGGCCAGGAAAGTGGGGCAATCCGTGGCCGGTTGGGAAAGACGGTCCGGATGGAGATAGGTTCGATACTGCCCAGGCTTGTGTCGACCGGTATTCCATGTTCATCGGCACCGGTGGAGGAATGCCGACCGAAGCCGATATTCGGCGGGAATTGCGTGGGCGGGATTTGGCTTGCTGGTGCCCGCTACCCAAACCAGGCGAACCGGACGTGTGTCATGCGGCCGTTCTTTTGGAGATCGCCAATCGACAGGAACAGGCGACGTGAGCCTGAACGCCCCGTTGCTCACGCTGGCCGAAGCCGCCCAGCGCTGCCGGGTTTCGGTGCGCACGCTCGAGCGCGAGGCCAGAGACGGGCGCCTGACGATCGTGCACATCCGTTCGGTGCGCCTCGTTGCGCCGGACGAGCTTGAACGGTATATTGCGGCGCAAAGGGAGATCGGGTGTCAATCCGCCGCAAGGGGAATAGATGGGAAGTCCGCGTCCGTGTCGGACGTGGCAAGCGCATTGAGCAAACACTTCCGCCCACGGCAACCAGAGCCGACGCGCGGGCGCTCGAAACTTCGATCCGCCGCTCGGCGATCGACCTTGCGTGTGGTCGGAAGCCCGAACGACTGATCGACGAGGCGCTGGATCAATGGGTTGCCACCGGTGCCGACAAACTGAAGTCCTGGCCGCGCGACCTGCGTTACCGTTTCGCCGTCCTGCGCGAATACACCGCCGGGAAGCACCTGGGCGAGATCATCAACGTCGCCGAGCAGATCAAGCGCGATGGCCAAAAGGAAGGATTGACCGCCCCCACGATCAACCGCTACGTCGCCCTGCTGAGGCGGGTCGGTAACCTGTGCGAAAGATGGGGCTGGACCGATCTGCCACTTGGGCGCCGGGTCGTCCTGCTTCCCGAGTACTCGGAGCGGCACGTCTACCTGACGCTGGCGCAGGTCCAGCGCCTGGCCGGCGCCGCCGACGCGGTGACCGCCGACATGATCCGCTTTGCCGCCCTGACCGGCCTGCGGCTGGCCGAAATGCTGGCCCTGCAGCCGGACCAGATCCGGGACGGGTTGCTGATCCTCGGCTCGAGCACGAAGAGCGGCCGGCCGCGAGGAATCCCGCTACCTCCGGAAGCCGTCAAGATCGCCGGTCGACGACTTCCTTGGGCACTCAGCCGAGACCAGCTGCGGGACCGGTTCATTGCCGCCCGCAAGGTTGCCAAGCTCGCTCACGTCCACTGGCACGATCTGAGGCATACCTACGCCTCCTGGCTGATGCAGGCCGGCCAGCCGATCACGGCGGTACGGGATCTGCTCGGACACTCGTCGCTCGCGGTCACCAACCGATACAGCCATCTGGCGCCGGCGCACCTGGTCGACGCCGTGGCAACGCTGCCGCACTTGGGGGAAATAAGGGGGAAACCCGGACGGAAAAAGAAGGCCGCATAGTGCCCGGGGAACCGCATTGATACTGGCGGAAGGTGAGGGATTCGAACCCTCGAGGAACTTGCGCCCCTGCCGGTTTTCAAGACCCATGGTCACGATTGGTCGCACCAGCGCCATAGACGACGGCGCAGGCCCGGATGGGCTGAAAATAGCAGAAACGGCGCGAAGTGGGGGAATGGTGGGGGAAGGCCGCGAATTTGGACCTTTACGGGAGCCTCCACGCCCGGCCTGCCTTGGGGCACTGCCGGAGGGGTGAACGGCTAGCCCGGCCAAGGCTGGCAAGCGGGCGGGCAGGATTCAGCGGGCCCGCAGCTTTTCCAGCAGGTCGATCAGGTTCCCGTACCGGCGCCGGTCCTCAGAGCAGCTGGCGGCGTTGATTTGGTGGTTGGTGAGGACTTCTTCGGGTCCAATGGTACTGGCTTGGCTGGCCTCTGCAGCAGCGATTCCGGGATCTGGCCAAACGGGTTGTCCGGCTTGGTCGAGCCAGGCTGCATCCCACTCGGACAGCCATTGAGCAGTAAAACGAAGGCTAGTGGCCATACGCAGCCCACCCCCTGCCGGTGCAGGCACGCCTCGATCCGGCTCAATACATTCCGACACCACGAGCGGAACCCGGGCCCGGGCAGCTGCGGCGCGGGCGGTACGCCAGCGGCTATCTGCTTCCCGAGCCCGCCCTTCGGCATCGGCAAGCCGGGCGCTTTGGGCTGCAGCAAGTCGAGCACGCTCATCCCGGGCGGCGTCCGCTTCGTCTTTGGCCCGCCGGTTCGCTTCGTCCCACTGTGCCCGGACCGCTTTCTCACCGCGACTGATGCCTGCACTTGTTTCCCAGGTGTGATCGACATATGCGTAAGCTCCCCAAATAGCGGCCAGGACTGCGGCCGCGGCGATGCCGTACAGGATCAGATTGAGCGCGATGCCGCGCTGTTTGCGCAGGGACCAGGGCATTACGTCACCACTTCCCAAGCCGTATCGAAATAGCCGTTCCAAGTCTCATTATGCGGCTTCATTTGCAATGCTTCCTGATGTTGTCCTCGGCCCACAACGGCTGGTAGTTCGTAAAGTGACATGCGACGCGTGCCTGCTCAATGTCAGTAAGGTCAAAGGCTTTGAGTGGTTTTTTGTGGTCAAGATGCCACTGACCATAGTTCTCCCACGACATACCGGGAGCGAATTGCCGTTGAATGTGGTCGCGGAATTCTGAAATGCTAATACCTAAATCGCGCACCGCTGAAACCCCGCGAGTTTTCCCCATCATCGCTTTGCAGATACGGTGCCGCAGATTCTTTGAAATCCGTCGCTGTAGGTTCTCTCGTAACTGCCCAGCATCATATGCTCTGTTGGTCGCGCGATGCTGGTCTCGATGTTCAGTGCGCCACCGGCGCTTTGCCGCCAGTTGCTTCGCTTTATACTCAGGGTCTTTCCGGCGCAGGGCGCTTCTCTCCCTTTCTTTTTCTGGCCTCGCCTTGCTGTAATTACGCTGACGTTCAAGATAGGCAGGCCGTTTCACCGGATCGTTCGCCCTCGCCTTGTCACTCGCGGCGAGTTTCGCTTTGTGCCCCGCTCTATAGTCGCGCTTGTACTGCTTTATGTACTCTTGATTCTGCGCGGCCCATTGCCTCACCTTGTGCTTGTCGCATTCCACGCAGGTCGCGCTAGAGAGCCGGCGCTGGCCATTGATAGCGGGGTGTTCCGCACACAATTTCCCGTTGTATTGTTTCGCGCCTGATGCGATGGCTTCAGCCCTGTTCATCACGAAACTATATCCCAAGCTTGCTCAAAAAAGGCGTCGAAAGTCTCTCGATGGGGGCGCCCAGGTCGCCATGCATTCTGATATTGCGTCCAACCAACCCCCGGCGCATTCCGGGCCGGCAGGGTGTCTGGCAGGGTGTAGAGCAGCAGCCGGGCGAACGCCGCGGCGAGGATGTCGTTATGCTCGATGGCAGCGTAGCAGGCAGCCGGGTCCGATGCCGGATCGTAGTCCAGCGCCTCGAGGACGGTCCGGATCCCGGGCTGGCTCTTTGGATGGGTCAGCACGCCCCGGACCCCGCCGCCCTGCTCAAACTGCCAGTATCCATGAGCGGGCCCGCCGATCTGCCGGCGATGCTGGATACGGGATTCCTGCATGGCAATGGCAACGCACATCGCCAAGGCTGCATTGCTGTCCATGTTTTCCGGTAGCAGCCGAAAGGCTGGAATGATTGCGAGGTCGAGCAGTTCGTGAGGGGTCATATTCCTCCGGTCTTTGTTTCCGTGGTGGTAATCGTCTTGACCTCTGGCGCTGGTATTGCCGGCAGCGGCGGCGCAGCAGGCCCGAGTAACTTTCGATCCGCGAGCGACCGAAGCCACGCCGCGAACATCTTCACGCCACCCAAATAGATCAGGCAGACCGCCAGAATCCACGGGTTGATATCCGCCCGGACATAGACGATCCACACCGGCACGGCGAAACTGACGACTACCCCGGCCGCCATGCCGAGCGAGTTGAGGGCGCCGCGTTCTTCGCCGGCGCGGGCGCTG
>JAXMJU010000148.1:0-4415 GCA_034376265.1 Sulfuritalea sp.
GTTCAGCGCCACCAGGTACTTGCCGGCCGGCTTGGTCGAATCGCCTTCCATGGTCATCAGGTGGCCAATGTTGTAATGCACGCTGATCTTGTCCAGCACCTTGCCTTCGCAGTAGTTCCACTTGGCCACTTGCGAGTCGACATACAGCGAGGTGTAGGCCACGCATTGCTTGCTGTCGTACTGGGTATGCAAGGGACCCAGGCCCAGCGATACCTGCGTGTGCAGTGCATCCTTCATGCCGATCACCGGAATGCCGTAGGGGTCCTTGGATTCGAACTTGCCGGCCTTGATCGCGGCCTGGATCTTCTCGAAGGAATAGACGGACACGTGCGTGTCGAGCTTGCCGGCGACGGTCAGCAGCTTGCCGTCCGGGGTGACATCGACGCCGTGCGGCGACTTGGGCTCGGGCACCAGGAACAGGATGCCTTCCTTGATCGCGGTTTCCATCATCAGCACGTTGTGGCCGTTGATCTTCTTCGCCTTGCCAGCGGCGACCAGTTCGGCGGCCTTCTTCCAGTTGATCACGTGCAGGTAGTCGGTGTCCTTGGCGGAACAGCCGGCTTCGTACGGCGGACGGCCTTTCTCGATGCCGCCGACGTAGCGCTCGGTACAGAAGGAGTTGGTGAAGGACCAGCCGTCGGACGGGCCCTTGCCGGCGTCGGACAGGTCCTGCGAGTAGGGCGGCAGTTCGAGCGAGAACGACTTCGCGGTGTCGATGCGGCCTTCCTTGCGGTCGAACTTCCAGTAGGTGATGCCGCCACGATACTTCTCGTTGAATTCTTCGAGCGGGAAGAACTTCTTGTTCTCCAGCGGCGAGGCGTACTGGGCGGCTTCGATGATGTATTCGGTATTCGAGGTGACGAAGGCGCCGCCGTGTTCGGACTTGAAGATCGGGTTCACGACGATCTGCTTGGTCTCGAAGTCGCGCAGGTCAACCACTGCCAGGCGCGGGTTGGCCTTGTCGTTGATGAACAGGAACTGGCCGTCGTATTCGCCGTTGGTTTCGGAGATGGCCGGGTGGTGGGTGTCGCCCCAGGTGATGTCCTTGCCGTCGATCTTCCCGCCGGCCAGGACTTTTTTCGAGCTTTCGTCGAAGCCGTAGCCCTGCCACGGTTCCGGGGTGAACACGCCGATGTATTTGAGGATGCGCATCGAGGGGATCGCATAGACGATGACCTGCCCCGATTGCCCGCCCGAGCTGAAGGCGACGAATTCGTCGCGCTTGCCGGTCGGTACGTAGGTCTTCGCCGCCGCCAGCAGGTCCTGCTGGCTCAATCCCCGCGCTTTCAGCACGTCCTGCAGGCTGTCCGCCGACCACGCCGCGCCTGCCGCCAGCCCCAACCCCGCCGCTATTAGCCACGAGCCGGCTTGCTTGTTAAACTTTTTCATCGTTTCGCTCCCATTCCGGTTGATAC
Source organism: Sulfuritalea sp. (assembly GCA_034376265.1). Taxonomy (GTDB): domain Bacteria; phylum Pseudomonadota; class Gammaproteobacteria; order Burkholderiales; family Rhodocyclaceae; genus Sulfuritalea. The sequence goes on from JAXMJU010000148.1 coordinate 1,416, forward strand.
TTCCTGAAGGCATCCGATACCTGCGCACTTCCTGATCGCCACCGCTGCAAATTCGCCAGCGCGAAAATAGGGTTTCAATGAGGCGCTGTCTGTGCGCTGCCGCACACTGGAGTTTCACGTCTGCGGCGAATTGACGCACTGCACGAATGATCCGCTACGCAGGTCCGGGGCGGAAGTCGGCGGCGGATGATTTATCCCATAGGAATCCGCCCTGCAGGCATAGGACGATTCCTACCCTACGGGAAACTGATCGCCCTTCTGATCCAGCAGATCGTGCCTTAGCGCGTACTGGATCAGTTCCGAAGTGTTGGCGAAGCCCATTTTCCTCATGGCATGGGCCTTGTGCGTACTGACCGTCTTCACGCTCAGATTCAGCAGCCGGCCGATTTCGGTGACGCCGAGGCCGGCGGCGATGTGGCGCAGTACCTGGTATTCGCGGTCGGAGAGACGGGTGTGCGGCAGGACTTCGGACGAGGTCCCCGTGGCGCCGAGAACTTCGACCGCCAACTTCTCCGCCACCGCCGGATTGATGTACAGGCCGCCGGCCGCCACCTTGCGTATGGCCTGCTCCAGTTGCGTTTCGGCATTGTCCTTGCACAGGTAACCCGAGGCGCCGGCGCGCAGCGCACGCACGGCATAGATGTCCTCGGCATACATGCTGAGCACGAGCACCGGCAGCTTGGGATTCTCCGCCTTGATCTGCTTGATCAGCTCGACGCCGCTCTTGCCCGGCATGGTCATGTCCAGCACCATCGCATCCCAGGCGCCGCTGCGGGCCAATGCCAGGGCATCGACGCCGTTTCCGGCCTCGCCCGCCACCACGATGTCGGCGGATTCGGACAGCAGGTGCTTGAGTCCCGCGCGCAGAATGGCGTGGTCATCGACGATGAGTATTCTGATCATGGTGCTGTTGCCTTCTGACGGGGCAGCCAGCCCGCGATGCGGGTACCCTTGCCGGGCCGGCTATGGATTTCCAGGCGACCGCCGAGCATGGCGACGCGCTCGCGCATGCCGAGCAGACCGAATGTCTTCTTGTCCTTGGCATCCGCAATGCCGCGGCCGTTGTCCTCTATGGTCAGGCGGATGCCGTCTTCGACTTCGTCGATCCGCAACGAAACCTCGCTGGCGCCGGCATGGCGGGCAACGTTGGTCAGGGTTTCCTGAACGATGCGGAACACCGTCGTCGCCAGGCGGTCGTCGAGTTCGAACTCTTCACGGTTCATGCTCAGGCGACAGGCAATGCCGGTGCGCTCCGAGAACTTCGTCACGTGATGCTCGACGGCGGCGGCCAGGCCCAGGCTGTCGAGCATTGCCGGGCGCAAATCCTCTGAAATCCGCCGCAGGGAAACGATGCTGTGTTCGACCACGCCGAGCGCCGAACCGACGCGCTCGACCGTGGGCGTGCCGAGCGGCTGGCACTTGCTGCGCAGCCAGCCGAGGTCGATGCGCAGCGCCGTCAGCGCCTGTCCCATCTCGTCGTGCAGCTCGCGCGCGATGCGGGCCCGTTCCTCCTCGCGCACGGTCTGCAGGAACTCGGCAAGATCCCTGAGCCGGGTCTCGGATTCCACCAGCTGCTGACGCTGCTTACGCAATTCGTCTTCATTGCGCTTGCGCTCGGTGATGTCGGAAAAAATCGAAATGAAGCGCAGTATCCGGCCGTCGGGACCACGCAGGGCCTGGATCGACAGTTCCTCGGGAAATATCTCGCCGGTCTTGCGCTTGTTCCACACTTCGCCGCGCCAGTGGCCGGTCTCGATCAGTTGCCGCCAGAACTCGCTGTAGAACGCCGCATCGTGGCGACCGGACTTGAGGATGCGCGGATTCTGGCCGATCACCTCGGCACGGGTATAGCCGTAGATGGCGCAGAACGCGTCATTGACCCAGAGGATGCGGCCCTCGGCGTCGGTAATGACGGCACCCTCGGCCATGGCGGCGAAGGCGGTCTCGTTCTCGCGCCGATCGGCTTCCAGCCTGGCCTGTTCCACGGTGCGGCGGCGGGCGACGAACCAGAAGGCATAGATGGTCGTCAGCCCGAGCAGCCAGATGCCGAAGTGCCAGTACTGGATGGTGCGCCAGGTGGGTTCCTGCGCGGTGCGGTAGGTGTTCAGGTCGATCGATATGCTGGCGCCGCCGCGCAGCCCGCCGACCGGCACCAGGGTATCGCGATGGCATTCCAGGCACTCTTCGTCCATTTTCATCGGAATCATCACCCGCAGCAGGCCGTGACCGCCGGCCTTCTTCGGCATGGCCTCGGTGGCGATTTCGGCACCGCCCTGCAAGGCCTTCAGCGCATTGGTTTCCCATTCGTCCGGCGCATTGGCGCGATTGCGCAGCTGCAGCGAGGTCAACCGTTCCTTGGTGCCATAGGTCTTCTGGCTGATCTCCTGGATAGCCAGCAGGATATGGATGGGTGCGATCGAAACCAGCGTCAGGTTTTCGCCGGTACTGCGCGTCACCGCCATGCGCTCCTGCTCATCCAGCGATTCGAGATTGGGTATCTTGGCTTCATTGACGTAAACGCCGCCCAGCGTATCAGCCCACTTGCGGATCGCCATATCCTTGCGCAGATTGGCGATGGCGTCGATCTTGGCCAGCGCGGTCGCGGTGCGATTCAGTTGCTGACGCTGGGTCCACAAGGAAAAAACCGCCAGCGCTGTCCACAGGGCGATCGCCAGGGCGAGTGCCGCGGGGCCGACGATCAGGGATAGCTTGCGCACAATCACGTCATTGGATCGAAATCATGGGTCGATGCGATTGATTCCGTCTCTAAAAAGCAAACGAGGGCAGAGTAACTCTGCCCTCGGCGACCTGCTTTGATCTATCTCATTCGATCAATGGAAAGCCTCCCCGGCGCGGAGCGCCGGGGAGCCGGCTCACTTGACCTTCTTGGCGCCGTTTTGCTCCAGGTAGGTCTTGGCGCGCAAACCGAGGTCGGCGGTCTTGACCTGGTATTGCCAGATCTGCTCGGCCCACAGGTTGGCGTTCTCCCAATCCTTCTTG
>JAXMJU010000149.1:0-3847 GCA_034376265.1 Sulfuritalea sp.
GAGGAAATCCAGCAGTTCCATAACCGGCGCGGTCTTGAAGAAACGTGCCGGCGGCATTTCGATCCATATCTGATCGGCATAGGCGTAGAGCTCGTAGGGCGTGTCGCCGGTGCCGTTGCCGTCGCGGTCGAAGCCCTGGTAGTCGTCCCAGTAGTTGCCGCGCCATTGGTTGTGGCCGGAGCTGCCGCGACCGGCCTGCACCACGTTGGTCAGGTTGCCTTCGAAGACATTGTCGGTGACGACATTGCCGCCGAGTTCTGAGGTCAGCTTGATGGCGATGCCGTTGTAGGCGAAGCGGTTGTTGCGCACCCAGATCGTGCTGTCGGGCTGGAAGGGCGACAGGTCGGAACCGATGCCGACGGCGCAATAAACGATCTCGTTGCCTTCGATCACCGTATTGCTCGCTTCCTTGAAGCCGATCGCCATTCCGGTTGCGCCGTTGGCGTGGGAAATCAGGTTGTTCTTCAGCACGCCGCCCTCGGTGTACATGAAATAGACCCCCACCGAATTGTCGTAGAAGCGGTTGTTCTCGACCACGTTGTTGTTGGCGAACATGAAGTGGATCGAGTAACGGCTGCGCGTGCCAATGTTGCCGCGATAGATGTTGTCGTGGGAATACCAAGCCACCATGTCGCGCGAATCGGAGATTTCATTGCCCTCGATCAGGTTGCGATCGCTGTACCAGAGCCGCAGGCCGTCGCCGCGCACGCCCAGATCGCGCGGCTTGGAACGTATCTTGTTGCTTTTGACGATGCTGTCGCTCGACTGCTTGAGGTCGATGCCGAACAGGCAGTTGTCGATCACCAGGTTCTCGATGACGTTACGGTGACCACGCACATCGAGGCAGGAATCGTCGGTGTCGTGCGAATCGCCGGAGCCGGTCAGGTGCAGCCCGCGCAGGACGGCGCCGTCGGTTTGCAGCGAAAACACCGTGCCCTTGTCGCCGGCATCGATCGTCACCGATCCTGCGCCTTCGATCACCAGCGGTTTGGTCATCACCACCGGGCCAGCATAGCTTCCCGGCGGCGGCCTCAGGGTCGAACCGGCCGGCGCCGCATCGACCAGGAGCTGGAAGGGCTTCAGGCCATGCACGCGCTTGTCGCGCTGGTACAGCATATAGGTGGGCTTGGGCCGATCGACGCCGACCCGGGGCGCCGTGGACAGATCCGCGGTCGCCCCCAGACTGGGCGGCTTGTCGTCGTCGCGGTCGGCCGGACGCGCCACCAGCAGCGATGAGACACCGAGCAGCAAGGCCGGCAACAGCGCCAGCCAGCGTTTCAGTTTCATGGCTGCACCCCTAGGACTCGCGCATCTGCCGGCGGCGCAGCAGCAGCGCCATCATCAGGCAGCCGAACACGACCAGCAGCAGCGCGTAGCCCCAGTAGGGATAGGAGAAGGTCGAGAACTGCGCCACCTTGCCCTCGCCGAATACGGTGGGCATGAACGGCTTGACCGTGAAAGCGCCCCAGGGGTGCATGTTGTGGCCGAAGAACCACAGCCAGCCGGCATAGTCGATGACGAAGAAGAGCGGCAGCAAGGCGGGAGCCAGAGGCAGCAGGAGCGAGAAGCGGGGAATCTTCCAGACCCCCAGCAGGACGATCAGCATCGCCGCGACGATCCCGGCCATCGACACCTGGGTGGCGAGTATCAGATTGGCCTTCCAGCGGTCCAGCACGTCGGGCTGATTGAAGAAAGAACTCGCCTCGTGATAGTAGTGGGCAGCAAAGGCGTCCAGCTGACCCATGACGACCTGGTCGACCACCATCCACGCGGCAACCGCAGCGAAACCGACGCCGAGAATCTTCAGCTGATTCCTGCGCTCGGTCGCCATGAATCCCAGCAGCATAACGGCGAACCAGCCGAAGAGGAACTTCGACAAACGCAGTTCGACCGGAGAGCCCGTATCGATCGGATACATGCCCACGTAGTGGTTGATGGTGTTCATTTCGTGGACGCAGTCGAGGCTCTTCGCCTCCTTGTTCACGTCCTTGTCCTTGTCCAGGATCGGATTGTAGCGAGGAGTGTCCTCGCCCATGTCGGCCTGCAAGGTTTCGCTGCCCATGCGGGTGCCCTTGCCGACCGCCGTGCAGCCGTTGAACACGCCGTTGAAGTGAAAGTGGATGCGAATGCCGTCGGGAAAGGCGTCCTTGGGGTAGTTCGGCGCCGTCAGCGAAACCCACCAGATCGGCGCAAAGTAGGCGGCGATCAAGGCCACCAGCGCCACCAGGGTCAGGCCGCGGATCAGCAGGTTCTGCTTTTTTTGGTCTAGCATTTTGTTCTCTGTATGGGGGAGTGGATTGCGGGCCGGCTGGAGATTTTCCGCGCCCCGGCAGGGGCCGGCGCGCGGAAAGCGCGGATTGACCGCTTATTTCTCGCCTATTTCTTCTTGCCGCCCTTGGCCGCGGGCTTGCACATCGACCCGGGCATGGTCAGGCTGGACTGATAGGCCGAAATCGCCACCAGTTGCTTGTCATCGTACTTCTTGATGATCTTGACCATGTCCGGATTGGCATTGCGGCGCTTGCCGTCACGGATCTCGGTCATCTGGCGCAGCAGGTACTTGTAGTGCTGACCTGCCAGCACGGGATAGAACTTGTCCTTGACGCCCTCGCCGTTGGCCTTGTGGCATTCGATGCATTCCTTCTCGTACATCGTCTTGCCGTCGGCGACCTGCTTGGCGGCGTCGGCGCCCTCGTACTTGCCGTGGTCCACCGGGATGCACAGTTTCTCGATATAGGCCGCGACGTTGGCAAGCTCCTGCGCATCGACCAGTTCCTTGGCAAACGGATACATAGTCGGGTTGTCGCGCAGGCCGGCGCGAATGTCGGCCATCTGCTTGATCAGCACCGTCGTGTGCTGACCGGCCAGTTGCGGGAAGGTGCCATCGGGACGGCCGGCACCGGACGGCAGATGGCAGGCGCCGCAAACCTCGTAGCCATCCCTGCCTTCTTTCGCATTGCCTTTTTTCTGCAAGGCTTCGATCTTCTCGCCCTCCTGGGCGTTCCATTTGTAGTCCTTGGATTCGATGCCGGCCTTCTTTTCGGGCGGTGGCCCGGCCATGGCGAATGCGGGAATCAGCGCCATCGAGAGCGCGAGTGTCAATGCCTTGTACATGTTGGTTTCCTTGTCAGTATTTAATGGCTGAGTCATGGTGGCACAGGTATATAAGAGTTCATTGATATCCATCAAAGCCCGTGTTTTCCTGCATGACGCAGCGCCGCTCAGCCGGCTATTTGATCTCCGAGAGATACTTCGCCAGTTCCTTGATCTCCGCCTCGGTAACCAAGTGCATGACACCTTTCATCGCTGCCGCATTGCCGTTGGCGCGCGCGCCACTCTTGATGTCCAGCATCTGCCGCTCGGCGTACTTGGCGTTCTGCCCCGCCAGCCGCGGATACTCCGGCGTCAAGGGCTTCTTCGCATCCTTGCCGTGACAGGCGACGCAAGTCTTTTCCAGGTAAAGCGCCTTGCCGTCGGCCAGAACCGGCGCGGCGAAGGAAACCGCAGCGGCCGCCGCGAGGATCAATCCTAATTTCATTGTCATTCCTTTCGTAAAAAACACAACGTAGCGGAGTTTCAGTGTGGGCGATGCCCGCAAAAGCAGGCATCGCGCCGAATCCAGCAGGTATGACAAAGGTACTCAGCTTTCCCCTCACCCGCCTTGATCTATCTCATTCGATCAGGGGATAGCCTCCCCGGCGCAAGGGCCGGGGAGCCGGCTCACTTGACCTTCTTGGCGCCGTTTTGCTCCAGGTAGGTCTTGGCGCGCAAACCGAGGTCGGCGGTCTTGACCTGGTATTGCCAGATCTGCTCGGCCCACAGGTTGGCGTTCTCCCAATCCTTCTTG
>JAXMJU010000150.1:0-3508 GCA_034376265.1 Sulfuritalea sp.
GAACTTTGTAACTAATCTCAACGCCCGATGACGGCGCGGAAGGCGTCTTCGATCACGCGATGGCCCTGGTTGGTGGGATGGACCTCGAAGGTATTTTCGAAACCCTTCTTTTCAAAGCGTTCGATCAACAGCAGTCCATCCTGGCCGGCGAAGGCGCCGAACACGTCGGCCACAGCGATGGTCTTGTCGCCGCACTGCGGCAACTGCCGCACGCTGGCGATGACGCCGGCCAAGGCGGCATTGAACAGCGGCACCACCGCTGCGGCAGGCGGAATCTGCGGGATGTCGTAGAGGCTGTGGAGATAGATCTGGCCGCTCGTCGGCATTTGGAAACAAAGGCTGGCCAGGGTCTGGCCGAGGTTGTTGCCGTACCGGGTCAGCACCGCCAGCACTTGCGACTGCGTCGGCGGCGCGTCACCGAGCAGCGACAACAGATCATTGCCGCCGATCGACAGGGTGACCACGGTCGGCCGGAAACGCGGCACCTGCGGCAACTGGAAGTGCAGCTGGTCGTCGCTGGTGGCGCCCGGCACCGCAGCGTTGTCGAACACCGTTTCGTTCAGGCGGCCGAACACTTCGTCCAGATAAAGCTGAAAGACGTAACCCTTGGTCGCCGGCATCGCCTTGTAACCGGCCGCCAGGCTGTCGCCCAGCGCCATGTAACGGACCCGCGCTTCGACCGGCGGCAGGGCCGCCGACGCAAGCATGGGCAGCAGCAGGAGCAGTGCCGAAATGAATTTGCGCAACATGGACAATGACATATCGGCCTCCATTTATTTTGGCCGGCGCCAGACGCCAGGGACGGATTCATCGCCGTGGCGCCAGCGCCAACTCTTGGACAAGCGTCAGGCGTTGAAATCGATTCTTTGCGGATCGTTGCAGACCGGGAAACGCTGCCTGCGGGCGCGGCCGATCAGGGTGACGCCGCAGCGGCGCGCGAGGTAGAGGCCCCGTTCGGCGGTGCTAGCCTCGGCGCAGCGAGCGACGAGCATGCAGCTTCGAGTCGCTTCCTCCGGGCTTTCGCGGGCGAAAGCGGCGTCAGCCTCGTTCTGCGGCGATTGCCATGGAATGGAATTCGACAAAATGCCTGGTATGCAAAGCTCATCGATTTGACTTCCGGCACAATGCGTCATCCTGGCCGTGTCCGGCCGTCCCTTCTGAACAAGATAACCAGGCGAAGGTAAAAACGACCCCCATGTCAAATCCGCTGGAAATCCGCACTGCCGACATCACCGGCCTCCTGCTCGCGGGCGGCATGGGGCGGCGCATGGGTGGCGTCGACAAGGGTCTGCTGGCGCTCGACGGGGCGCCGATGGCGAGCCGGGTGCTGGAGCGCCTGCGGCCCCAGGTGGGCGCGCTGCTGATCAATGCCAATCGCCAACTTGAGCAGTGGCGGGCCTATGGCCTGCCCGTGGTGAGCGACGAAATCGGGGGCTATTCCGGGCCGCTGGCCGGGATCCATGCCGGCTTGCTGGCGAGCACGACGCCCTGGCTGTTGACCGTGCCCTGCGATTCGCCGTTCTTCCCCGACGACCTCGCGCGCCGCCTTTCCGCCGCACTTGCGACGAGCCCGGCCAGAGTCGCCGTGGCGCGCTGCGACGGCCGCCTGCAACCGGTGTTCGCGCTGCTGCGACGCGACGTACTTCCCGTGCTCGAAGCCTATTTGCACGGCGGCGGACGCCGGCTGGAAACCTGGTTCGCCGAAGTCGGCTGTGTCGCGGTTGATTTCGAGGATATGGCTGCCTTCGCCAATATCAATACGCCTGAAGATCTGGCGGCAACGCAGGGGAAGCCGGCGGGGGACTGAGCCCGGCGACGGCGGCTAGCGAACTCGCGCCAGCATCGCCGTGGCGCCAGCGCCAACTCTTGCATTCAGTAGACCAGGGTCGCCCATTCCGGATCGAGCGTGCGATCGACGAAGGCGCTGGCGGCTATTGGTCCGGCATATTCGGCAATCAGCGCTTCGTCCTCGCCGACCAGCGCGCCCATGGCCATGGCGCAGGCGCGAAAGCTGACATCGAGATTCGCCGCCTGCCGCATCATGTGGTAAATCGAGGTGTCGATGCCCGGCCAGGGCCGCAGCGATTCGGCGACTCCGGCCACCAGCAGGCGCACGGCAGGACCGGCGAAGTGGATCTCGACTTCGCAGTCGAAGGCCGCCGCCGCCGCCGCATGCACGAAGGGCGTGGCGCAGAGCTGGGGCCGTTCCGGCGTGGCCGACCAGACCAGGATGGCAAGCTTTTTCAGATGCCGGCTGCCGCTGTCGTTCACAGGAATTCCGCCTCCGGTTCGCTGCGCCGGATGTGGGCGCGGTAGGCCGCCGCATCGAGCAAGCGGCCGTGCTCGGCTTCCCATGCGGTGGGCCGGCCGCGCGCCATCCAGCCGGCATGATAAGGATCGCGGTTGATCACGGCCGGCCGCTCTTCGGCCGCTTCGTTGCCCTCCAGCAGCACCAATGACAATGGCGCATGCACGGCGAGCACGGTCTTGGCGCATTCGACCGTACCCAGGCTGCGGCCCAGCGCCACTTCGGCGCCCTTCGGCTTGGCGGTGAAGCCGATGATCTCGCCGGCGAGGAAGATGCCGAAGGCGCTGGCGCCGATCAGCACCTCGGCGCCCTCGCGCCTCACCCACATGTCGTATTGCGGATGGTAGAGCAGGCCGTCGGGCACGGCGCCGCGGAAAGGTGTTTTCATGACGAAGGGATTGGCGGAAGAGAGCGGGAGTCGAACCCACCCGGGACCGCATGGCGACCCCTGCCGGTTTTGAAGACCGGCCGCCCCACCGGGGAACGTTCTCTTCCGTTGTTGAAAATCATCGTGACAGCCACTCCGGAGGGATGTCGCGGCTGCGCAACAGGTGCTCGTCGCGGACGCGGCGAGTGTAGCCGATGCGATCGAAGAATTCGAGGATGTGGATCGCCACCTTGCGTCCGCCGCCGATGCGGTCGCGCAGATCGGCGGCGCGCGCCGCGGAATTTTCCGCGTTGAGTTCGGCGACGATGGCGGCGAGCTGTGCCACTGCCTCGGCGGTGAAGTAATGGTCGTGCGCCACCGGATACAGTTCGCCGGCCCGCGCCACGCGGCGGAACAACTGGCGCACCACGTCCTCGGCGGTGCCCGACGCCCTGGCCACATCGCGCACACGCGGCGGACCAAAGGGCTGTGCGGAGAGCAGCGGCTGCAGCACGGCAAACAGCTCGCGGTCGCCGGCGGCGAGACTGGCCTGGTGTTCGGGCAGATGCAACCAGGCGCGCGCGGCGGCCAGGTGTCCGCTTGCCAGCAGCTCGGCCACCAGCGCGTCGAAGGCGGCGCGTTCCAGCGTCGGCAGGGTCAGCCGGCGCAGGCGCTCGCGCTCGACGCCGACCATGTCGGGGGCGCGCTGGTGTTCCGTCGCCAGCGCCGCCAGCAGCCTGTCGGCCAGGGCCTGCCAGCCGGCAGCGGCGAAGCCGATCTGTTGCTCGCCGCTGCGCACCACGCGCAAGCCGGCGGCCGGCCACAGCGCCGCG